>NZ_JAKQYH010000097.1:0-285729 GCF_022343545.1 Streptomyces arenae
CACTGGACCGAGTTGGACCAGCGGGCCGTCGACACCGCCCGCGTCCTGGCCGCCGATGCCGTACAGAAGGTCGGCAACGGCCATCCGGGTACGGCGATGAGCCTGGCGCCGGCCGCGTACACCCTCTTCCAGAAGGTGATGCGGCACGACCCGTCCGATCCCGACTGGGTGGGCCGCGACCGCTTCGTGCTGTCCGCCGGTCACTCGTCGCTGACCCTCTACACGCAGCTGTACCTGGCCGGCTTCGGCCTGGAGCTGTCGGACCTCGAAGGCTTCCGCACCTGGGGCTCGAAGACCCCCGGTCACCCGGAGTACGGCCACACCAGGGGCGTGGAGACCACCACCGGTCCGCTGGGCCAGGGTGTCGCCAACGCCGTGGGCATGGCCATGGCCTCCCGCTACGAGCGCGGTCTGTTCGACCCGGAGGCGCCGCAGGGCGAGTCCCCCTTCGACCACTACATCTACTGCATCGCCGGTGACGGCTGCCTCCAGGAGGGCATCTCCGCCGAGGCGTCCTCGATGGCCGGCCACCAGAAGCTCGGCAACCTGATCCTGCTGTGGGACGACAACCACATCTCGATCGAGGGCGACACCGAGACGGCCGTCTCCGAGGACACCGTCAAGCGGTACGAGGCGTACGGCTGGCACGTGCAGCGGATCGCCCCGAAGCCGGACGGCGACCTGGACCCGCACGCCATCTACAACGCGATCGAGGCGGCCAAGGCGGTCACGGACCGGCCGTCCTTCATCGCGATGCGCTCGATCATCGCCTGGCCCGCCCCGAACGCGCAGAACACCGAGGCCGCCCACGGCTCAGCGCTGGGCGCCGACGAGGTCGCGGCCACCAAGCGCGTCCTCGGCTTCGACCCGGAGAAGAGCTTCGACGTCGCCGAGGAGGTCATCGCCCACACCCGGCAGGCCCAGGAGCGCGGCGCGGCCGCCAAGGCCGAGTGGGAGAAGTCCTTCCAGCTGTGGCGTGACAACAACGCCGAGCGGGCCGCCGACTTCGACCGCATCGCCGCTGGCGAGCTACCCAAGGGCTGGGAGGAGAAGATCCCGGTCTTCGAGCCCGGCAAGGGCGTCGCGACCCGTGCCGCCTCCGGCAAGGTGCTCCAGGCCCTCGGCGCGGTGATCCCCGAGCTGTGGGGCGGTTCCGCCGACCTCGCCGGGTCGAACAACACGACCATCGACAAGGACAGCTCGTTCCTGCCGGCGGACAACCCGCTGCCGGGCGCGGACCCCTACGGGCGCACCATCCACTTCGGCATCCGCGAGCACTCCATGGCCGCGGAGCTGAACGGCATCACCCTGCACGGCAACACCCGCGTCTACGGCGGTACGTTCCTCGTCTTCTCCGACTACATGCGCAACTCCGTCCGCCTGTCGGCGCTGATGCACCTGCCGGTGACCTACGTGTGGACGCACGACTCCATCGGCCTCGGCGAGGACGGCCCGACCCACCAGCCGGTCGAGCACCTCGCCTCGCTGCGCGCCATCCCCGGCCTCAACGTCGTACGTCCCGCCGACGCCAACGAGACCGCGATCGCCTGGCGCGAGATCCTCCGGCGCTACACCAAGGTGTTCGGCAAGGGCGCCCCGCACGGGCTCGCGCTGACCCGCCAGGGCGTGCCGGTGTACGAGTCCAACGAGGACACCGTCAAGGGCGGTTACGTCCTGTTCGAGGCTTCGAACGGAGCCCCGGAGGTCATCCTCATCGCCACCGGTTCCGAGGTGCACGTCGCCGTCGAGGCGCGCGAGCGCCTGGAGGCCGACGGCGTCCCCACCCGTGTGGTGTCCATGCCGTGCGTGGAGTGGTTCGAGGAGCAGGACCAGGGGTACCGGGACAGCGTTCTGCCGCCGTCCGTCAGGGCTCGCGTCTCGGTCGAGGCGGGCATCGGTCTCACGTGGCACAAGTACGTGGGCGACGCCGGCCGCATCGTTTCCCTGGAGCACTTCGGTGCTTCCGCGGACGGCAAGGTGCTCTTCCAGGAGTTCGGCTTCACTGCCGAGAACGTGGCCGACAAGGCCCGGGAATCCATCGCCGCCGCCCAGCGCTGACGCTCATATACGACACGTAGGAGATGTAATTCCATGACAGACGCACTCAAGCGCCTCTCCGAAGAAGGCGTCGCGATCTGGCTGGACGACCTGTCGCGCAAGCGGATCACGTCCGGCAACCTCGCCGAGCTGATCGACCAGCAGCACGTCGTGGGCGTCACCACCAACCCGACGATCTTCCAGAAGGCGATCTCGCAGGGCGACGGCTACGACCAGCAGGTCTCGGACCTCGCCGCCCGCAAGGTCACCGTCGAAGAGGCCATCCGCATGATCACCACGGCGGACGTCCGCGACGCCGCCGACATCCTGCGCCCGGTCTTCGAGGCGACCGACGGCCAGGACGGCCGGGTGTCGATCGAGGTCGACCCGCGCCTGGCGCACAACACCAAGTCGACCGTCGCCGAGGCCAAGCAGCTGGCCTGGCTGGTGGACCGGCCCAACACCCTCATCAAGATCCCGGCCACCGAGGCGGGCATCCCGGCGATCGCGGAGGTCATCGGCCTCGGCATCAGCGTCAACGTCACGCTGATCTTCTCGCTGGAGCGCTACCGCAAGGTCATGGACGCCTACCTGACCGGCCTGGAGAAGGCCAGGGAGCGCGGCCTCGACCTGTCGCAGATCCGTTCGGTGGCGTCGTTCTTCGTGTCCCGGGTGGACACCGAGATCGACAAGCGCCTCGACGGGATCGGCACCGACGAGGCGAAGGCGCTGCGCGGCAAGGCCGCCGTCGCCAACGCCCGGCTCGCCTACCAGGCGTACGAGGAGGTCTTCTCCTCCGACCGCTGGAACGCGCTGGAGTCCGCGGGCGCCCGCAAGCAGCGTCCGCTGTGGGCCTCCACCGGCGTGAAGGACCCGGCGTACAAGGACACCATGTACGTCGACGATCTGGTGGCGCCGAACACGGTGAACACCATGCCGGAGGCCACCCTCTTCGCGGTCGAGGACCACGGCGAGATCACCGGCGACACGATCACCGGCACGTACGAGCAGGCCCGCGCCGACCTCGACGCCGTCGAGGCGCTCGGGATCTCGTACGACGACGTGGTCCAGGTCCTGGAGGACGAGGGCGTCGAGAAGTTCGAGGCGTCCTGGAACGACCTGCTCAAGTCGACCCAGGCGGAGCTGGAGCGCCTGGCCCCCTCGGAGGGCTGACATCTTGTCAAGCAGCAACCCGCTGCGTGACCCCGCCGACCGACGGCTCCCGCGTATCGCGGGGCCGTCGGGCCTGGTCATCTTCGGCGTCACGGGCGACCTCTCCCGCAAGAAGCTCATGCCCGCCGTGTACGACCTCGCCAACCGGGGTCTGCTGCCGCCGGGCTTCTCCCTGGTCGGCTTCGCCCGCCGTGAGTGGGCCAACGAGGACTTCGCCGCCGAGGTCCACGACGCCGTCAAGGAACACTCCCGCACCCCGTTCCGCGAGGAGGTCTGGCAGCAGCTCATCCAGGGGATGCGCTTCGTCCAGGGCACCTTCGACGACGACGACGCCTTCGAGCGGCTGCGCTCCACCATCGAGGAGCTGGACAAGGCGCAGGGGACCGGCGGCAACTTCGCCTTCTACCTGTCCGTGCCGCCGCGCTCCTTCCCGGTGGTCATCCAGCAGCTGAAGAAGCACGGGCTGGCCGACCAGTCCGGCGGCTCCTGGCGGCGCGCGGTCATCGAGAAGCCCTTCGGCCACGACCTGAAGTCGGCCGAGGAGCTCAACAAGGTCGTGCACGAGGTGTTCGAGCCGGACCAGGTGTTCCGGATCGACCACTACCTCGGCAAGGAGACCGTCCAGAACATCCTGGCGCTGCGCTTCGCCAACACCATGTTCGAGCCGATCTGGAACCGGTCCTTCGTGGACCACGTGCAGATCACCATGGCCGAGGACATCGGCATCGGCGGCCGCGCCGGCTACTACGACGGCATCGGCGCCGCCCGTGACGTCATCCAGAACCACCTCCTCCAGCTGATGGCCCTGACCGCCATGGAGGAGCCGTCCTCCTTCGACGCGGACGCGCTGGCCGCGGAGAAGGAGAAGGTGCTCGGCGCCGTACGGCTGCCGAAGGACCTGGGCAGGTCGACCGTGTTCGGCCAGTACGCGGCCGGCTGGCAGGGCGGCGAGAAGGTCATCGGCTACCTCGAAGAGGACGGCATCGACGCCAAGTCGAAGACCGACACCTACGCCGCCGTGAAGGTCGAGGTCGACAACCGCCGCTGGGCGGGCGTCCCCTTCTACCTGCGCACCGGCAAGCGCCTCGGCCGCCGGGTCACCGAGATCGCGGTGGTCTTCCAGCGGGCGCCGCACTCGCCCTTCGACCACACCGCCACCGAGGAGCTCGGGCAGAACGCGATCGTCATCCGCGTCCAGCCCGACGAGGGCATCACGGTCCGCTTCGGCTCCAAGGTGCCGGGCACCTCGATGGAGATCCGGGACGTGTCGATGGACTTCGCCTACGGCGAGTCCTTCACCGAGTCCTCCCCGGAGGCCTACGAGCGGCTGATCCTGGACGTGCTGCTGGGCGACGCCAACCTCTTCCCGCGCACCGAGGAGGTCGAGCTGTCCTGGAAGATCCTCGACCCGATCGAGGAGTACTGGGACAAGCACGGCAGGCCCGCGCAGTACAAGTCGGGCACCTGGGGTCCCGTCGAGGCCGACGAGATGCTCGCACGAGACGGACGGAGCTGGCGCCGGCCATGAAGATAGACCTCACGGACACCACGGCCGGCCAGGTCAACAAGGCGCTGGTGCGGGGCCGCCGGGCCATCGGCACGCCCGCCGTGGGCATGGTGCTGACCCTTGTCATCGTCACCGACGAGGAGAACGCCTACGACGCCCTGAAGGCGGGCGGCGACGCCTCGCACGAGCATCCCTCGCGCACGCTGGTCGTCATCAAGCGCGTCTCCCGCTCGCCCCGCGACCGTACGGCGTCCCGGCTGGACGCCGAGGTCCGGGTGGGCGCGGACGCGGGCACCGGCGAGACGGTGGTGCTCCGGCTGCACGGCGAGGTCGCCGACCACGCCGACTCGGTCGTCCTGCCGCTGCTGCTGCCGGACGCCCCGGTCGTCGTCTGGTGGCCGGTGAACGCCCCGCTCGACCCGGCGAAGGACCCGCTGGGCGCTCTCGCCCAGCGCCGGGTCACCGACACCTACGCCTCCGAGCAGCCGGTACGGGAACTGTCCGCCCGCGCGGACACCTACACCCCCGGCGACACGGACCTGTCCTGGACCCGGATCACCCCCTGGCGCTCGATGCTGGCGGCGGCCCTGGACCAGGTGGTCTGCGAGGTCAAGGCCGTCGAGGTGGAGGGCGAGGAGTTCAACCCGAGCTGCGAGCTGCTCGCGATGTGGCTCGCGGACCGGCTGGACGTCCCCGTCAAGCGGTCGCTCTCCGCGGGCCCCGGTCTGACGGCGGTCCGGATGCACACCAGCGAGGGCCCGATCGCGCTGGACCGCGCGGACGGTTCCCTCGCCACCCTCTCCATCGACGGGCAGCCGGACCGCGCGGTGGCGCTGAAGCGCCGGGACACCGCCGAGCTGATCGCGGAGGAGCTGCGCCGGCTCGACCCGGACGACACCTACGCGTCGGCGCTGCGGTTCGGCGTGGAACGGCTGAACGCGTCGTCGGCCGCCGTGCCGCCGGACCCGGCCCCGGACCCGGACCCGTCGCCCAAAGGAGAACCGGTCACCGTCGCGGCGGCTCCCGAAGCCGCTGCCGAGGCTCCCACGACAGAGGCGGCGCAGGAACCGGCACCGCTGAAGAAGAGGGCGAAGGCGACATGAGCACTCCCCAGCTGGTCGTGCACCACGACAAGGAACTGATGGCGCAGGCCGCCGCGGCCCGTCTGATCACGAAGATCGTGGACGCCCAGGCCTCCCGGGGCGAGGCGTCCGTGGTCCTCACCGGCGGCCGCAACGGCAACGGCCTGCTCGCGGCGCTGGCGGCGGCACCGGCCAGGGACGCCGTGGACTGGAGCCGGCTCGACCTCTGGTGGGGCGACGAGCGCTTCCTGCCCGAGGGCGACCCGGAGCGCAATGTCACCCAGGCCCGCGAGGCCCTGCTCGACCAGGTCCCGGTGGACCCGAAGCGCGTGCACGCCATGCCCGCGTCGGACGGCCCCTGGGGTACGGACGTGGACGCGGCGGCCGAGGCCTACGCGGCGGAGCTGGCCGCCGCGGCCGACCCCGAGAACCACGGTCCGGTGCCGACCTTCGACGTCCTGATGCTGGGCGTCGGCCCGGACACCCACGTGGCCTCGCTCTTCCCGGAGCTGCCCGCGGTCCGGGAGACGGAGCGCACGGTGGTCGGCGTGCACGGCGCGCCCAAGCCGCCGCCGACCCGGGTCTCCCTCACCCTTCCCGCGATCCGCTCGGCCCGCGAGGTCTGGCTGCTGGCGGCGGGCGAGGACAAGGCCGAGGCCGTCGCCATCGCCCTCTCGGGCGCGGGCGAGATCCAGGCCCCGGCGGCCGGCGCCAAGGGCCGCCAACGCACCCTGTGGCTCCTGGACACGACTGCGGCGGCCCAGCTGCCGAGGTCGCTGTATCCGCCGGCCTCGCCGTGAGAACCCTCGCTTGAGAAGAACCCGTACGGCCCCTGGCCGTACGGGTTCTTTCACGTCAGGACCGCCTTGGCCGGGCCGTCTCGGGCCGCCTTGGGCCTACCGCCCGCGCAGCTCCCGGTACTTGGCCACCAGTGCCTTCGTCGACGCGTCCAGGCCGGGTACCTCCGCGCCCTCGGTCAGGGCCGGTTCGACGCGCTTGGCGAGCACCTTGCCCAGCTCGACGCCCCACTGGTCGAAGGAGTCGATGTCCCAGACGGCGCCCTGGGTGAACACCTTGTGCTCGTAGAGGGCGACGAGCTGCCCGAGGACCGACGGGGTCAGCTCGCGGGCGAGGATGGTCGTCGTCGGGCGGTTGCCCTCGAAGGTCTTGTGCGGGACCAGTTCCTCGGCGACGCCCTCCGCGCGGACCTCGTCGGCGGTCTTGCCGAAGGCCAGCGCCTGGGTCTGGGCGAAGAAGTTGGCCATCAACAGGTCGTGCTGCGCCTTGAGTTCACCACTCAGCTCGGCGACCGGCTCGGCGAAGCCGATGAAGTCCGCCGGGATCAGCTTCGTGCCCTGGTGGATCAACTGGTAGTAGGCGTGCTGCCCGTTGGTGCCCGGGGTGCCCCAGACGATCGGCCCGGTGGTCCAGTCGACCTCCTTGCCGTCCCGCGCCACGTGCTTGCCGTTGGACTCCATGTCCAGCTGCTGGAGGTAGGCGGTGAACCTGGAGAGGTAGTGGCTGTACGGCAGCACCGCGTGCGACTGGGCGTCGTGGAAGTTGTCGTACCAGATGCCCAGCAGGCCCAGCAGGAGCGGGACGTTGCTCTCGGCGGGCGCGGTGCGGAAGTGCTCGTCGACCAGGTGGAAGCCGTCCAGCATCTCGCGGAAGCGGTCCGGGCCGATGGCGATCATCAGGGAGAGGCCGATGGCGGAGTCGTAGCTGTAGCGGCCGCCGACCCAGTCCCAGAACTCGAACATGTTGGCCGTGTCGATGCCGAAGTCCGACACCTTCTCGGCGTTCGTGGAGAGGGCCACGAAGTGCTTGGCGACGGCCTCCTGACCGGCCTTCAGCTCGCCCAGCACCCAGTTGCGGGCAGACGTCGCGTTGGTGATCGTCTCGATCGTGGTGAACGTCTTGGAGGCGATGATGAACAGCGTCTCCGCCGCGTCCAGGTCGCGGGTGGCCTCGTGCAGGTCGGCGCCGTCGACGTTGGAGACGAAACGGACCGTGAGGTCGCGGTCGGTGAAGCTGCGCAGCACCTCGTAGGCCATCGCGGGGCCGAGGTCGGAGCCGCCGATGCCGATGTTGACGACGTTGCGGATGCGCTTGCCGGTGTGGCCGGTCCAGGCACCCGAGCGGACCCGGTCGGCGAAGTCGGCCATCTTGTCGAGAACCGCGTGCACCTGCGGCACCACGTTCTCGCCGTCGACCTCGACCACCGCGTCGCGCGGGGCGCGCAGGGCGGTGTGCAGCACCGCGCGGTCCTCGGTGACGTTGATCTTCTCGCCGCGGAACATGGCGTCCCGCAGCCCGAACACGTCGGTGGCGGCGGCCAGCTCCCGCAGCAGCCGCAGCGTCTCGTCGTTGACGAGGTGCTTCGAGTAGTCGATGTGGAGGTCGCCGACCTGGAGGGTGTAGCCGGTGCCACGCCCCGGGTCGGCGGCGAACAGGTCCCGCAGATGGGTGCCGGCCAGCTCCTCGCGGTGCTTGGCGAGCGCGGTCCACTCGGGCGTCTGGTTGAGCCTGGTACGGCCGTCTGCGTTCATGTGCGACTTCAGCCTTCTTCCTTGCACCTGTCCTGTTGCACGGCTGCCCCGCCTGCCGGTTCCAACCTAGTTGATCAGCGCGGGACACCGCCTGCCGTCACGCTGTCCGGCGGCGCAACAACAGGTACGTCCGGCCGGCGCACCGGTATCAACGAGGTGACGGCCAGTCCGAAGAGGGCGGCGGCGAGGAGCGAGGGCCCGTTCAGGCCGACGGCGCCGGCGACGGCTCCGCCCAGCAGGGCGCCGAGCGGAGCCCCGGACGTGGCGCAGGTGCGGAAGGCGGCGGCGATCCGGCCGGTCATCGACTCGGGGGCGCGTTGCTGCATCAGCGTGATCTGGTTGACGTTCCACACCATGCCCATCGCGCCGAGCAGCAGCATGCCGGCGACCAGGGCGCCGAGCTGCCGGACGGTGCCCATGAGGACCAGGGCGGCCGTCTGGACCGTGCCGGCGACCAGCAGGGCCCGCGGCCGGCCGGTGCGGCGGGCGACGCGCTGGGCGAGGAAGCCGCCGGCGATGCTGCCCGCCGAGTAGGCGGTCATGGCCGCCGCGTATCCCGCGGTGCCCGCGTGCAGCCAGCGCGTCACGTGCAGCACCAGGGTGGCGATCAGGGCGCCCATGCCGATGTTGCAGAGCAGGGTGGAGACGCAGACCGCGCGGAGCGCCCGGTCCTGCCACAGGGCGCGCAGGCCTTCGCCGATCTCGGTGCGCAGGGTGCTGCCGGCCGGGCGTGGCGGCCGGTCCGGGGGCCGGGTGCGGAGCGAGGCGACCAGGGCGGCGGCGACCAGATAGGTGCTCGCGTCGGCCGCGAAGGGCATGAACGCGCCGGCCGTGAGCAGCAGCGGCACCAGCGGGGCGCCGAGCAGGCCGCCGGCGACCTGCTGACCGGTCATCAGCCGGGCGTTGGCTCCGCCGAGGGCCTGGCGGTCGACCAGGGCGGGCAGCAGGGCCGTGGACGCGTTGTCGAAGAGCGTCTGGAGGGTGGTCAGCGCGAAGGTGAGCACGAGCAGCAGCGGGATCGAGGCGTGGCCGAGGCCCACGGCGAGCGCGAAGGCGGCCACGAGCAGCCCTCGGACCGTGTCCGCGGCCCACATGGCGCGCCGCTGGTCCACCCGGTCCGCGACGGCACCGCCGAGCAGCCCGAACAGCAGCCACGGGACATAGCCGCAGGCGGTCACGGAGGCGATGGCGAGCGGGTCGTCGGTCAGCCGCGCGGCCAGCAGGGGCAGCGCGGCGGTCCGTAAGGCGTCCCCGAACCGGGAGACCACGGCGGCCGTCCACAGCCGTCCGAATCCCCCGCGCCACGCGGGTGCCCGCTCCCCCGTCGTCACCGTCGCCCCCTCATGATTCGCCGATGTGCAAACCGTAGAGGGCACCACTGACAACGGACCGGGACCCGGCCGCGGAGACGACTGCGGCCAGGCGCCCGAAGGCGCCCGGCCGGGGTCAACTCCTAGATCTCGCCGCGCAGTTTGGCGAGCGCCTCGGCGAGGATCGCCTCGCCGTCCGCGTCGCTGCGCCGCTCCCGTACGTACGCGAGGTGCGTCTTGTACGGCTCGGTGCGCGGCGGGTCCGGCGGGTTGTCCCGGTCCTGGCCGGCCGGGAAGCCACAGCGCGGGCAGTCCCAGGTCTCGGGCACCTGCGCGTCGCTGGCGAAGCTGGGCTGCGTCTCGTGCCCGTTGGAGCACCAGAAGGAGATGCGCAGACGCGGCGCGGACTCGCCGCGCTCGGCCTCGCCCATCGGCCCCGCCCCGACCCGGCTACCTCGGATCGCGTTGCCACTTGCCACGGTGTAACTCCCTGCGTGATGGTGCCGCGAAGCGAGTCGGCGTGTCGCTTCGTTGCGAGCGCCTCAGTCTACGTAAGGCCCAACGCGCGTCCAGTGTTGGGAGTTACCGTCCCCGCACCTAGACGCAAGCCCCATGATAGGCCGCGCTCAGGGGCGCGTACCGAACATGGGGCCTTACGTGCGGATTGTGCGTGTGTGCGAGCCGCGGATCAGCTGTTCGTCTTCATCAGCATGCCGAGGACGATGATGCTCGCGAACCACAGCAGACCGATCACCACGGTGATCCGGTCCAGGTTCCGCTCGGCGACCGAGGAGCCGCCCACGGAGGACTGCATGCCACCACCGAACATGTCGGAGAGGCCGCCGCCCTTGCCCTTGTGCATCAGCACCAGCAGCATCAGCAGCAGGCTGAAGACGATCAGGGCGATCGAGAACCCCAAAACCACGGCTGGACCAACTTCCTCGGATACGGATGGACTGCGGGGCCGGAGCCTGTTTGAAGTCTCACGTTCCAAATAACAGCTTCGGCCCCGCAAGGGTACGACGGATCGTCGCTACCGCCTACTCACGGGTGTGCTCACTGATCGCGGAAACGCACGATCTTGACGAACTCGTCCGCGTCCAGCGAGGCCCCGCCGACCAGAGCGCCGTCGATGTCGGCCTGCGCCATGATCTCGGCGACGTTGCCGGACTTGACGGAGCCGCCGTACTGGATGCGGACCTGGTCGGCCAGCTCCTGGCCGTACAGCTCGGCGAGCTTGGCGCGGATCGCGGCGCAGACCTCCTGGGCGTCACCGGCGCCGCAGACCTTGCCGGTGCCGATGGCCCACACCGGCTCGTAGGCGATCACGACCGACTCGGCCTGCTCGGCGGGGAGGTCCTTGAGGCCGCCCTCGACCTGGGCGAGGGTGTGGGAGACGTGGTTGCCCGCCTCGCGGACGTCCAGCTCCTCGCCGACGCACAGGATCGGGGTCAGACCGTGCTTGTAGGCGGCCTTGACCTTGGCGTTCACCGTGTCGTCGGTCTCGTGGTGGTACTGGCGGCGCTCGGAGTGGCCGATGACCACGTAGGTGCACTTCAGCTTGGCCAGCATCGGGCCGGAGATCTCGCCGGTGTAGGCGCCGGAGTCATGGGCCGAGATGTCCTGGGCGCCGTACTTGATCTTGAGCTTGTCGCCGTCGACCAGGGTCTGCACGGAACGCAGGTCGGTGAAGGGCGGCAGGACGGCGACCTCGACGGCCTCGTAGTCCTTGTCCGCCAGGGCGAAGGCGAGCTTCTGGACGTGCGCGATGGCCTCGAGGTGGTTGAGGTTCATCTTCCAGTTGCCCGCCATGATCGGCGTGCGCGTGCTCATGTAGGTCAGTCCTCCAGTGCGGCGAGGCCGGGGAGCGTCTTGCCCTCGAGGTATTCGAGGGAGGCGCCGCCACCGGTCGAGATGTGTCCGAACGCGTTCTCGTCGAAGCCGAGGATGCGCACGGCGGCGGCGGAGTCACCGCCGCCGACGACGGTGAAGCCCTTGGACTCCACGAGGGCCTGGGCGACCGCCCGGGTGCCCGCGGCGTAGTCGGGGTGCTCGAAGACGCCCATCGGACCGTTCCAGAACACGGTCTCGGCGTCGGCGAGCTTCGCGGCGTACAGCGCGCCGCTCTCGGGGCCGATGTCGAGCCCCATCTGGCCGGCCGGCATGGCGTCCGCGGCGACCGTGGTGGGGTTGCCCGGGGCCTTGGTCTTCAGGTCCGGGAACTCGGGGGCGACGACGGTGTCGACGGGCAGGACGAGCTCGACGCCGGTCTTCTCCGCGCGCTCGATGTACTCGGTGACCGCGTCGAGCTGGTCCTCCTGGAGGAGGGAGCTGCCGATCTCGTAGCCCTTGGCCTTCAGGAAGGTGTAGGCCATGCCGCCGCCGATGAGGATGCGGTCGGCCTTGCCGAGGAGTTCGTCGATGACGGCGAGCTTGTCGGAGACCTTGGCGCCGCCGAGCGCGACGACGTAGGGGCGCTGGACGTCCTCGGTGAGCTTCTTCAGGACGCCGACCTCGGTGGCGATCAGGTAGCCGGCGTAGTGCGGCAGCCGGGCCGGGAGGTCGTAGACGGAGGCGTGCTTGCGGTGCACGGCGCCGAAGCCGTCGCCGACGTAGACGTCCGCGAGGGCGGCGAGCCGGTCGGCGAACTCGCCGCGCTCGGTGTCGTCCTTGGCGGTCTCACCGGCGTTGAAACGCAGGTTCTCGATGACCGCGACCTGGCCGGGCTCGAGGCCGTTCACCGCGTCGTGGGCGGCGGGGCCGACGGTGTCCTGGGCGAACGCGATCGGGGCGCCGAGCAGCTCACCGAGCCGTTCGGCGGCCTGGAGCAGGGAGAACTCCGGGTCCGGGGCGCCCTTGGGGCGGCCCAGATGGGAGGCGACGACCACCTTGGCGCCCGCGTCGGCGAGCGCCTTGACGGTCGGCAGGACGGCGCGGATGCGGCCGTCGTCGGTGATGAGGCCGCCGGCCATCGGCACGTTGAGGTCGGCGCGGACGAAGACCCGCTTGCCGTCGACGCCTTCGGCGAGGAGTTCGTCGATCGTCTTCATGGTTGGGGACTCCTACAGGAGGGCTCTTGATCGTACGAGGACTGATCGAACCGTAGACGGCGGGTCGATCCTTACGTGCGTCAGGGCTCGGGCAGCGCGACGGTGCGCTGCCCGAGCCCTGCTACCGCATCGAGGTGCGTGCTCGGTCGATCAGAGCTGGTCGCCGACGAAGACCGTGAGGTCGACGAGGCGGTTCGAGTAGCCCCACTCGTTGTCGTACCAGCCGAGGATCTTCACCGTGTTGCCCTCCTGGACCATGGTCAGGGAGGAGTCGAAGGTGCAGGAGGCCGGGTCGCCGACGATGTCCGAGGAGACGATCTCGTCCTCGGTGTACGACAGGTAGCCCTTGAGGTCGCCGCCGTCGGCGGCCTTCTTGAACGCGGCGTTGACCTCGTCCTTGGTGACCTCGCGCTGGAGGGTCACGACCAGGTCGGTGGCCGAGCCGGTCGGGACCGGGACGCGCATCGCGATGCCGTCCAGCTTGCCCTTGAGCTGCGGGAGGACCAGGGCGGTGGCCTTGGCGGCACCGGTGGTGGTCGGGATGATGTTCTCGGCGGCGGCACGGGCGCGGCGCAGGTCCTTGTGCGGGAAGTCCAGGATGCGCTGGTCGTTCGTGTACGCGTGCACCGTCGTCATCAGGCCCTTGACGATGCCGAAGTTCTCGTCGAGGACCTTCGCCATCGGCGCCACACAGTTGGTGGTGCAGGAGGCGTTGGAGATGACGTGGTGGTTCGCCGGGTCGTACTTGTCCTGGTTGACGCCCATGACGATGGTGATGTCCTCGTTCTTGGCCGGAGCCGAGATGAGGACCTTCTTGGCGCCGCCCGCGATGTGCTTGGCGGCGTCCTCCTTGTTGGTGAAGATGCCGGTCGACTCGATGACGATGTCGACGCCAAGGTCGCCCCACGGGATGTCGGCGGGGTTGCGCTCGGACAGCACCTTGATGGTGTGGCCGTCGACGGTGATCGTGTCGGCGGTGTGCGACACCTCGGCCTTGAGGCGGCCGAGGATCGTGTCGTACTTCAGCAGGTGCGCGGTGGTCGCGGTGTCACCCAGGTCATTGACAGCCACGATCTCGATGTCAGCGCCCTGCTCCAGCAGCGCGCGGAAGTAGTTGCGACCGATACGACCGAAGCCGTTGATGCCTACGCGGATCGTCACGAACCGATCTCCTCGTTGGTACGCCGGCCATGCGGTGCCGGCGAGCTGTATTTGGGATGTCCCCGACCACCCACGACCCTACCTCCCTGAGGCTCCCCTGGTGACATCCAGATGCCCCATACACGGCGAGGCGGTCCGTACCCGCCAGTAGGGGTACGGACCACCTCGGATCGTGGGCCGGATCGCCCCGTTCTGTCAGGGAATGCCGACCACTTCTTGCCTCGAAATCACTCTTTCGTGAGCGGGTCGGCTCACTTGTCGAGTGCCGTGAACGCCTTCTTCACCAGAGCGGCACGATCGGTGGCCGAGGTGACCTGTTCCAGGCCGAAGCCGAGCAGCACGGTCCGGTCGGTGGTGACCGCTCCGTACGTCTGGAACAGGGCTCCGGTGCGGGCCCAGTCCTTGAGGACGGCCGGGCTGCCCGCGGGCGGTCCGGCGGCGCTCCAGGGACCGAGCGAGGTCTCGAAGCCCTCGGTCTCGGCGGCCGTGCCGTGGAGCAGGAGCGAGGCGTCGTCGACGAGGACGCCGTGCCCGCCGGTGCTCGGGTCGGTGACGTAGCTGATGGACACCTCGACCTTGTGACCCGCGTACGCGCTCAGGTCGAAGCTCGCGGACTGCCAGCCCGCCGAGCTGCCGGTGAAGCTGTTCCAGGCACCGCTGGTGCCGCTCGCGGCGCACTGGTTGTCCCCGATGGTCAGGTAGTGCTTGAGCCACGGGTGCTCGGCGATCAGGAACCCGGCTCCGCACTCGGACGGCACGGCGCTCTTCGTGCCGCCTTCCCTGTCGGGCAGGGTCGTCCAGTCGTCGGCGCCGACCGTGTGGATCTCGACGATCGCGTGGTCGTAGCCCGGTTCGGTGTCCCACAGCAGCTTGGTGCCGAGGGCCGGCTGGTCGGCCGCGGTGACACCGGTGAGGTCGATGGTGCGGGTGAGGCGCTTGTAGGAGTCGTCGGTGTGGACGGCCGCGGCCATGTACGACCCGGAGTACGGCCCGTACGGGTTGACGGTCCCGGCGAACTGTCCGGCCCCCGCGCTGGCGAACTGGGGGTAGGTGCCGGTGGCGAGCTGGTCCGAGGTGACGGCGTAGGTCCCGGCCTTGTCGAGCGGGTTGGCGGTGGTGCCGCTCAGCGGGCCGGAGAACCCGGCCAGCGCGCCGGAGCCGGTGAAGCCGGTCGCCCCCGGTGTCGACGTACGGGAGTAGGCGCCCAGGTAGTACTGGCTGAAGTCGTCGGACGGCGTGCCGTCCGCCAGGTTGACGCTGCCGCCGGCGAGCTCACCGGCCTCGATCAGCTTGCCGCCCTCGTTGAGGTACGCGCGCAGCTGGAGCTGGGTGTCGTTGCCGGGGCCGCCGGTGCCGGAGTAGTGCACGACGGTCCGGAAGTGCCCCAGGACGCCCAGCGCGTCGGGCGCGCCCTGGGTGGCGACGTCCCAGACGACCGCCTTGTGACCGGCGGCCTTCAGCGCGTCGACGTATGTCTGCGCCTGGGTGGCCTTGGCGCCCTCCTCGGCGACCACCAGGGTGTCCGCCTTGGGCCGCTGGGCGACGGTGTACGTGAAGTGCGAGCTGGAGACCTTCTTGCCGTTCTTCGTCCTGCCGTCCTTCGTCCTGCCGGTGAACCACACCTCGACCTTGTCGCCCGGCGCGCCGTCCCGCACCTTGGCCCGGTACTCGTCGAAGTAGAGGTCGTCCGCACCGCCATAGGTCTCGCCGCCCTTCCAGCGCCGGAGCGACGCGTCATGGGTGCGGCCGCCGTTGACGCGGTACCTGAGCTCCTTGTCGCGGACCGCCTTGCGGACGACGACGGAGACCTCCTGGTCGGCGCCGCGCGAGTACGAGGTGGAGAACGTGGCCGGGGTGAAGTCGGCGGCGCTCAGGCCGACCGAGGAGGCCGGCTGGTCCGGGTGGGCGGCGGTCTCGGCGACGGAGAGCGCGAACGGGATGTTCTTCAGGAACTCGTCCTGGATCAGCTTCTCGTCGTCCGGGAAGTTGAAGACCGACTGGCAGTCAGCCGCGTTCCAGGCGTCGTTCGGGTCGATGTCCGAGGCCGTCTGGCAGGTCGACATCTCCGGGGTGAACATCGCCATGCCGTTGACGTTGGACGCGTGTCCGTCCGCCTCGCCGTTGGTGGTGTACAGCTCCGAGGAGACCTGCGAGTGGTAGCCGGGGATCGCCGGGTTGTCCGGGGTGCCGGCGAGCGCCTTGTAGAGCACGTCGTCCGGGGTCGGGGTGGCCACCTGCCAGCCGACACCGTAGAGCAGCAGTTCGGCGGCCGAGTGGTAGTTGATGCCGTACGTGAACCCGACCCGCTTCTCGAAGGCGTCCAGCGCCTTGGTCTCGGGCTCGGACTCGGGGCTCGCGCCGCGGTAGGTCTCACTGGTGGGGTTGGGGGACGAACCCTCGTCGTCGTAGCCCCACTTGTAGCCGAAGTTGCGGTTCAGATCGACGCCGTCACCCGTGCTGATGACCCCGTCGCCGTTGACGTCCCGCAGGTTCTTGCGCCACAGACGGGTGTCGGAGTTCTGGAAGGTGTAGTCGTAGCCGTCGGGGTTGGCCGACAACACGAACCACAGCTCGGTCGAGTCGACGATCTTCTTGACGCGCTTGTCGGTGCCGTAGTTGTCCAGGTAGTAGTGCATCAGCCGGCGGGTCATCTCCGGCGTGATCCACTCGCGCGCGTGCTGGTTGGACATGTACAGCACGGACGGCTTGGAGCCGTCCGCCGACTTCTTCGCGCCCTTGGTCAGTTTGAGCGCGAGGATGTCCTGGCCGCCGACCGTCTTCCCGATGGACTCGACCTTGGTGAGGCCGGGGTTGGCCTGGGCGGTGCGGAGGATCTCCTCCCGCAGGCCGCCGCTGCCGCTGTAGGGGCGGAAGACGCCCTGGGAGGCGCTGTCGACCCGGGCCTCGGCCCTGGCCGAGAGGGTGTGCTCGGTGAGGGCGACGCCCTGCTTCTTCAGCTTCCCGGCCTGCTGGTCGGTGAGGTAGAGCTCGACTTCCGTCTTCCCGGATCCGGAGACCTGGTCGCCGAGTTCGTGGCCGTCCTGGCCGGCCTTGAGCAACAGGGGAATCTGCTTCTTGGTGACGTCGGCGTGGAAGACCTTCACCTCGTCCGGGTCGGTCGTGCCCGAACCTCCGGTCACGGCCTGTGCCACGGGTGCGAGTGCGGCTCCGCCGAGCAGGAGCGCGCCGACAGCGAGGATCGATCTCGCTCTGTGTCTCATGAACCCCCCTAGCAGTGGTCCGCCACGGCGGCGAACTCATGCCAGGCTCATGACACTTCATGATCGAGTCAAGGGCGACTCACGCTCGGCCCACGGGAACCGCACCTGCGGGCAAAAAACTGGTGCCGACGGCCCAATGGGCCGCCGGCACCGTGGAACTGACGTGGGCTCAGACCGCGAGGTTGTCGGCCAGCTCGTCGGAGAGGTTGGCCTCGGTGCCCGGGATGCCGAGGTCGGAGGCGCGTTTGTCGGCCATCGCGAGCAGCCGGCGGATCCGGCCGGCCACGGCGTCCTTCGTCAGCGGCGGGTCGGCGAGCGCGCCCAGCTCCTCCAGGGAGGCCTGCTTGTGCTCCATGCGCAGCCGGCCGGCCGCCGCGAGGTGCTCGGGCACCTCGTCGCCGAGGATCTCCAGGGCACGCTGCACCCGGGCGCCGGCGGCGACGGCCGCGCGAGCGGAACGGCGCAGGTTCGCGTCGTCGAAGTTGGCGAGGCGGTTGGCGGTGGCCCGCACCTCGCGGCGCATCCGCCGCTCCTCCCAGGCCAGCACCGACTCGTGCGCGCCGAGTCGCGTCAGCAGCGCACCGATCGCGTCACCGTCACGGACGACCACCCGGTCCACCCCGCGCACCTCACGGGCCTTCGCGGCGATGGACAGCCGGCGGGCCGCGCCGACCAGGGCGAGGGCGGCCTCCGGGCCGGGGCAGGTGACCTCCAGGGAGGAGGAACGGCCGGGCTCGGTCAGCGACCCGTGGGCCAGGAAAGCACCGCGCCAGGCCGCCTCGGCGTCACAGGTGGCCCCCGAGACCACCTGCGGGGGCAGGCCCCGGATCGGCCGGCCCCGGCCGTCCACCAGCCCGGTCTGACGGGCCAACTGGTCACCGCCCGCAACCACCCGTACGACGTAACGCGAGCCGCGGCGCAGCCCGCCGGGAGCCATCACGATCAGCTCGGAGCTGTGACCGAAGATCTCCAGGATGTCCCGCTTGAGGCGCCGGGCCGCCATCGCGGTGTCCAGCTCCGCCTCGATCACGATGCGCCCGCTCACCAGGTGGAGGCCGCCCGCGAACCGCAGAATGGCGGAGACCTCCGCCTTCCGGCAGCAGGTCCGGGTGACGGGTAGCCGGGAGATCTCGTCCTTCACCGCTGCCGTCATCGCCATGGGCCGATCCTTCCATGCATCCGAAAAATACGGTCGTACGCGGCGGCCAACAGCTCCGGGTCATGCCGGGGTGAACCGTCGGTCCGGGCCACGGGGCCCAGCTCGACCGCGGCCCCCAGCCGCTTGGCGGCCTCGGTGAGCGAGTCGCGGTCGGGCACGGCGGCCTCGTCGGCCAGCACCACGTCCAGGGCGAGTTTAGGGGCGTGTCGCCCCAAAACCTCCAAATGACGCTGCGGGGAGAAGCCTTCGGTTTCTCCCGGCTGGGGTGCCAGGTTCAGGGACAGGACCTTACGGGCTTTCGTCTCGGTGAGCGCGTCGCTCAACTCCGGGACGAGCAGGTGCGGGATCACCGACGAGAACCAGGAACCGGGACCGAGCACCACCCAGTCCGCGTCCAGCACCGCCTCGACGGCCTCCGGAACGGCCGGCGGGTCGTGCGGCACCAGGTGCACGGACTGCACCTCGCCGGGTGTCAGCGCGACGGTGGCCTGGCCCCGGACGATGTCCACCTCGTCCGGCCGCTCCGGATCGTGCCCCTTGACCAGCGCCTGCAGTTCCAGCGGCACCGCGGACATGGGCAGCACCCGCCCGTGCGCGCCGAGCAGCTTGCCGACCAGGTCCAGGGCCTGCACATGGTCGCCGAGCTGTTCCCACAGCGCGACGATCAGCAGGTTGCCGACCGCGTGCTCGTGCAGGTCGCCCTTGGACTGGAAGCGGTGCTGGATGACCCGGGCCCAGGTCTGGCCCCAGTCGTCGTCCCCGCACAGCGCGGCGAGCGCCTTGCGGAGATCACCCGGGGGGAGCACGCCCAGCTCGTCGCGGAGGCGCCCGCTGGAGCCGCCGTCGTCGGCGACGGTGACGACGGCGGTGAGGTCACCGGTGATCCGGCGCAGCGCGGCGAGCGAGGCGGACAGGCCCATGCCGCCGCCCAGGGCGACCACCTTGGGCTGGGTGCCCCGACGGCGCGGCCGGGCGCCCCGGACCTCGACGGGACGGCCCGCTCGGCTCTCGGGAGCCATCCGGCGGAGTCTGCCCAGCCGCGGAGAACGTCCGGTCACTCGCGCCCCATGTCCCGGTGCACGACTACGGTCTCCACTCCCTCGGCGGACAGGCGGGCGGCGAGCTTCTCCGACACGGCGACCGAGCGGTGCTTGCCGCCCGTGCAGCCGATGGCGATGGTCACGTACCGCTTGCCCTCACGCCGGTAGCCTGTCGCGATCAGCCGCAGCAGCTCGGCGTACCGGTCGAGGAACTCCTTGGCGCCCGGCTGGTTGAAGACGTACGCCGACACCTCCTCGTTGAGACCGGTGTACGGGCGCAGCTCGGGCACCCAGTGCGGGTTGGGCAGGAACCGCATGTCGGCGACCAGGTCGGCGTCGACCGGCAGGCCGTACTTGAACCCGAACGACATCACCGTCGCCCGCAGCTCGGGCTCCTCCTCGCCGGCGAACTGGGCGTCCATCTTGGCGCGCAGTTCGTGCACGTTGAGGCTGGAGGTGTCGATCACCAGGTCGGCGTCGCCGCGCAGCTCGCGCAGCAGCTCCCGCTCGGCGGCGATGCCGTCCACGATCCGGCCGTCGCCCTGGAGCGGGTGCGGGCGGCGCACCGACTCGAAGCGCCGGACCAGGGCGTCGTCGGAGGACTCCAGGAAGACGATCCGGCGGGTGACGGCCCGGCTGTCGAGGTCGGCGAGGGACTCCCGCAGGTTGTCGAAGAAACGCCGGCCGCGCACGTCCACGACGACCGCGATCCGCGCCACGTTGCCCTGGGAACGGGCACCGAGCTCCACCATGGTGGGGATCAGGGCGGGCGGCAGGTTGTCGACGACGAACCAGCCGAGGTCCTCCAGGCACTTCGCCGCCGTCGAACGGCCGGCTCCGGACATACCGGAGATGATCACCAGCTCGGGGATGGCCGCCTCGGCGGCCCCGGCCGGGGTGACGTCCGTACTCACTTCTGCTCCGTTTTCCCGGACCGCTTCCGCTTCCTGCGGCTGATCCTGGCGCGCCTCGCTGTGCGTTTCCTCTGGCTCGCCCTGTGATTCGCTCAACGCCGGATCTCGCCCGGCTGTGGGCTGTGCGTCGCGCTCGGTCATCTCTCCTGCCCCCGTCGATCGTCCGGGGCGCCCGCGGGTACGGGCTCCCCCGAGGCGTCCGCCGTCGTCTCGGGCGCCTCGTCTTCCCTGTCATCCATGATCTCTCCCGTCGCCGTGTTCACGGCGGGTGCGGCCGGGGCCGCCTGGGCGAGGGCCGCGGCGATGGTCTCGGCCGTCTTGCGGCCTATCCCGGGGACTTCCTGGATCTGTTCGATTGTGGCGGACCGCAGCTTCTTCACCGAGCCGAAATGCTTGATCAACGCCTGTTTGCGGGTCTCGCCGAGGCCCGGCACGTCGTCCAGGGGGCCGGCACGGAAACGCTTGGCCCGCTTTGTGCGCTGATAGGTGATCGCGAAGCGGTGCGCCTCGTCACGGACGCGCTGGAGCAGATAGAGGCCTTCACTGCTGCGGGGCAGCACCACCGGATCCTCGTCCTCGGGCAGCCAGACCTCTTCGAGGCGCTTGGCGAGACCGCAGACGGCGATGTCGTCGATGCCGAGCTCGTCGAGCGCCCGCTTGGCGGCGGCGACCTGCGGGCGGCCGCCGTCGACGACCACGAGCTGGGGCGGGTACGCGAACTTCTTGGGCCGGCCGTCATCGTCCTTGAAGCCGTTGACCAGGACGCCGTCGGGGTGGGTGCCGGTGTCCGGGAAAGCGCCGTCGTGGCCGTCGTCGCCGTCGTCCGTGGCGGTGCCGGGGCCGGGGCCGGTGGGGGCGGCGGTGCTGGGGCCGGTGGGGGCGGCGGTGCTGGGGCCGGTGGGGGCGGCGGTGTCCTCGAGGGCGCCGTCGGTGCCGTCCTCCACCCACTCGCCGGTCTTCTCCTTCTCGGCGAGGTAGCGGCGGAACCGGCGGGTGATCACCTCGTGCATGGAGCGCACGTCGTCCTGGCCAGCGAAGCCCTTGATCTGGAAGCGGCGGTACTCGTTCTTGCGCTGGAGGCCGTCCTCGAAGACGACCATGGAGGCCACCACGTCGTCGCCCTGGAGGTGGGAGATGTCGTAGCACTCGATGCGCAGCGGGGCGCTGTCCAGGTCCAGCGCGTCGGCGATCTCCTCCAGCGCGCGCGACCGGGTGGTGAGGTCGGAGGCGCGCTTCGTCTTGTGCAGGGCGAGCGACTGCTGCGCGTTGCGCTCCACGGTCTCCATCAGGGCCTTCTTGTCGCCGCGCTGCGGGATCCGCAACGAGACGTTCGAGCCACGACGGCCGGTGAGCCACTCCTGGACCGGCTCCAGCGGCTCGGGCAGGGCCGGGACCAGCACCTCCTTGGGGACGGCGTCGCCGGTCTCCTCGCCGTAGAGCTGCTGGAGCGCATGCTCGACGAGGGCCCCGGTGGTGACGTCCTCCACCTTGTCCGTCACCCAGCCGCGCTGACCGCGCACCCGCCCACCGCGCACATGGAAGATCTGGACGGCCGCCTCCAGCTCGTCCTCGGCGACGGCGATCAGGTCGGCGTCGGTCGCGTCGGCGAGCACGACCGCGTTCTTCTCCATGGCCTTCTTCAGGGCCCCGATGTCGTCGCGCAGCCGGGCGGCCCGCTCGTACTCCATCTCCTCGGCCGCCTCCGTCATCTGGTTCTCCAGACGGCGGAGGTAGGTGCCGGTGCGGCCGGCCATGAAGTCGCAGAAGTCCTCGGCCAGTTCCCGGTGGTCCTCGGGGTCGATCCGGCCGACGCAGGGCGCCGAGCACTTGCCGATGTAGCCAAGCAGACAGGGGCGGCCGGTGCGGGTGGCGTTCTTGAACACCCCGGCGGAGCAGGTCCGCACCGGGAACACGCGCAGCAGCAGGTCGACGGTGTCCCGGATGGCCCAGGCGTGACCGTACGGACCGAAGTAACGCACGCCCTTCTTCTTGTGACCGCGCATCACCTGGACGCGCGGGAACTCCTCGTTCATCGTCACCGCGAGGTACGGGTAGCTCTTGTCGTCGCGGTACTTGACGTTGAACCGGGGGTCGTACTCCTTGATCCAGGAGTACTCCAGCTGGAGCGCCTCGACCTCCGTGGACACCACGGTCCACTCCACGGACGCAGCGGTCGTGACCATCGTCCGGGTGCGGGGGTGCAGGCTCGCCAGGTCCTGGAAGTAGTTCGCCAGGCGCTGGCGCAGGCTCTTCGCCTTTCCGACGTAGATCACCCGGCGGTGCTCGTCACGGAACCTGTACACCCCGGGAGAGTCGGGGATCTGTCCCGGCTTGGGGCGGTAGCTGGAGGGGTCGGCCATGTCTCACACCCTACTGGCGAGCACCGACACCGCGACGCCCTGTGGACAACCGCCGGGGCGCCGGCGGCCGGGGTGCCGGGCGCCCCCGGCGTCAGGGGCGGCGACGGGGCCTGATCACCGATGTTCGAGGGGGTGGAGCCGTTCGGTCGGTCCGCTCCGCTCGGTCCGTCCCCGTCTCTGCCGTCTCTCCCGTCCATCCGGCCCGTGGGGCAGGCGATCTCGGAATCGGCCACCTCGGCGGCGTCGGGGACGGTTCCGGCGCGGCCCGTGCGCGAGCCCGGCCCGAGGCGGGAGCGCGGCCGGTGCGCGGCGGCCGTGGCGATCCCCAGAGGGCTTGTGCCGCTTCCTCCCCGAATCGGCCGCTTCCCGGCGAACGATCTTCGATCGCCGGGACGACGACGGCGCCGCCAAGCCCACCCGGTGCCACCCGCGCGAGGGGGCGCGCCTCGGCCAGGTGAGCGCCCTCGGCCGGACGAAGGTGTTGTCGGGGCTTGGTCAACACGCTTCAATGCGGGGGAACTCGGGGCCGCGAGCGACGGCCTGCGGACGCGGCGTACCCAAGCGCGGCCGCCCCGGCACCGATGGGGTGGCCCTGGCACCGACGGGGTGGCCCCGGCCCGCGCCAACGGCCTGACCAGCCGTTGAGCACCCCCCAAGAGAAAGGCCCCCTGCATGCGGCACGGCACACAGCACGCGGACGTCGCCACCGCGGAACTGGACTCGGCCCTGCGGGGCGGCCCCTTCCACGCAGCCCTGCGCGCCGCGATCGCCGCCCGCGGCCTGCCGCTCCAGCGCGTGCAGCACCATCTGTCGCGCTACGGGGTCAAAGTGGGCGTCACCAGCCTGAGTTACTGGCAGCAGGGCGCCCGCCGCCCGCAGCGCCCGGAGTCGCTGCGGGCCGTCCGCGCGCTGGAGGAGATACTCCAGCTCCCGGACGAGTCCCTGATACGTCTCCTGGCCGAGAGCGACCAGGGCACCGCCGTGCGGCGCCCCGCGGCCCGCTCCTACCGCTCGCTGGTCGAGGCGTCGGACGTCGTCGACCGGCTCCAGGCCGAGCTCGGCTGGTCCCTCGACGGTGGCCTGCACACCCTGGGGCACCACGAGCGGGTGCGGATCGGCGCCCACCGCGAACTGGCCGCCCGCGAGTCGCAGCACATCGTCCGCGCCCACCGGGACGGCATCGACCGCTTCGTGGCCGTCCACCACGGTGACCCCGGTTGTGCCCCGCGGCGCATGAGCGTGCACGCGCTGGAGAACTGCCGGACGGGTCGGGTCCGTTCGGACCAGGAGACCGGCCTGCTCATCGCCGAACTCCTCTTCGGCACCCGGCTGCGCTCCGGCGACACCTTCCTCTTCCGTTACGCCGTCGAGGACGGCACCGCCGGTGTCTCCCGCGAGTACGTCCGCGGCTTCGGCTTTCCCGGCGGTCAGTACACCCTCCAGGTCCGCTTCACCTCCGAAGCGCTGCCCGCCAGGTGCCACCGGTTCGCCCAGCACTCGGCCGCGGCCCCGCGCAGTGGCCGGCAGAACCTGCCGCTGAGCGGGCTGCACCGCTCCGTCCACCTGGTCGAGCCCCGGGTACGGCCGGGCCTGCTGGGCATCGGCTGGGACTGGGACTGACCCCGACCGGCCGCCTCTGATCCGGGTCGACCACCCCTGGGTCCGGATCGGCCACCCCGGGTCTGAGGTGGTCGGCCCGGGTCCGACGTGGTCGGCCCTGATGCGGCGGAGAAGCGGCCTCGGCCCATGGCCCTCGGCCTCAGGCGCCGGGCCCGGCGACGATCCGGCCGTTCGCCGCCTTGACCGGCAGTTCGTTCAGCGGCTCGGTGGCCGGTGACCGCACCACCTTCCCGGTCAGGGCGTCGAACTCACTGCCGTGGCAGGGGCAGACCAGCGTCGTCCCCTGGAGCTTGTTGATCGGGCACCCCGCGTGCGTGCAGATGGTGCTGTACGCCTTCAGTGCACCGTCGCCGGACCGGCTGACGACGACGTTGTGGTCCCGGTAGAGCTTGGCGGCGCCCTTGGCGACCTCGTTCTCGGCCCCGAGGTCGACCAGCGCGGTCGGGGTCGCGTCCGCCGAGGCTCCGCCGGCGGGCGCCGAGCAGGCGGCCAGTCCCAGTCCGGCGACCGGCGCGGCCGCCGTCCCGCGCAGAACGGTACGACGGCTTGCGGAGGGACGGCCGGGCATGCGGGACTCCAGGTGGGTCGAGGGGTGTGCAGGGCGACGATACCTGGACCGGTCTGTCCCGCTTCGGGATGGGTCGGGGTGCGAGGGACGGCTCGCGCCGTGGTGCGTAAACGCTTGCGTAAGCGTTTACGCGGCGATGCCGGATGGGATAGCTTCCCGGGCGGGAAGCGGAGAAGGGGAAAACCATGCCCACCATGGCCGACGTCGCCCGAAGCGCCGGCGTCTCCGTGGCGACCGTGTCCCACGTGCTGAACGAGACACGCCCGGTGCTGCCGCACACCCGCCAGGCCGTGCTCGACGCGATCGAGGAGCTGGGCTACACCCCGAACACCCTCGCCCGCTCCCTGGTGACCTCCCGCACCCGCTCCATCGGGCTCGCGGTGTCGGCGATCAGCAATCCCTATTTCACGGAGATCCTCCAGGGTGTCGAGGCCGCAGCCCTGAAGCACGGCTACAGCCTGCTCATCGCCGACCCGCACGAGGACCCCGAACACGAACTCAAGGTCGTCCAGCTTCTCCACGAGCGCCGCGTCGACGGCATGATCGTCGCCCCCTCCGCCGCCCCGGGCGAGCTCCTCACCTACCTCGGCCGCCATGCCGTGCCGACCGTCCTCCTCGACCGGGTGATCCGCGGTCGCCCCGACGCCGCTCCGCGCTTCGACCAGGTCTGCGCCGAGAACGCCGAGCCGACGGCCCGGCTCGTCACCCACCTCGCCGGTCTGGGACACCGCCGGATCGGCCTCGTGGCGGGGCTGCCCGGGCTGAGCACCAGCGGCGAGCGGATCACCGGATACCGGCAGGGGCTTGCCACCTCCGGGCTGGCCCTGGACGAACGGCTGATCGTTTCCGGCAACTCCGAGTCAGCCGGAGCCGAGCGGGCCGTCGCCGCCCTGCTGGCGCTTGCCGCGCCGCCCTCCGCGCTCGTCACCGCGAACAACGCGATGACCATCGGTGCCCTGCGCGCCCTCGACGCCCATGGTCTGCGCGTCCCCGACGACATCGCGCTCTGCTGCTTCGACGACTTCGCCTGGGCGGATCTCTTCTCGCCCCGGCTCACCGCCATCGCCCAGCCCAGCAGGGAGATCGGTGCCGAGGCGGTCCGGGTGCTCCTGGAACGGCTGGCCGCACCCGGCCGGCCGGCCCGGACCGTACGCCTCCCGTGCGCTTTCGTGCACCGGACCTCGTGCGGGTGTCCGGGAGGGGACGGCGGGGCCGCCCCGGCCCGCGAGCGCTCAGAGCCAGAGCACCCAGAGCACCCAGAGCACCCAGAGGAAGGAACCCTGTCGTGATCGTCGTCGCCGGTGAGGCACTGATCGACCTGGTACCGCAGGGCACGGGCGCCCTCGCCGCCCTGCGGCCGGCGCTCGGCGGTGGCCCGTACAACACGGCCGTGGCGCTCGGCCGCCTCGGCTCCCCCACCGCGTTCTGCTCCCGTGCCTCGCGGGACGCGTTCGGCGAGGCCCTGCTGGACGGGCTGCGGCGGGCGGAGGTGGACGTCTCCCTCGTGGAGCGCGGCACGGAACCGACGACCCTCGCGGTCGCCACCGTCGACCCGCGGGGTTCCGCCTCCTACTCCTTCTACGTCGACGGCACGGCCGACCGCCTGTTCACCGCCCCTGCCGCCCTGCCCGCCGCCACCCGCGCCGTCTCCTTCGGGACGCTGTCTCTCGCCCTGGAACCGGGGGCGAGCGCCTACGAGGAACTGATGCGGGGCGCCGCGGCGCAGGGCCTGTTCATCGCGCTCGACCCGAACATCCGGGCGGGTCTGATCCCGGATCCGGACGCCTATCGGGCCCGGTTCAAGAGCTGGCTGCCCTCGGTGACGCTCCTCAAGCTGTCCGAGGAGGACGCGCTGTGGCTGGGCGGAACCCCGCGCGAATGGCTGGCGTCGGGCCCGTCGGCCGTGGTGATCACCCATGGTGGGGACGGTCTCAGTGCCTTCACCCGCGATGGCGCCGAGTATGCCGTGCCGGGTGAGGAGGTCGCCGTCGTGGACACGATCGGCGCCGGTGACACCGTGAACGCGGCTCTGCTGCACGGTCTGGCCGCTCGGGACGCGCTGTCGGTCGAGGCGCTCCTGGGACTGGACGCCGACGGCTGGACCGCGCTGCTGCGATTTGCGGCCCGGGCGGCCGCGATCACCTGTTCCCGCGCGGGCGCGGAGCCGCCGTACGCCTTCGAACTCGGGAGCCTGTGAACTCGCGAACCGATCAAGGACGTTCGGTCGCTGTTGCCGCTGTTTCCACTGTTGAGGAGTCAAGGTTCGCCGTGGCCGCAGTGATCGAGCGGCTGACTGTGCAACGTGCGGTGCCCCGCGGGAAGTTCCCGCGGGGCACCGCACATTTCCGTATTTGTCGAAGCCTGTGACGCTGGGACCTCAGGCCTTGCGGGCTCGCGTCGTCTTCTTCGCGGGCGCCGCCTTCTTGGTGACTCCGGCCGCCTTCTTCGTGGCCGTGTTGTTGGCGGTGGTGGCCGTCGCTGTCTTCTTCGCCGCCGACCTGGCCGCGACCGTCTTCTTCGCCGCCGTCTTGCGCGGAGCCTTCACCGAGCTGGCGTCGCTGATGCGGTCGGCGCCCAGGATCTCGCGCAGGAACTTGCCGGTGTGGCTGGCCGGAACGCCGGCGACCTCCTCAGGGGTGCCCTCGGCGACGACGAGTCCGCCACCGGCGCCGCCCTCCGGACCCATGTCGACGACCCAGTCCGCGGTCTTGATCACGTCGAGGTTGTGCTCGATGACGATGACCGTGTTGCCCTTGTCGACAAGACCGGAGAGGACCTTCAGCAGCTTGCTGATGTCCTCGAAGTGCAGACCGGTGGTCGGCTCGTCGAGGACGTAGACGGTCCGCCCGGTGGAGCGGCGCTGGAGCTCACTGGCGAGCTTCACGCGCTGTGCCTCACCGCCGGACAGCGTGGTCGCGGACTGGCCCAGGCGGACATAGCCGAGGCCGACGTCCTTGAGCGTGTTGAGGTGGCGGGCGATCGAGGGGACGGCCTCGAAGAACGCCGTGGCCTCCTCGATCGGCATGTTCAGGACCTCGGCGATGGACTTGCCCTTGTAGTGGACCTCCAGGGTCTCCCGGTTGTACCGGGCGCCGTGGCAGACCTCGCACGGGACGTAGACGTCCGGGAGGAAGTTCATCTCGATCTTGATCGTGCCGTCGCCCGCGCAGTTCTCGCAGCGGCCGCCCTTGACGTTGAAGGAGAAACGGCCCGGCAGGTAGCCGCGGACCTTCGCCTCCGTGGTCTCCGCGAACAGCTTGCGGATGTGGTCGAAGACACCGGTGTAGGTCGCCGGGTTGGACCGCGGGGTGCGGCCGATGGGCGACTGGTCGACGTGCACGACCTTGTCGACGAGGTCGTCGCCGTCCACGCGCGTGTGCCGGCCCGGCACGTTGCGCGCGCCGTTCAGCTCGCGGGCCAGGTGCGTGTAGAGGATGTCGTTGACCAGCGTCGACTTGCCGGAGCCGGACACGCCCGTGACGGCCGTGAACACGCCCAGCGGGAAGGAGACGTCGATGTCCTGGAGGTTGTTCTCCCGGGCCCCGTGCACGGTGAGCCGGCGCGACGGGTCCTGCGGGCGGCGGATGTCGGGCAGCGGGATCGACTTCTTGCCGGACAGGTACTGACCGGTCTGCGACTCGGCGTTGACGAGCAGTTCCTTCAGGGAGCCGCTGTGCACGACCTTGCCGCCGTGCTCACCGGCGCCGGGGCCGATGTCGACGACCCAGTCGGCGACCTTGATGGTGTCCTCGTCGTGCTCGACGACGATAAGGGTGTTGCCCATGTCACGCAGCCGGACCAGGGTCTCGATGAGCCGGTGGTTGTCGCGCGGGTGCAGGCCGATGGACGGTTCGTCGAGGACGTACAGGACGCCGACGAGACCGGAGCCGATCTGGGTGGCCAGCCGGATGCGCTGGGCCTCGCCGCCGGAGAGGGTGCCGGCCGCGCGGTTGAGCGAGAGGTAGTCAAGGCCGACGTCGACCAGGAACCGCAGCCGCTCGTTGACCTCCTTCAGCACGCGCTCGGCGATCTTCTTGTCACGCGCGTTGAGCCTGAGCTCGCCCAGGAAGTCCGCGCAGTCGCTGATCGACATCGCGGCGACCTCGGCGATCGACTTCTCCATGATCGTGACCGCGAGGACGATCGGCTTCAGGCGCGTGCCCTGACAGGTCGGGCAGGGCACCTCGCGCATGTAGCCCTCGAAGCGCTCGCGGCTGGCGTCGCTCTCGGCCTCGCTGTGCCGGCGCTTGACGAACGGCACCGCGCCCTCGAAGGGCGTGGTGTACACGCGCTCACGGCCGTACCGGTTGCGGTAGCGGACCTCGATCTGGGTCTTGTGACCGTAGAGCAGGGCCTTCTTCGCGCGCTGCGGCAGCCCGGCGAAGGGGATGTCGGTGCGGAAGCCCAGGGCGTCCGCGAGGGCGCCGATCAGGCGGCCGAAGTAGTCCTTGGTGTGGCCGTGCGACCAGGGGTGGATGGCACCCTCGTCGAGCGACTTGTCCTCGTCCGGGACGATCAGCTCCGGGTCGACCTCCATGCGCGTGCCGATGCCGGTGCACTCGGGGCAGGCGCCGAAGGGCGAGTTGAAGGAGAAGGAGCGGGGCTCCAGCTCCTCGAAGGAGAGGTCGTCGTAGGGGCAGTACAGGTGCTCCGAGAACATGCGCTCGCGCTCGGGGTCGCCCTCGGGGAGGTCGACGAAGTCGAGCACGACCATGCCGCCGGACAGGCCGAGCGCGGTCTCCACCGAGTCGGTGAGGCGGCGCTTGGCGCTGTCCTTCACCGTGAGGCGGTCGACGACCACCTCGATGGTGTGCTTCTCCTGCTTCTTCAGGGTCGGCGGCTCGGAGAGCTGGACGGTCGTGCCGTCCACGCGCGCGCGGCTGTAGCCCTTGGTCTGCAGGTCGGCGAAGAGGTCGACGAACTCGCCCTTGCGCTCGCGCACCAGCGGCGACAGCACCTGGAACCGGCTGCCCTCGGGCAGCTCCAGCACCTTGTCCACGATGGCCTGGGGCGACTGGCGCGAGATCGGGCGGCCACACTCGGGGCAGTGCGGCTTGCCGATGCGTGCGAAGAGCAGCCGCAGGTAGTCGTAGACCTCGGTGATGGTGCCGACCGTCGAGCGCGGGTTGCGCGAGGTCGACTTCTGGTCGATGGACACCGCCGGGGACAGGCCTTCGATGAAGTCCACGTCCGGCTTGTCCATCTGTCCGAGGAACTGGCGGGCGTACGAGGAGAGCGACTCCACGTAGCGACGCTGGCCCTCGGCGAAGATCGTGTCGAAGGCCAGGGACGACTTGCCCGACCCGGACAGACCCGTGAAGACGATGAGCGAGTCACGAGGCAGGTCGAGCGAGACGTTCTTCAGGTTGTGCTCGCGCGCGCCACGGACGATGAGACGGTCGGCCACAGCCGGTCCGCACCTTTCTTGAGAGAAGTGACAGGGGCAGGGCCCCGTGCTTCTTCAGACTAGGGGGAGCCACTGACAACGCCGGTCGGATTCCTGGATGCGTAAACAATCCCGGACCATCCAGCATGCCCGACGCCACCACCGACGATATAGCACGCGCATTCGATTTACGGTCCCCGACGGAAACCTTCACCCGAAGGTGTGGCGGGGCTAGTGTCAGCCCCATGATTGATCACGCTCATGACCTGGCGTCTGTACAGGAAGCGACGGAGCGACTCCTCACCGCAGCCGCCGGACTGGACAACGCGTCCGTCGCACGACCGTCACGGCTGCCCGGCTGGACGGTCGGCCACGTCCTGGCCCACCTCGCCCGCAACGCGGACGCGCTCGGCAACGTCCTCGACGGACGCCCCATGTACCCCTCCGCCGAGGCGCGGGACGCCGACATCGAGCGGGACGCGCCGCGCCCGCTCGACGTGCAGCTCGCGGACCTGCGCGAGAGCGACGCCAAGTTCCGGGCCCACGGCACCGCGCCCGCGGACTGGACGCGCACGGTGGAGCTGCGCAACGGGGTCACCGACGTGGCCGCGCGGGTGCCGTTCCGGCGCTGGATCGAGGTCGAGCTGCACCACGTCGACCTCGGGATCGGGTACGAGCTGGAGGATGTCCCGGCGGACTTCACGGAACGGGAGATCGACTTCCTCGCGGAGCGCTTCGGCGGACACCGTGACGTCCCGTCGGTCGGCCTGCGCAGCAGCGGCGGCCGGGTCTGGACGACGGGCGGCGGCGCGCCGGGAGGCCCGATCGGGGTCGAGGGGACGGCCGCCGACCTGCTCGGCTGGCTCGCCGGGCGCCGCGACGGCTCGGCCCTGACGGTGACGGGCGGCACCCTGCCGGCGCTTCCGCCGCTGTAGCACGCGGCGCCGCGCCGGGGCCGACGGCTACAGACGGCTATAGGCTGACCGCCATGACGTACAGCGGAGAGGTCACGGTCGGCGGTCCTGCGGACGTGCACGAGCTCAAGGACCTGATGATCACCAAGATCGCGGTCGGGCCGATGGACAACAACGCCTACCTGCTGCGCTGCCGCGCGACGGACGAGCAGCTGCTGATCGACGCGGCCAACGACGCCGAGACGCTCCTGGGCACGATCGGTGACGACGGCATCGCGTCCGTCGTCACCACGCACCGGCACGGCGACCACTGGCAGGCGCTGGCCGAGGTGGTCGCCGTCACCGGTGCGCGGACGTACGCGGGCCGCGAGGACGCCGACGGCATCCCGGTCACCACCGACGTCCTCGTCGACGACGGCGACGTCATCCGGGTCGGCCAGGTCGAACTCACCGCCCGGCACCTGGTCGGCCACACCCCCGGCTCCATCGCCCTGGTCTACGACGACCCGCACGGCCATCCGCACGTCTTCACCGGTGACTGCCTCTTCCCCGGCGGCGTCGGCAACACGCGCAAGGACCCCAAGGCCTTCGCGAGCCTGATCCACGACGTCGAGACGAAGATCTTCGACGTCCTGCCGGACGAGACCTGGGTGTACCCGGGGCACGGCAACGACACCACGCTGGGCTCGGAACGCCCGCACCTGCCGGAGTGGCACGCGCGCGGGTGGTGAGCGAAGCGGCTCACGCGGTGCGCGGAGGGCGCGGGTGGTGAGCCCGGGGCGCGTAGGTGCGAACGCGCGCCCCGTGTGAACAGTTCGCTCACGCCGGAGTCCGGCGCACGCTCCCCGCGTGCGTGCTGGCGCGGTCAACTGGTGGCAGCCCCGCACAGGATGACGGCTCCTGCGCGGTACGGGCCGCCGGTCTTCATTCCCCGCCCTCGACCGGCGGCCCCGGCATGTCCGTCCACCCGACGGACAGCGGCGTTCACAAGACCGCAACACCCGTTCCCAGTATGCGGACAAATACCCGCTTGACCTGGACAAACGCGGCGTTCGCTGTCACTCTCCCGCCATGCACCCTGCCCCGAGCGCACTGCGTAGCGCTGTCGCCGCCGCCACCATAGCCCTGCTCGCCACCGCTGTCGGCTGTGCTCCGCAGCCGGACGACAAGGCGTCCGGCGGATCCTCCTCGTCGGCCTCCGCGGCCGGAAGCGCCTGCGTCAAGGGCAAGTTGGCCACCCGGACCAGCGGCAAGCTGACGATCGCGACGGACGAGCCGGCGTACGAGCCGTGGTTCAAGGACGACAAGCCCGCCAACGGCGAGGGCTTCGAGTCGGCGGTCGCGTACGCCGTGGCGAAGCAGCTGGGGTACGACAAGAACGCGGTCGTCTGGCAGAGCGTGCCGTTCAACAAGGCGTTCGCGCCCGGTGTGAAGACCTTCGACTTCGACATCAACCAGGTGTCCATCAGCGCCGAGCGCAAGAAGGCCGTGGACTTCTCGTCGGGCTACTACGACGTGCGCCAGGCGGTGATCGCGCTCAAGGGCAGCAAGGCCGCCAAGGCGACGAGCATCGCCGACCTCAAGGGCCTCAAGCTGGGCGCCCAGGTCGGCACGACGAGCCTGAACTACATCAGCGACGTGGTGAAGCCGTCCCAGGAGGCGGCCGCGTACTCCAAGAACGACCAGGCCATCTCGGCGCTCAAGAACGGCCAGGTGGACGCGATCGTCACCGACCTGCCGACCGCGTTCTACGTCACCGCGGCCCAGGTGACGAACGCGAAGATCGTCGGCCAGTTCGAGAACCAGTCCGGCACGCCCGAACAGTTCGGGCTCGTCCTGGACAAGGGCAGCGACCTCACGTCCTGCGTGTCGTCGGCCGTGGACACCCTGCGCGAGGACGGCACGCTGGCGAAGCTGGAGAAGCAGTGGCTGTCCGACGCCGTCGACGCGCCGGTGCTCAAGTGACGGTCACGAAGGCCGAGTCCGGCGAGGACTCCGGCGAAGGCGGAATGCGCGACGCGTACGTCCCCTCGCAGCGACGCCTGGACCGCGAGCGTCACAAGCGCGTCCGCGCCCGTCGCGCGACCGCGATCGCCGCGCTGTCCACTCTGGTCACGGCCGTCGTCCTGTACCTGGTCGTGGTCAGCGCGCCGGGCTGGGAGCGCACCAAGGAGACCTTCTTCGACGGGCAGTACGCGCGCGAGGCCCTCCCGAAGGTCCTCGACGGTCTCTGGCTCAACATCCGGCTGCTGCTGATCTGCGGCGTGCTGGTGCTAGTCCTGGGCATGTTGATCGCCATCGCCCGGACGCTGCCGGGGCCCGTCTTCTTCCCGCTGCGGGCACTGGCGGCGGCCTACACGGACTTCTTCCGCGGTCTGCCGCTGATCATCAATCTGATGATCGTGGTCTTCGGGGTGCCGGCGCTGCGCCTCCAGGGCGTGACCGTCGATCCCGTGCTGCTGGGCGGTACGGCGCTGACGCTGACGTACTCCGCGTACGTCGCCGAGGTCTTCCGCGCGGGCATCGAGTCGGTGCACCCCTCACAGCGCGCCGCGGCCCGCTCGCTGGGGCTGACCAACCGGCAGGCGCTGCGCCACGTGGTGCTCCCCCAGGCGGTACGCCGCCAGGTGCCGCCGCTGCTGAACGACCTGGTGTCGCTGCAGAAGGACACCGGGCTGGTGTCGATCGGCGGGGCGATCGACGCCGTCCGGGCGTCCGACATCATCGCCCAGCGGAGCCTCAACTACACGCCGTACATCGTCGCCGGGCTGGTCTTCGTGGCGCTGACCATCCCGATGACGCGATTCACGGACTGGGTGACGGCCCGGATGGACCGGCAGCGGGCCCAGGGAGGAGCGATATGAGCGACGCGCCCGTCCTGCGCATGGAGTCCGTCCGCAAGACGTTCGGGGACTCGGTCGTCCTGCGGGACGTGGACCTGGCGGTCGCCCCGCACACGGTGACCGCGCTGATCGGTGCCTCCGGCTCCGGCAAGTCGACGCTGCTGCGCTGCGCCAATCTCCTGGAGGAGATCGACGACGGCGCGATCTGGCTGGACGACGAGGAGATCACCGACCCGCGTGCCGACCACGACGCGGTCCGGCGCCGTATCGGTGTCGTCTTCCAGGCGTACAACCTCTTCCCGCACATGACCGTGCTGGACAACATCACGCTGGCGCCCCGCCGGGTGCACGGCGTCTCCCGCGCGGAGGCCGAGGAACGGGCCAGGGAGCTGCTGGAGCGCCTGGGGCTGGGGGGCAAGGCGGATGCCTACCCGGACCGGCTGAGCGGCGGTCAGCAGCAGCGGGTGGCCATCGTGCGTGCTCTGGCGGTACGGCCCCGGCTGCTGCTGCTCGACGAGATCACCGCCGCCCTCGACCCGGAGCTGGTCGGCGAGGTGCTGACCGTGGTGCGTGGTCTGAAGGACGAGGGCATGACCATGGTGCTGGCGACGCACGAGATGGGCTTCGCCCGGGACGTCGCCGACCAGGTCTGCTTCCTCGACGGCGGTGTCGTCCTGGAACGCGGCAGCGCGGAGCAGGTGTTCGGCGACCCGCAGCAGGAGCGCACCCGGCGCTTCCTGCGGCGGATCGTGGAGGCCGGGCGCCTCTGAGGCGCTACGCCTCGGCGGTGGCGGCGCCGACCAGTGCCGCCACCCGTTCCACCCCGAACACGTAGCCCTGCACGCCGCATCCCGCGATCACGCCGTCGGCGCGCAGGGACACGTAGGAGTGGTGCCGGAACGACTCGCGCCGGTGGATGTTGGAGATGTGGACCTCCAGTACGGGCAGCCCGTCACAGGTGTTGAGGGCGTCCAAGATGGCGACCGAGGTGTGCGAGTAGGCGCCAGGGTTGATGACGATCCCGCAGTGGCCGAGGCGCGCCTCGTGGATCCAGTCCACCAGTTCGCCCTCGTGGTTGGACTGACGGAAGTCCACGGTGCCGCCGTGCGCGGCCGCCGCCTTGGCGCACAGGGCCTCGATGTCGGCGAGCGTGTCGGAGCCGTAGATCTCCGGCTGGCGCTGGCCGAGCAGGTTCAGGTTGGGCCCGTTGAGGATCATGATCGGGGCGTTGGCCAGGGTGCGGGGCACGATTCCTCCGGGTCCGTCTTACTGGTGAACGGTCCTGGGAGGACCGCGGCACAGACCGGTTTATCACGGTGCGCCGGGGCGCCTACGAAGGACGTCGTGCGCCCCCGTAACCCGTGATCACTGTGGGTGGTTGACGCGGCATGCGCGATGTACGCACCGTAAGGGCTCCCTCGATGCTGCGGCTGGCCGCGGCCTCGCTCGCCGGGACCGCGATCGAGTTCTACGACTTCTTCGTCTACGGGACGGCGGCGGCGCTCGTCCTCGGGCCGTTGTTCTTCCCGACGTTCTCGCCGGTCGCGGGGACGCTGGCGGCGTTCGGGACGTTCGGCGTGGGGTTCGTGGCCCGGCCGCTGGGTTCCATGCTGTTCGGGCACCTCGGCGACCGGCGCGGCCGGCGGCCCGTACTGGTCCTGTCCCTGCTGCTCACCGGCGCCTCGACGGTCGCCGTCGGATGCGTGCCGTCGTACGGCACGGTCGGTGTCGCGGCTCCCGTGCTGCTGCTGGTGCTGCGGTTCCTGCAGGGGCTGGGGCTCGGCGGCGAGTGGGGCGGGGCGGTGCTGCTGACCGCGGAGCACGCGCCTGCCGGGCGGCGAGCCCTGTGGTCGAGCTTTCCGCAGATCGGTCCGGCCGTCGGCTTCCTGCTCGCCAACGGCGTGATGCTGGCCCTGTCGGCGGTGCTGTCGGACGCGCAGTTCGCGCAGTGGGGATGGCGGGTGCCGTTCTGGGCGGCGGGCGCGCTGGCGCTGAGCGGGCTGTGGCTGCGTTCGTCGCTCGCCGAGAGCCCACGGTTCCTGGAGATCGACGACCACGCGCGGGTGCCGCTCGCCGAGGTCGTACGGCACCACTGGCGGCTGGTGCTGCTGACGGCGGGGGCGCTGGCGGTCGGGTACGCGGTGTTCTACACGGTGACGACCTGGTCGTTGGCGTACGGGACGGAGCGGCTTGGGGTGAGCCGTACGGTCATGCTGGTCTGCATCATGGCCGCCGTGGTGGTGAAGGGCTCGCTCACACCGGTGATGGCACTGCTCGGCGACCGTTACGGGCGGCGGCCGCTGTGCCTGGCGGGATGCGCGGCCTCGGCGCTGTGGTCGTTCCCGATGGTGGCGCTGTTGGCCACCGGCGAACCACTGCTGATGTTCCTCGGGTTCACGGGGGCGCTGATCGGATTCATCACCATGTTCTCGGTGATCGCCGCCTACCTGCCCGAGTTGTACGAACCGCGGGTGCGCTGCACCGGCGCCGCCGTGGGCTACAACCTGGGCGGCGTTCTCGGGGGTGCGCTCACGCCGATCGTGGCGACGGAGCTGGCGCAGCACGGTGGGCGGGTGCCGTGGGGTGTGGGGGCGTATCTGACGGCCGTCGCGCTGCTGAGCCTCGGCTGCTTCGCGATGCTGCCGGAGACCCGCCCGGTGCCCGCCGTCGAGCCGGTCACCGGACAGGAGCACGCTACGGGTTGACCGCCAGCTCCAGATAGGCCAGGAACAGCACCAGGTGGACCCCGCCCTGCAGCGGTGTCGCCCGGCCCGGCACGACGGTCAGGGAGCTGACCACCACCGTCAGCAGGAGCAGCAGCATGTCGGTGGGGCCGAGACCGAGGACCAGGGGGCCGGAGAGCCAGACCGAGGCCAGGGCCACCGCGGGGATGGTCAGGCCGATGCTGGCCATGGCCGAGCCGAGCGCCAGGTTGAGGCTGGTCTGCACGCGGTCGCGGCGGGCTGAGCGCAGGGCCGCGATGGTCTCCGGGAGCAGCACCAGCAACGCGATGATCACACCGACGACGGCGTGGTGCAGGCCGGCCGCCGCGACACCGGACTCGATCGTCGGCGACACGCCCTTGGCCAGCCCGACGACTCCGACCAGGGCGAGACCCAGCAGCCCGAGACTGATCCCCGCCGTCCGCGCGGACGGGGCCACGGCGTGGTCGTCGGCGGTGATCACCTCGCCCTGCCGGGTGATCGGCAGGAAGTAGTCGCGGTGCCGCACGGTCTGCGTCGCCACGAACAGGCCGTAGAGGATCAGTGAGGTCAGGGCCGCGAAGGTGAGCTGTACGCCGGAGAACTCCGGACCCGGCTTGCTGGTGGTGAAGGTCGGCAGCACCAGGCTGAGTGTGGCGAGGGTGGCCACGGTCGCGAGGGCGGCGCCGGTGCCCTCGGGGTTGAAGACAGCGGTGCCGTGCCGCAGCGACCCGACGAGCAGGCAGAGGCCGACGATGCCGTTGCAGGTGATCATGACGGCGGCGAAGACGGTGTCCCGGGCCAGGGTGGAGCTCTTGTCGCCGCCGTCGGCCATGAGGGTGACGATCAGTGCGACCTCGATGATGGTGACGGCGATGGCGAGGACCAGGGAGCCGAAGGGTTCGCCGACCCGGTGGGCGACGACCTCCGCGTGGTGGACGGCGGCCAGCACGGAGGCCGCGAGGACCAGGGTCATCAGCGCGACGACCCAGCCGGGCAGATCACGTCCCCAGGTGAGAGCGAGCAGGACGACCGCGAGCACCGGCACGAGGAACGTCCACTGAGTGGTGAGCGACCTGAGCCGAGTGATCATGCAGTGATGGTGGCAGAGCCGTACAGGGTTCGCATTCCGGTCCTTTCGGGTGCCGGGGGCCTGCCGTCGCACGGCACGGCCCCCGGGTCGTACGGGTACGGTCGGGCGGGCGGTTACGTGAAGTCGGCCCGGTCGATGACGTCGCAGTCGGTGAAGGACGGCGGCCGGGTGCACAGGGCGGCCATCCGCTCGGCGAACTTGCCGGTCTCCGGGTCGCCGCTGTTCCGCATGGCCTCCTCGTAGGAGTTGAAAGCGATCACCGCGAGGTAGTGACCGGGCCGGCCCCTGTCACTGAGGATCAGTCGGCGGGTGGGGCTGTCGTCGCGGCCGGCGAGCTGGTCGGCCATCTCGTCGGCGAGGGCCTTCAGCTCGTCGATGCGGTCGGTCTCGAAGTCGATGATCTGGACGAATGTCACGGTTGCCTCCACCGGGTGGCGGCGCCCCCGACCGGGGGCACTCCGCCACCCAACGAAGCATCCGCCGCGGTGCCGCGGCAATGCGCCGGGCACCGGCCCACGGGATGGTTGTGGCTACGTCGGACGTGGTCAGACGTCGATGCTGTCCTTCGGAGCGCCTTCGCTCCGGGCCTGCGCCGCCTCGGCCGCCGCCTGCTTCCCGGAGGCCCTGAGGCTGGTGATCGTGGTGACGATCAGGACCGCGCAGATGACGCCGAGGGAGACCGGGATGCTGATCTCCGGAACATGGACGCCGGATTCGTGCAGAGCGTGCAGCACCAGCTTCACGCCGATGAAGCCGAGGATGATCGACAGGCCGTACGAGAGGTGGACCAGCTTCTTCAGCAGTCCGCCGATGAGGAAGTACAGCTGTCGCAGACCCATCAGCGCGAACGCGTTGGCCGTGAAGACGATGTACGGGTCCTGCGTCAGGCCGAAGATCGCGGGGATGGAGTCCAGCGCGAACAGGACATCGGTCGTACCGATCGCGAGCATGACGACGAGCATCGGGGTCATGACCCGCTTGCCGTTCTGCTGGATCCACAGCTTGGTGCCGTGGTAGCGGTCGGCCACACCGAACTTGCGCTCGACGGCCTTGAGCAGCTTGCTCTCCTCGAACTCCTCGTCCTCCTCGTCGGCCCGCGCCTCCTGGATCAGCTTCCAGGCCGTCCAGATGAGGAAGGCGCCGAAGAGGTAGAAGACCCACGAGAAGCTGGCGAGGATCGCGGCGCCGGCGGCGATGAAGATCGCGCGCAGGACCAGGGCTATGAGGACGCCGACGAGCAGCACCCGCTGCTGGTACTGCGAGGGCACCGCGAACTTCGCCATGATCAGGACGAAGACGAAGAGGTTGTCGACGCTCAGCGACTTCTCGGTGATGAAGCCGGCGAAGAACTCTCCCGCCGGCTGGCCGCCGGAGAAGAGGAGCAGGCCGAGGCCGAAGAGTCCGGCCAGGGCGATCCAGACGACGGTCCAGATTCCGGCTTCCTTGATGGACACGTCGTGCGGCTTGCGGCCGATGAAGAAGTCGACCGCGATCAGGGCGGCCAGACCCAGAATGGTGAGGACCCACAGGGTCACGGATACATCCACTGCGCCTCCGGTTCGTGAACGGGCAAAGTGCCAGCGTCATCGCTGCCGGAGGTCTCTTCCACCCGAGACGGGCCGACGCCCCGGGATCCGGTCGGATCCGTATTGACGGGTACGCCGCAGCAGACAGGGAGTACTCCCCTCCGTGCGGAAAACAGTACCCCAATCACCAAGGAAAGGTAAAGCGATTGGCAAAAGAAAGGCCAAGTTCGCTGGTCAGGCGACTTTACGTATGCTTGGTACGAGCCGTCGCGACCTGAGTGAGGACCTGCTGGAGCACCTGGCTGCCGTCCGGTACGAGACAGGGTTCGTACGTCCAGGCGTGCCCCACCCACGGGTCGGCCAGGTGGTCGTCCGGCACCGGGGTCAGTCGCATCAGTGAACGCCACAGCGGACCGAGCAACGGACCGTAGGCGGCCGCGTCCTCACGGTCGGCCACCAGCAGGAGGTGGACGCCCACGTCCGGCCCCTCGTCCGCGAGGTAACGCAGCTGGGTGACGGCACGGTCGTCGAAGCCGTGCGGAAAGTCGTTGACGATCAGCAGCCGGCGTGAGGTGTCCAGACCGGGCGGCAGCGCGTCGGGCGCACCACCGCGCAGCGCCATCTGCACCAGGTCGACCCGCTCGGTCAGCCGCCCCAGTACGGCCGCCACACCGGCGGCGCCGGTCGCGGGTGGCGCCGCCAAAGTCCCGGTCCCGGTCAGCGGTGTGAGCGCCGACGCACCCGCACCGGCCGGATCGATGACCTCGACCCCGAACTCCCCCACCGGATGGACGGCGAGCAGCCGGGCCGCCAGCGCCACCGCCGTGTGCATGGCGAGGTGGCGCAGCTCGCCGGTGTCCGAACCGGTCCCGTCGAGGGAGCCGCTGTCGATCCACAACCCCCGCTCCAGTGGCAGCCTGACCAGCAGCGGGATGCGCAGCGGGGTGCTCTCCGGCAGGTGGAGGTCGCCCAGCCGAACGGCCATCGACGGCTCGGTCGGCACCCGGTAGCCGTGCCAGACGGGGTTGTCCCAGCCTGCGTACGCCGGCGGCAGCGCGGGCTCGACGACCTCGGACTCGGCGGTGAGCTGAGCGAGGTCACGGTCGAGGACGGCCCGGGCCTGGTCGACCAGTTCGGCCTGCCGGGCACGGGCCGCCTCGCGCGCGGCGTCGCCCGTCGAACCGAGGCGGCTGCGCGGATCGGAGAGGACCTGGTCCAGCTCCTTCTCCAGGCGCGACTCGGCGAAGTCGACGGCGCTGCGGTAGGCGGCGGTGGACCGGGCCAGGTCCTCGAACATGCCCCAGACCTGGTTGTAGAGGCGCTCGTCCATGGACCAGCCGACCGCGTCTCCCGCGACGGGTGGTGCGGGACCGTCCGCCACCGGGGCCGGAGCCCCCGGGGCCGGCGGCGGGGAGGCCTGGCGGCGCTTCGGATGCGTGTAGTCGACGGGGCCACCGGCGGGTGACGTGGCGGTCTCCGCGATGCCGGGGCCGTCGTCGGAGAAGGACCCGGCGTCGGACGCCGGCTGGGGGCCGCCCACCTCGTCGGCAGGGGTCGGCCGGACGCTGCCGGCGCCGGTTGCCCTGGGGTCGTACGAGGGTCCGGCGGCGGGAGCGGTACCCGCCGGTTCGGGACCGGCGGCGGAGGCGCCGCCCGGGAGATCGGAGCCAGCGACGGACGCGGCCGTACGGCGGGTGCGGTCGGTGTCCGTCGCACGGGCCGGGATGGAGCGGGCCAGGCCCTGGGCCACCGCTTCCTCGATGCCGCGGGCGAGTTCGGCGGCCTGGGGCACGCCCTGATCGGTGAAGAGCGCGGTCAGACCGCCCGCGTAGCCCTGGCCGACCGCGCGGACCTTCCAGGCGCCCTGGCGACGGTAGAGCTCCAGGGCGATCACGGCCGACTCGGCGTCCAGGCCGGTGAGGGTGTAGCCGGCGATCTCGGCGCCGTCGAGGCCGGTGACCGCGGCACGGGGAGCGCGGACGACACCGAAGCGGGGCGGGCCGTCGGGAGTGGCGGGCAGGGCGATCAGGACACTCAGCCGGTGCACGGTTTCCGGCATGGCGTCGAGGTCGACGGCCAGCCGGTGTTCGGCGGCCGCCTGCCGGGAGACCTCCAGCCCGGGCAGGGTGGGCGCGCCCGGGTGCGCCACCCGGTCCGCGCCCGGCACCCGGCCGCTGTCGTCGGCGAGGGTGGCCCCGGCGACCACCGGCACGTCGGCCGAGATCCGGATCTCGATCCGGGTCCGCGAGAGCGGATGGTTCTGCCCGCGCACCAGCTCGGCCGCCATTGCCCATGTCCCCCTGTGTGTCGTGACGTCGTGCGCCGCGGGGCCTCTTCCGGAGGACCGCGGAATCGTGCCCTAGAGGACCGGCAGGATCGTGGGCACGAGGTCCTGGAAGGTACGGCCCCGGGCCGGGACACCGAGGGCCGTCATCGTCCAGCCCGAGCCGGACCGGTGCACCTTCGCCATGATCTGGGCGGTGTACTCGCCGCCGCCGTCGAGCGTGTAGCGGGCGAGTTCCTGGCCGTTGGTCTCGTCGACCAGCCGGCAGAAGGCGTTCTGCACTTCCTGGAAGGTCTGGCCGGTGAACGAGTTGACGGTGAAGATGATCTGGTCGATGTGGACCGGGACGCGCGCGAGGTCGACGACGATCGCCTCGTCGTCACCGCCCTGGCCGGCGCCGCCGACGAGGTTGTCGCCGGTGTGACGGACCGAACCGTCGTCGCTCACCAGGTGGCGGAAGAACACGACGTCGACGGGCTGCTTGTCGGCGAACAGCACGGCCGAGGCGTCCAGGTCGATCTCACGGGTACGGGAGCCGAACAGCCCGCGCCGGGGGGCCGCCTTCCAGCCGAGACCCATGCGGACCGCACTCAGGGAGCCCCCGTCCTTCTTCTCCAGGCTGATGGCCTGACCCTTGGTCATGTTGACGGTCACGGCTGCGTTCCCCTCGTCGGACGTCTCCGGTCGCCGCGGCGTGCGCGGTTGTCCAAAACCCTATGCAGCGGCACTGACAGTGCCGAACCCCGGCCCGCGGTTTGTGTCGGTGTTGCAACACTTCGCGCCCTTACCGGGGTCCGGTGGCGACTGCGGGATCAGGCCAGGCCCGCCTCCTTCATCTGGCGCAGTTCCTTCTTCATCTCTGAGACCTCGTCACGCAGCCGGGCGGCGATCTCGAACTGCAGATCGGCCGCGGCGGCGCGCATCCGCTCCGTCATCTCCTCGATCTGCTCGGTGAGTTCGGCCACCGGACGATCGGTGGGCACCGTTTCCCCGGCCTTGCCCTTGGCCGCCTTGCCGGCCTTCGTGCCCCGGGCCGCCTTGTCGCCCAGGGCCGGGACGGGGGCCTTGGCGCCCTTGCCGTCCTTGGACTTGCGGTAGCCCGAGCCGAGGAGCTGTTCGGTGTCGATCTCCTCGCGCGCGATCTGCGCCACGATGTCGTTGATCTTCTTGCGCAGCGGCTGCGGGTCGATGCCGTTGGCCTTGTTGTAGGCGACCTGCTTCTCCCGGCGCCGGTTGGTCTCGTCGATGGCCTTCTCCATCGCTGGGGTGATCTTGTCGGCGTACATGTGGACCTCGCCGGAGACGTTGCGCGCGGCACGGCCGATGGTCTGGATCAGCGAGGTACCGGAGCGCAGGAAGCCCTCCTTGTCGGCGTCGAGGATCGCCACCAGGGACACCTCGGGCAGGTCGAGGCCCTCACGGAGGAGGTTGATGCCGACCAGGACGTCGTACTCGCCGGACCGCAGCTCGCGCAGCAGCTCGACCCGGCGCAGGGTGTCGACGTCGCTGTGCAGGTAGCGCACCTGGATGCCGAGTTCCAGGAAGTAGTCGGTGAGGTCCTCGGCCATCTTCTTGGTGAGGGTGGTGACCAGGACCCGTTCGTCCTTGTCGGTGCGCTTGCGGATCTCGTGCACCAGGTCGTCGATCTGCCCCTCGGTGGGCTTGACCACGACCTGCGGGTCGACGAGGCCGGTGGGGCGGATGATCTGCTCGACAACGCCGTCCCCGCGGGAGAGCTCGTACGTGCCGGGGGTCGCCGACAGGTACACGGCCTGCCCGATCCGCTCCTGGAACTCCTCCCACTTCAGGGGCCGGTTGTCCAGGGCCGAGGGCAGCCGGAAACCGTGGTCCACGAGGGTGCGCTTCCGGGAGGCGTCGCCCTCGTACATGGCGCCGATCTGCGGCACGGTGACGTGCGACTCGTCGATGACGAGCAGGAAGTCGTCCGGGAAGTAGTCGAGCAGGGTGTTGGGCGGGGAGCCGGGCAGGCGGCCGTCGAAGTGCATCGAGTAGTTCTCCACGCCGGAGCAGGTGCCGATCTGGCGGAGCATCTCGATGTCGTACGTGGTGCGCATGCGCAGGCGCTGGGCCTCCAGCAGCTTGCCCTGCTTCTCCAGCTCGGCCAGGCGCTCCCCGAGTTCCTTCTCGATGTCGTTGACGGCCCGCTCCATGCGCTCGGGGCCGGCGACGTAGTGGGAGGCCGGGAAGACGTACAGCTGCTGGTCGTCGCTGATGATCTCGCCGGTGAGCGGGTGCAGCGTGGACAGCGCCTCGATCTCGTCGCCGAACATCTCGATGCGGACGGCGAGCTCCTCGTAGACCGGGAAGATCTCGATGGTGTCGCCGCGGACGCGGAAGGTGCCGCGGGTGAAGGCCAGGTCGTTGCGCGTGTACTGGATGTCGACGAAGCGGCGCAGCAGGTCGTCCCGGTCGAACTCGTCACCGACCCGCAGCGGGACCATCCGGTCGACGTACTCCTGCGGGGTGCCGAGGCCGTAGATGCAGGAGACCGAGGCCACCACGACGACGTCACGGCGGGTGAGGAGCGAGTTGGTCGCGGAGTGCCGCAGCCGCTCGACCTCCTCGTTGATCGAGGAGTCCTTCTCGATGTAGGTGTCCGACTGCGGGACGTACGCCTCGGGCTGGTAGTAGTCGTAGTACGAGACGAAGTACTCGACCGCGTTGTTCGGGAGGAGCTCGCGGAACTCGTTGGCCAGCTGGGCCGCCAGCGTCTTGTTCGGCGCCATCACGAGGGTGGGGCGCTGGAGCTTCTCGATCATCCACGCGGTGGTGGCGGACTTGCCGGTGCCGGTCGCGCCGAGGAGGACCACGTCCTTCTCACCGGCCTCGATGCGCTTGGCCAGCTCGGCGATGGCCGCCGGCTGGTCGCCGCTGGGCTGGTACGGGCTGACGACCTCGATGGGCGCCACCGTGCGTTCGATGTGGGAAACGGGCCGCATGGATCCACCGTACGACCCCCCACTGACAACCGGGTCTCATCAGCGGTTCTGCGGGGTGCGCGAGCTGTGGTGGCTGTGCTGGTGGCCGACGCGGGGGGACGTGCGGCGGCTCGGATGGTGGGTGACCTCGTCGGCCGGGACACCCGCCTTGCGCTCCACGCGGAGCCGGGCGGGCCTGCCCATGACCAGCAGCGGGTCGAAGATCACGACGACGGCGGCCAGGCACAGGAAGGTCAGCGGGCCGATCAGCATGGGGGCGAGCAACGAGGCCGGCGAGTCGCCGGGAGCGGTCACTCCGGAGCCGTGGAGGTGGACGCTGAGCGCCGCCATGCCGGTGTAGTGCATGCCGCTGACGGCGAGACCCATGACGAGGCTGGCGCCGACGCTCCAGAGGAAGCCGCGGATCTGCCCGGCCGCCCACAGCGCCGAGGTGGCCGCCACGACCCCTATCACCACGGACGCGGCCACGGTGGCGGTGTTGTACTGGAGGCTGCCGTTCAGGCGCAGGCCGGCCATGCCGAGGTAGTGCATCGAGGCGATGCCCAGTCCGGTGATCGTGCCGCCCGTGAAGAGCGCGGTACCGGTGGCGCCCCGGTAGCCGACTATGAAGATCCCGACACCCACCATGACGATGGCGAGGCCGAGACTCGCATAGGTGAGCGGTTTGTCGTAGTGGATCGGCGTCTCCTTGACGCTGAACCCCATCATGGCGATGAAGTGCATGGTCCAGATGCCGGAGCCGATCGCCGCGGAGCCGAGCGCCAGCCAGGCGGGCCGCCAGGCATGGGTCACCAGCATCGCCCGGGTCGTGCAACGCAGCCCCAGGGCACCGCCGAGGCAGGCCATCAGATAGGCCACCAGCGGGGTGACGACCCCATAGCTGAATCCGTCGACCGTGCCCTGCATGCGTGGCTGCCCTTCACCCTTTGCGTCCCGGAATATTTCGATTGCGCCCCCGTCCCAGGACCGCCCGAGCGGTCAGGGTTGACGCAGAGAGTATGACCCGCACCGGAATGGTCGAACGATTTTCCGGCAAAGAAACACGCCCTTGCCTCAGCTGTGCGGCACCGGTGAGCGGCCTCGGCAACGCCGTTCGATCTGTGGTCATCCCGTACCCGGCCACCGCTGACTCCCTGCTGTCACTCTTGTGCTGTCCGTATTCACCCGACGTGAGGTGTACGCATGCACGCGCGCGCAGTAGCCGCCACCACCACCGCGCTCCTGGGGACGGCCGCTCTGCTGAGCCCCGTCCCCGCCGCCCGGGCCGGTGACACCGGGGAACCCACGGTGCTCGCCCACCGGGGCGCCTCCGCCTACGCACCCGAGAACACCCTGGCCGCCATCGACAAGGCGGCCGCGCTGGGCTTCACCTGGGTCGAGAACGACGTCCAGCGGACCAAGGACGGCACGCTCGTCGTCGTCCACGACGACAGTCTCCAGCGCACCACCGACGTCGAACAGGTCTTTCCCGGCCGGGCCCCCTGGAAGGTGAAGGACTTCACCGCCGCCGAGATCGCCCGGCTCGACGCGGGCAGCTGGTTCTCCCGCTCGTACACGGGCACGCGCCTGCCCACGCTGGCGCAGTACATGCGCGAGGTCGAACACAACCACGAGAAGCTGCTCCTGGAGATCAAGAACCCGCAGCTGTACCCGGGCATCGAGCAGCAGATCCTCGCGCAGCTGGACAACGAGGGCTGGCTGGACCGCCGCCACCTCGACCGGCTCGTCGTGCAGAGTTTCAGCGCGGACAGCCTGCGCGCCGTGCACCGGTTGCGGCCCGCCGTGACCACCGGCTACCTCGGCACGCCGGCCACCGGGACGCTGCGGCGGTACGCGGGCTTCGCCGATCTGATCAACCCGTCGGTGGGCTCGATCTCCGCCGGCTACGTGCACGCGGTCCACTCGGTCGACGGACCGCACGGCCGGCCCCTGCGCGTCTTCACATGGACGGTGGACGACGCGGTCACGGCGTGGAAGGCCGTCGGGTACGACGTCGACGGGGTCATCAGCGACAAGCCCGACGTGGTGCGGGCCGCGCTGCGGGCCGGCTGATCCGGCCGGGCGGCGGGCGTTGTCAGTGGCGGGTCGTACGGTGGGGCGCATGGACAGCGAAGGGCAGTACGAGCAGCGGGTGGTGTGGGCCGTCGTGGGCACCGCCATCGGTCCGCTGCTGCTGGCGGCGACCCGCGACGGCCTGGTCAACGTGGTGTTCCACGCCTCCGACGCGGTACGGGAGCGGGCGGTGGAGCGGCTGGCGGCCCGGCTGGGCACCGAGCCGGTCGAGGATCCCGGGGCGCCGGTGCTGGCCGAGGCGATACGTCAGCTGCGGGCGTACTTCGCCGGTGACCGGCAGGACTTCGACCTGCCGTTGGACTGGTCGCTGATCTCCGGCTTCAACCGCCAGGTACTGCGCGAGCTGGCCGCGGGTGTGCCGTTCGGCACCGTGGTCGGGTACGGCGATCTGGCCGGGCGGGTCGGGCAGCCGGGCGGGGCGCAGGCGGTGGGCGCGGCGATGGGCGCCAATCCGCTGCCGGTGGTGGTGCCCTGTCACCGGGTGGTGGAGAGCGACGGCGGCATCGGCGGGTTCGGGGGCGGTCTGGAGACCAAGCGGAAGCTGCTCGCCCTGGAGGGTGTGCTGCCCGAGCCGCTGTTCTGAGGCGCTGTTCTCCCGAGCCGCTGTTCTGAGGTGCTGTTCTGAGGTACGGCTCCGACGCCGGGGGCGCGGTCACTCGTAGTGGCGTGCCTCGACGACGTTGCCGTCCGGGTCCTGGAAGTAGAAGTTGCGCGGCGCCTTCCCGCGGGCGCCGAAGGAGTCGTGCCCGACGTCGGTCATGGGGACGGCGTGCTCGGCGAGGCGGGCACGCAGGGCGTCGAAGGCGTCCGACGGCAGGGCCAGGCAGATGTGGTGGACGGGGTGGCCCGCGCTGCCGGCGGCTCCGGGGAGCGCCGGCATGCGGTCGGCGAGGGTGAGCGGCGCGAGGTCGATGATGCTCCCTTCATCAACCCGCACGGAGGGGAAGGCGACCTCGCCCGCGGCGAACTCGGCGACCCTCAGCGGTTCCAGGCCGACCGTCCGCTCGTAGAAGGCGGCCGCGGCGACCGGGTCGGTGACCCAGAGGACGACGTGGTCCAGACGTACCGGGTGATTCGTCATGCGGTCCAGGCTGGTGGCGTCCACCACGGGCCGCAAGCGTTTAGCCGGCGGTGCCGCCCGCCAGAGATGAGGGAGGACCGACGGACAGGAGGCGGGCGCGTGGTGCTGGTGGTGTCGGAAGAGGTCCGGGAGGCGCTCGACGCGGGCCGGGCGGTGGTGGCTCTGGAGTCCACGATCATCGCGCACGGGCTGCCGCGTCCGCGCAACCTCCGGGTGGCGCTGGAGCTGGAGGAGGAGGTGCGGCGGGCGGGAGCGGTGCCCGCGACCATCGCGGTGCTGGACGGGCGGCCTCAGGTGGGCCTGGCCAAGGACCAGTTGGAGCGGGTCGCGGGCGGGGAGGGGATCCGCAAACTGGGCCGCCGTGATCTGCCGTTCGCCGTGGCCTCGGCGGCGAGCGGGGCGACGACCGTGTCGGCGACGGCGCAGTTGGCGGCGCTGGCCGGCATCCGGGTGTTCGCCACGGGAGGCCTCGGCGGGGTGCACCGGGAGTGGACGGTGACCCAGGACGAGTCCGCCGACCTGGGGCTGCTGGCCCGCACCCGGATCACGGTGGTGTGCGCGGGCGTGAAGTCGATCCTGGACGTACCGGCGACCCTCCAGCGCCTGGAGACCATGGGTGTGGCGGTGGCCGGCTACGGCACGGACCGCTTCCCCGGCTTCTACTTGTCCGACTCCGGACACCCGGTCGACTGGACGCTTCGTACCCCCGAGCAGGTCGTGGACGTCATGCGCGCCCAGGACACGCTTGCCGCGGGGGACACGGCGCTGATCGTCGCCAACCCCGTGCCGGAGGAGCAGCAGCTCGATCCGGAGCTGCACGCGCGCGTGCTCGCGGACGCGCTGCAGGCGTGCGAAGCGGAGGGGATCACCGGGCAGGCGGTCACCCCGTTCCTGCTCGGGTACCTGGTCCGGCACACGGACGGCGCCTCGCTGGAGGCCAACCTGGCGGCGGTGCGCGGCAACGTGCGGCTGGCGGCCCGGATCGCCTCGGCGTGGTCCGCGAGGTGACCACCGCGCGGGAGGCGGTACCGGGCGGTGCGCTGCTCGTGGTCGGGGACGTCGTCACCGATGTCGTCGCGCGGCACCGGGGGCCGCTCGCGGCCGGCACCGACACGGCTGCCGTGATCCGGACCCTGCCCGGTGGCGCCGGGGCCAACGTGGCCTGCTGGGCCGCCCACACGGGCTGTGCGGACGTGCGGCTGCTCGGGCGGGTCGGCGCGGACGCGGCCGAGTGGCACGAGCGGGAACTGGTCGCCGCCGGGGTGCGGCCGCGGCTGGTGGTGGATCCCGAGGCGGCCACCGGGACGGTGGTCTGCCTGGTGGACGGCGGTGCCTCGGCGGAGCGCACCTTCCTCACGGACAGCGGGGCGTCCCTGCGGCTGGAGCCGGCCGACTGGTCGGACACGCTGCTCGACGGGGTGGCCCGGTTGCATCTCTCCGGTTATCTGCTGTTCTCCGCACCGAGCCGGGCCCTGGTGGCGGTCACCTTGGCGGCGGCACGCGCGCGGGGTGTCCCGGTGAGCGTGGATCCGGCGTCGGCCGGGTTCCTCGTGACGCTGGGCGTGGACCGGTTCCTGGCACTCGTCGAGGGCGTGGACGTCCTGTTGCCGAGCCGGGACGAGGCCTGTCTGCTGACGGGGCTGCCCGATCCGGCGGACGCGGCGGCCAAGTTGAGCCGTCAGGTGCCGCTGGTGGTGGCCAAGGCGGGCGCGGAGGGCGCGCTGGTGGCCCGGGCGGGCGGGGTGGTCGCGCGGATCCCGGCCGCACCGGCGGCGCCCCGGGACACCACGGGCGCCGGTGACGCCTTCACCGGGGCGTTCCTGGCCGCGCTGGTCGCCGGCGCGGACGCCGAGGAGGCGGCGGCGCGGGGTTGCCGGGCGGGCGCGCGGGCGGTGGGCCGCGTGGGCGCCAGACCGCCGACGACCCACGGCTGAACCGCACGGCGACCGGAGACGGCGCGCCTACGTCGTACCGCCCGCGCGCGTGCCACCTGGAGGAAGCCGTCGGCACGGCGTCGCACGCCCGCGCGTCCGTCCCCACCCGTCCGTCCGCCCGCGCGTCCGCACATGGGAAGGGCGAGCGGCGGGGCGGGGGCTACTCCTTGCGGCCCCAGGCCGAGATCATCGGGGCCGTGGCGAGGTCCATGGTGCCCGCCTCCACATTGGCCAGGTGCCGGTCGATGTCCGCGTCCGTGGCCAGGCCGGCCGTGACCAGCCGGTCGCGGATCTGCCGGACGGTGGCGGCCTCCAGCGCCGTGCAGGCGGGTGAGGCGACCGGGAAGTGGGCGTCCGCCTCCACGTCGCGCAGTCCGGCCTCACGGAGCAGCCGCGGGAGCTTGCGGCCGTACGACAGGTCGGCGCCGCGTTCGGCCAGCAGCTTGCGGAAACCCTGGCGGAGCCGGTTGGCGAGTTGCTGCTCGGGGCCGTACTCGTAGGGGCAGGTGAGGGGCTGGAGGGCGGGGTCGGCGTCCTCGACCAGCAGTCGCCCGCCGGGACGCAGAGCCTTGATCATGGTGCGCAACGCCCTTTCCCGGTCCGGTACATGGACCAGGACCAGCCTCGCGTGCACCAGGTCGAAGCCCTCTCCCGGCGGTTCCTCGGCGCCGACGTCGTGGGTGCGGACCTCGACGGGTGCCTGGGCGACCGCGGTGAGCAGCGAGGTGTCGATGTCGGTGGCCACGACCTTGCCGGACGGCCCCACCTTCCCGGCGAGCCAGGACACCACGGAGGTGCCGCCCGCTCCCACTTCCCAGCAGCGCCAGCCGGCGCTGAGACCGGCCGCCTCGAGGTGCCGGAAGGTCGTGGGGTCGAAGAGGCGGGCGAAGGCGTCGAAGCGCTGTCCGGCCTCGCTCTGACGGTTGTCGAGAAGGTACCCGTCGGCTTGTGTCATGAAGTGATGATCCCAGTTGCCCGGCTTGTCCGGGACGGTCGACGCCGGTGCGGCGAGAGTGCGTCGGCCGGACGCGGGGAACCCGTGGCCGAACGGCGGGAACCGGCGCCGGGGTTCCGGTCGTCCACAGTCGGGAACCAACCGGAACGCGCTGTTCCCACAGCCTTACCCGTGTCTCACACCGGGCTGGCAGACTTGCCGGACAAGGCGCGGAAGCGGTGTGCGAGGGGATCCACGCGAGGAGATCCGGATGACGATGGCAGGGAATCTGCGGAAGGTCACGGGGCTGGGCAGGGCCGGCGGTCTGCGCAAGGTCGCGCGGCTGGCCCGGCGGCGCCCCCGCGTCGACCTGAACCATCACGCGCGGTCCCCGCTGGGCTCCTCGGTGGTCAACTGTGTGACGTACGAGGAAGGCGTGCGGGTGCCGGAGTGCAGTGATCTGTACTCAGCGGTGGAGCGGGTGCGCAAGAAGGGCCAGGGGTTCGTGTGGCTGGGGCTGCACGAGCCGACGGACAGCGAGTTCGCGGGCATCGCCGAACTCTTCGATCTGCACCCGCTGGCGGTGGAGGACGCGGTCGAGGCACATCAGCGCCCGAAGGTGGAGCGGTACGGCGAGACGCTGTTCGCGGTGTTCAAGACGGTCTGTTACGTCGAGCACGAGAAGCTGACGGCGACCAGCGAGGTGGTGAACACCGGAGAGATCATGGTGTTCGTCGGCGAGGACTTCGTGATCACGGTCCGGCACGGCAGGCACGGCTCGCTGGGGCCGCTGCGCGAGGAGCTGGAGGCCACGCCGGGGCAGCTCGCCAAGGGTCCCGCGGCGGTGCTGCACGCGATCGCGGACCATGTGGTGGACGACTACCTGAACGTCACGGACTCGGTGCAGGCGGACATCGACCAGGTCGAGGCGGACGTGTTCGCGGAGAACGGCGCGCGGGCCGATCCGGGCCGGATCTACCAGCTGAAGCGTGAACTCCTGGAGCTGAAGCGGGCGGTGGTGCCGCTCGGCCGGCCGATGGACGAGCTGACCGCCCGGCCGATACGGGTGATCCCCCCGGAGATACAGACCTACTTCCGGGACGTGCTCGACCATCTGATGCGGGCGAAGGAGCAGATCGCGTCCTTCGACGAGTTGCTCAACTCCATCCTCCAGGCGCATCTGGCGCAGGTGACGGTCGCGCAGAACGAGGACATGCGGAAGATCACGGCGTGGGCCGCGGTGATCGCGGTGCCGACGATGGTGTGCGGTGTGTACGGCATGAACTTCGATCACATGCCGGAGCTGCACTGGCGGTTCGGCTATCCGCTCGTCCTCGGGGTCATATCCGCGGCGTGCCTGGCGCTGTACCGGGGCTTCCGGCGCAACGGCTGGCTCTGACGGCGCTCAGCCGTTCCACGCCGGATGGCGGGGGTCGTCGGCGCGGACCAGGACGTCGGCCGTGCCGGCGGGGTCGGTCTCGGCCGCGTAGCGCTCGAAGGCGGGCAGGGTCCAGTGCTCGGTCTCCGGGGTACGGCGACGCAGGGCACCGGGAGTCAGCAGGAGGTGGACGGTCAGGTCGAACGGGAACCAGTGGCGAAGCAGGAGCGGCCCGTGCAGCAGCAGAAGGCCGCCGGGCGGGAGGGAGACGTAGGGGCTGCGGGTGGCGCGGTCGGTGGCCGGGTCCCAGAGATCGGGCAGGACACGGCCGGTGCCGCCGGGGTCGAGGGGGCCGAAGACCTCGCGCCACAGGGCGTTGGTGTCGAACCAGCCGCCGTAGTACGACTCCGCGTCCCGGCGGCCGTGCTCCAGGCGCAGTGAGGCGGGCCGCAGGAAGCCCTCGGTGCCCACGACGAGGGACGGCCTGCCGCGCACCCGCAGCGCCTCGCCGACGCGCTCCGCGAGGTCTCCGGGCCGGGCGGCGGGGGCGCCGTCGAAGGCGACGCGCGGCCAGGCACCCCCGTCGGCGGGCTTCAGGTCGGCCAGCCGCTCGGCGAGGCGGTCGGCGAGCCGGTCCCAGGTGATCGCTTCGAGTCGCACGGGGCCATGATGCCTCGCGGGGCAGGGAACGCAGGGCTCCGGGGCAGGGTGGTGAGGACGTCTTGGTCAGGGCCGCGAAGGACGTGCAACCAGTCGCCGTAGCGGGCAGGGAACCGCGTATGACACGCCTCGCGACTCCCCCTCACCACGGTGGACTGCTGGTCGTGCAGCCGCTGCGGCACAAGCGGTGCGCGGCCTGCCGGCGGGGGCCGTTGTCGCTGCTGGTGCTGGAGGACGGGGCGCCGCGGTGTCTGGACTGCGCCGATCTGGGGCACCTGGTGTTCCTGCCCCGCGGGGACACCGCGCTGACCCGGCGGTCGCGGGAGGAGAGCACGCTGTCGGCGGTGGTGGTGCGGTTCAACCGGCGCAGGAGCCGGTACGAGCGGCAGGGCGTCCTGGTGGAGGAGGCCGCGCTGGTCCGCGCCGAGAGACGGTGCCTGGCCGACGCCGAGGCCCGGCGGCGCCGGCGGGCGCGGGACGCGAGGCTGCGGGCGGCGCAGGACGTGCGGTTCACGGAGGCGTTCGCGGCGGAGATCCTGCGCCTGTTTCCGGGCTGTCCGGTGGAGCGGGCCATGGCGATCGCGGCGCACGCGTCACTGCGGGGCAGCGGGCGGGTGGGTCGCACCGCGGCCGGGCGGGCACTGACGGAGGGGGCGGTGATCTCGGCGGTGGTGGCGGCGGTACGGCACGTGGACACGCCCTACGACCAGCTGCTGATGAACGGGGTGCCCAGGTACGAGGCACGGCGGCGGATCGCGGGGGCGGTGGAAGCGGTCCTGCGGAGCTGGCAGGCCGGGGTGCGGGTGCGCTTGACCGGATGACGTCGGACGGACGGGAGTGGGTGTGGTGGTCGTGATCGACGGGCCGTATTACGTACTGGTGCTGCTGGGGGTACTGGGGACCGGCCTGGTGGCGGGGGTGTTCTGCGGGTTCTCGACCTTCGTGATGCGCGGGCTGGCCGCCCTGCCGCCGGCGCAGGGGGTAGCCGCGATGAACGCGATCAACCGGGCCGCGGTGACGCCGGCGTTCATGCTGCTCTTCGTGGGGTCGGCGGTGCTGAGCGCGATGATCGCGGTGGTGACGTTCGTGGTGTGGCCGGACGAGGGGAAGGCGGCGCTGCTGCTGGGCAGCGCGCTGTACCTGTTCGGCTCGTTCGGACTGAGCGTGGCGGCGAACGTGCCCCGGAACGAGGCGCTGGCGAAGCTGGAGCCGGGCGCCCCGGAGGCGGCCGCCTACTGGCCGGTGTATGTGCGTGAGTGGACGTTCTGGAACCACCTGCGCACCCTCGCGTCGGCCGCGGCGGCCCTCGTCTACGTACTGGCCCTGGCCTGAGGGGGGCGTGAGAAGCAACTGACCCCCGGCTGAACCTCGGCTCGATTCCGGCTGGCCCCCGGCTGGCCCCCGGCTGGATTCCCGCTGGATTCCGGCTGAGGAGGACCTGCTGGAATGCGTCACCGGCCACTCTGCGGGCGGCACCGGACGGACGTATCGTGGCCGAAAGAGTGCGGCCCGATGACGCACGGCCTGGGGCGACGTACGCGAGGAAGACGACCATGGCCGATCCCAAGGGGTTCATGACCACGCAGCGCGAGGAGTGGCGGCGGCGGCCGGTCGAGGAGCGGGTCCGGGACTGGGACGAGGTCTACGTACCCGGGGCGCTGCTGCCGATCATCAGCAAGCAGGCGGACCGCTGCATGGACTGCGGGGTGCCGTTCTGCCACGACGCCTGCCCGCTGGGCAATCTGATCCCGGAGTGGAACGACCTGGTGTCGCGGGAGGACTGGCGGGCGGCGAGCGACCGGCTGCACGCCACGAACAACTTCCCCGAGTTCACCGGACGGTTGTGTCCGGCGCCCTGCGAGGCGGGGTGTGTGCTCGCGATCAACCAGCCGGCCGTCACGATCAAGAACGTCGAGTGCGCGATCGCCGACCGGGCCTGGGCGGAGGGGTTCGCGCCGCCGATGCCGCCGGAGCGGCTGTCCGGGCGGACCGTGGCGGTGATCGGGTCGGGGCCCACCGGGCTCGCGGCGGCGCAGCAGCTGACCAGGGCCGGGCACACGGTCGCCGTGTACGAGAGGGACGACCGGCTCGGCGGGCTGATGAGGTACGGCATCCCCTCGTTCAAGATGGAGAAGCACCATCTGGAACGGCGGCTGCGCCAGATGCGGGCCGAGGGGACGAAGTTCCGCACCTCGGTGACGGTGGGACGGGACGTGGGGGCGGCGGAGCTGCGGGCCCGGTACGACGCGGTGGTGATCGCGACCGGCGCCACGGCGTGGCGGGAACTTACGGTGCCGGGTCGGGAGTTGGAAGGGATACACCAGGCGATGGAGTATCTGCCGCTGGCCAACCGGGTGTGCGAGGGGGATCTGGCCGAGTCGCCGCTGTCGGCGGCCGGGAGGCATGTGGTGATCGTGGGCGGGGGTGACACGGGGGCGGACTGTCTGGGCACGGCGGTACGGGAGCGGGCCGCGTCGGTGACCCAGCTGGACATCTACGCGCAGCCGGGAGCGGAGCGGGACGAGGACGTCGAGCCGTGGCCGACGTACCCGAAGGTCTACCGGCTGTCGGCGGCGCACGAGGAGGCGCGGGATCTGGAGACGGCCCCCGCGGCGCACGCGGACGCGCGGTTGTTCGCGGCGTCGACGCTGCGCTTCGCGGGCGACGAGAGCGGCCATGTGCGGTCGCTGCACCTGGTGGAGGTGGACGCGGCCCGCCGGCCGCTGCCGGGGAGCGGGCGGACGCTGCCCGTGGACATGGTGCTGCTCGCGCTCGGTTTCTCCGGGCCCGACCGCGAGGACGGGCTCATCGACCAGCTGAGGGTGGCGACGGAACCGCGCGGGACGATCAGCAGGGACGCCGGGTTCGCGACGAACGTCCCCGGGGTGTTCGCCGCCGGGGACGCGGCGCGTGGGCAGTCCCTGATCGTATGGGCGATCGCGGAGGGACGGGCGGTGGCGGCGGCCGTCGACCGGTACCTGACGGGCAGTTCGCAACTGCCGACGCCGATATCGCCGTACGACCGGCCGATGGTCGTGTAGGTACGTCGGCCGGGGCCAGGCCGATGGGTCACCGGGGGTCAGCAGGCCACCGGGAGCGGGCAGGTCACCGGGAGCGGGGCGGTGCCGGAGGGCGGGTCACGGCTTGCGCGCCACCGCCCCGTATCCCGGGATCACCCCGTCGTCCTGCCCCGGCACCGGTTCGCCGAGCTCCGGGTGCCAGTGGTGGACCACCGACACTCCGGGCTCGACGAGTTCCAGGCCGTCGAAGAAGCGGCCGAACTCCTCGCGGGAGCGCAGCGCCAGCGTGACTCCGGCCGCCTTCAGTTTCGCGGTGGCCGCCGCCGACTCCTCCGGGGTGAAGTCGGCGGTGGCGTGGGTCATCATCAGGTAGCTGCCGGAGGGCAGTTCGGAGAGCAGCCTGCCGACCAGTTCGTGCGCCCCGTCCTCGTCGGAGACGAAGTGGAGCAGGGCGACGAGGGACAGCGCGACGGGGCGGTCGAGGTCCAGGATCTCGCGCGCGCCGGCGACGATCGCCGCCGGGTCGCGCACGTCGGCCTGGAGGTACTCGGTCGCGCCCTCGGGGGTGCTGCGCAGCAGGGCCGCCGCGTGGGCCAGCACGATCGGGTCGTTGTCGCAGTACACGACGCGGGCGTCCGGGGCGGTGGCCTGGGCGACCTGGTGCAGGTTCGGCTCGGTCGGGATGCCCGTGCCGATGTCCAGGAACTGCCGTACGCCGTGCTCGGCCAGCCAGCGGGTGGCGCGGTGCATGAAGGCGCGGTTGACCCGGGCCATCACCGGCACCCGGGGGTCGAGGGCCAGCATCTGCCGGCCCATCTCCTCGTCGACGGGGTAGTTGTCCTTGCCGCCGAGATACCAGTCGTACATGCGCGCCGGATGGGGCTTGCCGGTGTCGATCACGGTGCGGTCCTGCCCGGTCATGAAGGGCTCCATAAGCGTCTGACACGGTCAATAGTCAATTGAGCACCAAGAGAACGAAGTTGAACGAGGAGTCGAGAGAGGTCGTCACACAAGGAGAACACTGAGAACAAGGCAACGCTCGAATCAGAAGAAGAGCAGGTCAGGAGAGCAGGAAGTCGGCCTCCCCCGCCTTGGCGCCCTCGATGAAGGCCGTCATCTCGTCGGTGGTGTAGATCAGCGCCGGTCCGTCCGGATCGGTCGACTGGCGGACGGCGATCCGGCCGTCGGCCAGCTTCATCGCCTCCAGGCAGTTGCCCCCGTTGCCGCCGCTCCACGGCTTGTGCCAGCCCTCGCTGCCCAGTTCCCTGGCAGGCATCCCGTTGTAGATCCGCTCGGTGCGGTTCCGCGGGCCGGACTGGGGTTTGATGCGATCCATTCACAGCTCCTTGCGGAGATCCCGGAGGATCTCCTTCGTGCGTTGTGCCGTAGCGGCCTGGGCCGCCATGCGGTCCATGACCTCCAGGTGGCTGGCCACCTCGGTGCGCGCGTCCAGGTAGACGGCGCCGGTCAGGTACTCGCTGTAGACCATGTCCGGAAGTTCGGGCATGGCGAATCGAAAGAGCACGAAGGGCCCGTACGTCCCCGGGTGCGGCCCGCTCGAGAACGGGGCGACCTGGAGCGTCACGTTGGGCAGCTTCGCCACCTCCAGCAGTCGGTCGATCTGCGCGCGCATCACCTCCGGGCCGCCGACCGGGCGGCGCAGGACGGTCTCGTCCATCACCGCCCAGAAGCGCGGCGCGTCGGACCGGGTGAGCAGTTCCTGACGTTGCATGCGCAGGGCGACGTGGCGCTCGATCTCCTCGGGCGACGTCTGGCCGACGGCACCCGACCTCAGCACCCCGCGCGCGTAGTCCTCGGTCTGCATCAGGCCGGGGACGAAGTGCGGTTCGTAGGAACGGATCAGGCTCGCCGCGCCCTCCAGGCTGACGTACATGGAGAACCAGCCGGGAAGGATGTCGTGGAACCGCTGCCACCAGCCGGGCTTGTTGGCGTCCTCGGCGAGCCGGACGAAGAGGTCGGCCTCGTCGTCGGTCACCCCGTAGGCCTTCAGGAGCAACTGGAGGTAGGGGATCTTGAGGGCGACCTCGGCCATCTCCATACGACGGACGGTGGCGGGTGCCACGCGCAGCACCCGGGCGGCTTCCTCCCGTTTGAGCCCGGCGCGTTCCCGCAGGTCGAGGAGGCGCCGGCCGAGGACCACCTGACCCACCGTCGGCGCGGACCGCGGCTCGCTCACGCTCCACCCACCTCCATGAAGTTCCCCGACCGGGCCGCCTTCCGGACTCGCCGGTGCGCCGGCAGCCGTCATCTACAGGTGTCACCCGGCATGCCGACAGCCCAGCGGCGCCATTCGAAGACTCATTCGACGATCTGACGGATCGACCCACATGAACCCACTTAGCCGAATTGCCCGAATAAGCCGGAACTGTCTTGTTCGGTCATCTCCGTCGCATGGGCCGGATCGGTCCGCCGGATCCTCACTGATCCCAACTGGCGCCGCTCGACATGCTGTTGCGAGCAGTGTGCCACGGCCCTTCACCGCGTCACACAGCACTCTGCATTTTTCAGAGTGACACTTGCCAAGTGTTCACGGCGGGGCGATAGTGGCAAGCGTGATTCCGTCCGCGCCCTTAGGAACAGACGCCGCCGGAGACCGTCTCGGTCTCGGCGCTGCCGCGGTGGTCGCCCCAGGTGGGGGCGCTGCCGAGCGCCGGTTCCGGTTCGAGCTGGCCGCTCATCCGGGTTCCCCCGCCCAGGCAAGACGTCTGGCGCGTGCCCGGCTGACCGGCTGGTCGGTCTGCGCGGACACCTGTGACACCGCCTTGCTCGTCATATCCGAGCTGGTGACCAACGCGATCGTGCACACCGCGAGCAGTCGCGTCGTGTGCGAGCTGCACGACCACGACGGCACGGTGCGCATAGCCGTGTACGACGAGGGCTGTTCGCCGGACGAGCCCCACCCCTCCCCGCAGCGTCCCGAGGAGGAGCACGGAAGAGGACTGCTCCTCGTCGACGCGCTGTGCCGGGCCTGGGGGGCGCAGGAGCACGGACCGGGACTGCTGGTCTGGGCGGAGCTGCCGCGCCAGGCCGACGCCGCCCGGGAGACCGCCGGACCCAGCAACGACCTGGGCTGGGGCGCCCGTCCCGGACCGGGCTCCACGCGCGGTTCGTCCCACAACCCCGCGCGTGACCCGGCGCACCGCCCGTCGCCGGCCTCCGGCGAGGAGGCGCGGCCCGAGGCCCGGCACTCGGTGCCCCGGCGGAGGCAGGCGTGAGCAGCGCCCCCGGTCCTGGCCGGCCGCTGGGTCTCGACACCCTGGTCCGCCTGCAGCGGGGCCAGCGGCCGGGAGCCCGGGCCGACACCCGACGACCGCCGGTGCCCGAGGGTATGACGGCGCCGCTGGGCCGCGACGCGGTGGCCGTACCGGCGGCGCTCGGACCATTGGTCGCGCCCCGGCTGCCACGGGTCGGATGCGTGTACGCCGACGGCACGCACTGGTGGTGGATCGTTCCGTCGGACTCCGACGAGGCCCTCACCTGGCCCGCCCCGGCCCTCTACAGCACGGGGGCCGCGCTCCCCGGCGCCGCCCGGCTGATCCACCGCCCGCAGGGGACGGTGCCGTACACCCCGCCGATCCCCCTGTACCTCGCGCTCTGCCGGGTGACGGGCACGACCCCGGAATGGTCCCGGCCCCTCAGCGCGTGACGACCAGGCGTACCTCGCCCTCCAACCGCTGACGGCGACACGACCGCCGGCCTTCAACCTCCGACCGCTGACGGCGACACGACCGCCGGCCTTCAACCAGTGACGGCAGGGTGGTCCGCCGCCCCCGCCCTCCGGGCGCCGTACGGACGTGGTTCGCGGCGTGTTCCGAGCGCACTCCCCCGTGCACCCCGAGCCCCGTCGCGCGCCCTGCCCGGCGGAGGCCGGAGCCCGCGATAGTGGCCGTTCGTCGGCGGCTCCGGGGAGGATCACGGTGAGGAAGCGGCGGGAAGCGGCGGCGCCCGAGGTGTCCGAGTCGGAGCGGCTGCTGTTCGGGGGGCCGCTCCGCTACGACATGGGCTGGAACCAGCACCGGGACGCCTTCCTCGAACTGGACCTCCGCGCCATGATGACCCGCCTGCCCGGCATGCTCGCGTCCAGCCTGCGGCTGGCCCGGCAGGCGGACGCCCGGGACGCGCGGACCGTGCTGGTCGCCCAGCTGGGCGTCGGCGTGGCCCAGGCCGTGAGCCTGCTGGCCGTGAACAGCGTGCTGGGCCGGCTGATCGGCAGCGGCACCATCGAGGCGCGGCTGCGCGGCGCCGCCCCCGCCCTGGTGACCATGGCCGCCCTCATGTTCGTGGCCGCGCTGCTGCGCGCCGCGTCGACCTACGCCACGGGCCGGCTGGAGCCCAAGGTCGAGCGGGTGGCGACCGAGATGTACCTGGAGCGGGCGGCCGCCGTCGAACTCGCCGCGATCGAGGACCACGCCTTCCACAAGCTGCTGGACACCGCGCAGTACGGCGCGGCCTCCGCCCGCCGCATGATCATGTACGGCACCCGTGTGGTGAACGCGATGATCTCGCTGGTCGCGGCGGCCGGGGTGCTGACCGTGCTGCACCCGGCCCTGCTCCCGCTGCTGATCACGATGACCATCCCGAGTGCCTGGGGCGCCCTGACCAACGCCCGGCGCCGCTACGAGTCGTTCCACATCTGGGTGCAGCACGCCCGCGCGGGGCATCTGATCAGCAGCCTGCTCACCGAGCCGGAGGCGGCGCCGGAGATCCGGGTGCACGGGGTCGGCCCGTTCCTGCTGCGGCACTTCCGCGCGATGGCGGAGACGGCCGAGGAGGAGCAGGCCCGGCTGGCGAGGCTCGCGGCCCGCACCGGTCTGATCGCGGCGGCCTGGACCGGCCTGGCGACCGTCGCCACGTACGCCACGCTGGGCGCGCTGCTGCTGAGCGGGGCGATGGCCCTGTCGGTGGCCGGGACGGCGGTGATCGCGATCCGTACCGGCTCGGCGAGCCTCAACACGCTCGTGCTGGAGATCAACACGCTGCACGAGGAGGCGCTGTTCGTCGGTGACCTGGAGCGGCTGTACGTCGAGGCGGCCGAACGGGCGATCCCGGTCGGCGGGGAGCCCCTGCCGGACGACCCGCGGGAGATCCGCTTCGAGAACGTCACCTTCACCTATCCGGGTGACGCCCCGGGCGGTGACACCGGTGCCGCCTCCCGCCCCGCCCTGGACGACGTGACGCTCTCCCTCCCCCTCGGCCGGATCGTCGCCCTGGTGGGTGAGAACGGTTCCGGCAAGACCACCCTGGTCAAGCTGCTGGCCGGGCTGTACCAGCCGGACCGGGGCCGCATCCTGTGGGACGGCGTCGACGCGGCGAAGGCGGACCGGCACCGGCTCGCCGAACGCATCGCGATGGTCGCCCAGGACTTCAAGCGCTGGCCGTTCACCGCCAAGGTCAATGTGGCCGTCGGCCGCTCGTCGGCGCCGCTGACGGAGGAGCGGCTGGCCGCGTCGGTCGCGGAGGCGGGAGCGCAGGAGGTGGTCGAGGACCTGCCGCACGGGCTGGAGACCCTTCTGGCCCGCAGTTTCAGCGGCGGCCACGAGCTGTCCGGCGGCCAGTGGCAGCGTCTCGGCATCGCGCGGGCCGCCTACCGGCGCGGGCACATCCTGATCGTGGACGAGCCGACGGCAGCCCTGGACGCCCGGGCCGAACTGGAGGTCTTCGAGAAGATCCGGGCGCTGGCGGGCGGCGGGCAGACGGTCGTACTGATCACCCACCGGCTGGCGTCGGTCCGGCACGCGGATCTGGTGCACGTTCTCGACCAGGGCCGGGTCGTGGAGTCGGGGACCCCCGACGAACTGCTGGCGAGCGGCGGTGTCTACGCGGAGCTCTACGGACTCCAGGCGAACCAGTTCACGGCCGCGGTGCCCGCCCGCAAGGCGGGCTAGTTGTCGACCCCCTCGGCGGCGCGCACGATGACCAGGAAGGTGTCCGTGGCCAGGTCCATCACGACCTCCGCGGGCATCCCTTCCAGCCGCCGGGCCTGTGCGAACTCCTCCGCAGGCCATGATCCTCGCGGTCCGCCTGCGGGAAAGCACTCGAGCACGGTTCGCCCGTTCACCATCCTGCACCTCCAGAAATGCGTCGTACTCGTAGGAGTTAACGCTCTGGAGAACATGAATGGCTCGCCCGGTGACCGTACTGAGACACAGCCGACACGCCGTCGGCGCGGAGGGTGAGGATCCGTTGACTTTCGGCCACTTTCGTGACCGCTTGTGTCACTCTTCGTACTCGTCGTGATAACGCACGCGGTCGCTGCCCGTGGGCGCCCGGCCGAGGGCGGTCAGGTCGAGCAGGGACGCGGTCGAGCCGAGTCCGTCGAGTCCCCGGTCGTACACCGCGTACGTGTGGAAGACCCGGTCGTGCTCGCGGAGGAAGCAGCTGATCCCGGGGCGTTCGACCGGTTCGTCGTCCACCACGAGGGTCGCCTCGAAGTCGCGGTTGAAGTCGCTGTGGTACGAGGAGTACCAGGGCAGTGTCCAGCCCATCCGCGCCTTGAACGGCAGGATGCTGGTGAAGGGCGCCCGGGAGACCACCGCGAACGAGGTGTCGCGCGCCCGCAGATGGGCGAGGTGGCCGATCTGGTCCAGGAAGGCGGCGCAGTCGGGGCAGCCAGCCTCCCACTCCGGGGCGAACATGAAGTGGTGGACGACCAGTTGGGTCCGGCCGTCGAAGAGGTCGAGGAGGTTCGCCTTGCCGTCGCCGCCCTCGAAGACGTACTCGGGGTCCACCTCGACCATGGGCAGCCGGCGCCGCTCGGCGTTGAGCACGTCCCGCGCCCGCGCGATCGCCTCCTCCTTGCGCAGTAACTCCTCACGCGCGGCACGCCACCGCTCACGCGAGACGATCTCCGGAAGCGACATGGGTCCTCCAGTACGACGGTCGGTTCCGGGTACTGACCGCGGGCGGACGGAGAACTCATCGGTGCGGCGGAGAATTTTTACGTGGGCCCGGTGCGAGAGGCCGGCCTACGCGGCGAGGGGCATCCGCGGCACCGTGACCCCGAGCCGCTGCCCGCCCTGCTCCAACTCGTCAGCCAGATCTTCCAGTTGCCGGGTGTGACGGGCGGTGAGCCGGCCGGTCTCGTCGAGGTGCACGGCGCACGCGGTGGTGGTGTCCACGAGCCGTTCGAGTACGGCGGCCACCGCGTCCGTGCCCTCGGTGTGCCGGGCGAGAGCCGGGAGTTCGGCGGCGGCGAGGGCGATGGCGGTGCGGGCCTCGGCGAGGGTGCGGTAGGCCTCGCGGCGCAGCGCCCAGCGTTCGCCGCGGTCGGCGGACTCGCTCAGTACGTGGGCGAGATAGGCGTGCGCGGCCCGCCCGGCCGCCGCCAGCCGGGCCCGTACCCCGCCGCCGCGCTCCCCCGGCATCGGCAGATGCCCGACGAGCAGCACCAGCCCGCAGGCCAGCAGCGTCTCGCCGATCCGGCTGACGGAGGCCTGCGGTTCACCGCCGACCATGACCAGGGCGAGCACCAGGACGGTGACCACGACGGTCTGGGCGCCGAAGTGCCGGGTGGAGACGGGGACGAGGGCGCCGCAGACGGCCACCAGGGCGATGAGCCCTTCGGGGCGGGGCAGCACCGCGGCGAAGCCCGCGAAGAGGAGGGCGCCGAGCACCGTCCCGGCGGCCCGGCACAGCACCCGCGAGGCGAGCGGTCCGAGGTCGGGCTTGACGAGGAAGACGGCGGTGGCGGGCAGCCAGTACCAGTGCTGGTGCGTGCCGTACCAGCGGGTGTGGTGCAGGGCCTGGGCGATGGCGGCGCTGGCCCCGAAGCAGAGGGCGACCCGCAGCCCGTACTCCCGTCCGCCGCTGCCGAACGCGGCGCGCAGGATCTCCCGGGGGCCGCGGCGCCGTGCGGGCGGCCGCTGGTCCGCACCCTCGGACCGGTCGAAGGCCTCGGCGGCCCGCAGCAGCGCGTCGTCCAGGGCGCGCAGTGCGGGTACCGCGCGGGACGGCGCGGGCAACGGTCCGGTGCCGGTGTTCTCCCGGACGGCGGCGGCGAGCCGCCGGGGTCCTTCGGCGGCCCGCCCGGATATCGGTTCGCCGGCCCAGGCGAGGGCGGTGGCGGCCTCGGCGAGGGGCAGCGCGGCGGTGTACTGCGTGTGCAGCCGGCGTTCGGCGGCGGAACTGGCGTGTCGCCTGAGCCGGGGCCCGGTGAGCGCGTCCTGGGCGTGGTCGAGCGCGGTGCTCAGCGCCTTCCGCCGGCCGAGCGCGGCCTCGCCCGCGACGGCTTCGAGCAGGTCGGCGATGGCGTCATAGACGGCGGCGACGGCGTCCCGCTCCCCGTCGAAACGGTAGTCACCCGCGGTCGCGCCGGGGGTGGGCAGGGCGAGCCGCAGCACCAGCAGCCAGCCGGCTCCGGCGAGGAAGGCGAGGGCCCGCTGCCAGCCCGCCTCGGCGACCGGCATCCCGGCGCCGATGGCGGCGGCGACCAGGAGCTGGGTCCCGGCGCCGGACGCGACCGGCCCGACGGCGCTGATGCCGCCGGCGACCAGGCCGAGCCCCGTGAGCAGCAGGGTCAGGGGGACTGCGGTGAGGTGCGCGCCGCCGTACGTCCCGACGAGCAGCCCTGCCGCGCCGGCCGCCGCGGGCGCTCCGAGCCGCCGCACCGCGGCCCGCCGGCTGCCCGGCCGGTCGTTGATCCCGGCGAGCATGGCGGCGATGGCGGCGACCACGCCGAGGGAGGTGCGGTGGACCATGACCGCGGCGAGCAGCAGCGGCCCGGCGGCCAGCGCGCCTCTGGTCACCGCGCTCCAGGGCACGGGCCCGCGCTGGGCGCGCAGGGCGTGGGCGAGCCACGGGGGCAGGGTGATACGACGGGACACGGGGCTCCTGTCCGGACGAGGGCGGGGTGTGCCTTCGGGCGACGGTGGCCGGGCTGTTGGCTTCGTTGTCCAACGGTAGATCGGGTTCCCGTACGGAAAGGTTCGATCGCATTTCGCGGGTGTGACATGTGTCCCGAAGGACCGAGTTCTTTATGAACGCAATTGCGGGCGGCCTGGATTGAGGGCCGGGTTTCGGGGGCCTGGATTCGGGGCCGGGAACGCGAGCGGGCCCGAGGGCGTAGCCTGCCCCCGGGCCCCGGGATGCCGCCGAAAGTCACACGCCGGCACGCTTGAGAACCCGGGTCAGTCGTGAGGTCGCCGCGTCCTTCCTTTGGACCACCACGCATCGAGCTGCGCGGGCAGGACTTGAACCTGCATTTCGACGTGCTGGGGCCCGGGCCCGGTCGATCCGGCGATCGGCGGCGAATGCTGAGTCTGGAGCGAGAGTCTGAGATTCAACGCGGTCCGCCCCGTGTTCTGTGGGGTACGACCGCTCTTCACGACAAGGCTCAGCTTCAGCTTTGCGCTCCTCGCGCACCCCGGCCACGTCGGGCCGGGGAGTCTGGGAAGGTCACCCGAAGAGGTAACCGAACACGGCGTCCCCGACCCGCTGGTCGACGACGTCGGCGCCGTTCGCCTCCTCTCGGGCGAACTTGACGGCCTGCTGCAACTTCTCGACGCGGTCGAGGAGTTCGTTCACGCGCCGTGCGGGCAGGGCGCCGGAGAACTTCACGGTGGTCCAGTACCCCACCGGAACGTCCTCGTAGTACACCTCGACCTGGGCCGGGTGCTTCTCCGTCGCCTCGGCCTTCACGTGGTTGCGGGGCACCTTCTTGGTGCGCAGGGTCCGCACCGGCTCGGTCTTCCAGGCGTCGGTGGAGGGGTCCTGGACCCACGACTCCGAGGCGTCGAGAAGGGGCAGCTTCCGTACGAACGTGTGGAGATCGACCAGCTGCTTCTCCAGGAACAGCAGATAGGCCACGGGCACCCCGGCGACCAGCACCCGCCCGTCGACCTTCACGTCGGCCCTGGCCTCGCAGTTGGCCCAGTCCTTGGTGGCGGTCACATCGAAGAGCCGCGTCAGCGTGGCCGAGGTCTCCCGCAGCACGTCCTCGGCCTTGACCTGCACTCGCGTGGACTCGGGCGGCAGTTGCTCACCCTCCTCGTCCTTCGGCTGATACGTCCGCGAGATACCGGCCAGCAACGCGGGCTTCTGCAACCCGTGATGAGCCGACGTCAGGTCCTGGTGAGCCTTGGACTTGATGCCCTTCTCGACCGCGATGATCTGATTGAGTTTCGCCACGCAGAGAAAAGTAACAGCGCCAACCGGCCGATCTCCAAGCATTTTCGACCACGGGGTCGGTCACAGAGATCCGAGGTATTCCACCACGGAAAACCTGATGCGGTGGCGAATGGTCTCTTGGATGATCGGAAGGTTCTTCGCCGCCTGTTCCAGGAGCCGCCGTGATCCGCCGTGTCAGCGCCACCGCCCTCTTTCCACCGCCGGCCTACTCGCACGCCTCCGTCGTGGAGGCCGGTACGAGACTCGCGTTCCTCGCCGGGGCTGTCCCCCTCGACGCCGAGGGGGAGTTGGTCGGTGCGGGGGACCCCGTGCGGCAGGCCGGGCAGGTGTTGGCGAACCTCGAGGAGCAACTGCGGGCGGTGGGCGCCGGCATGGAGCACGTGGTGGCGACCGACGTGTACGTGGTCAGCGGCGACACCGCGGTGCTCTCCGCCGTCTGGGAGGTCGTCGAGGCGTCCGGGCTCAGTGCGGGGCCGCATTCCTCGACGCTCGTCGGCGTGGCCTGCCTGGGCTACAGCGGACAGCTGGTGGAGATCACGGCCACGGCCGTCGTACCCGAGGGGGCGGGAGCGTGAGTGGTGGGGTCGTGTTGCGGCGGGCCGGAGGTCCGGATGCCGGGGCCGTCGCCGACGTGTGGCTGCGGTCGTACGGTGCGGCGCTGCCGACCGTCGTCCGGGCGCGCTCCGACGACGAGGTGCGCGCGTACTTCCGGGACGTGGTGGTGCCGGAGCGGGAGACGTGGCTCGCGGAGGCGGACGGTCGTGTCGTGGGGGTGATGGTGCTCGCGGAGGATGTGCTGTCCCAGTTGTATCTGGACCCCGCGTGGCGGGGGCGGGGTGTCGGTGACCGGTTCGTCGCGCTGGCGAAGGAGCGCTCACCGCGGGGGCTCACGCTGTGGACGTTCCAGGTCAACAAGCCCGCCCACCGGTTCTACGAACGGCACGGCTTCGTCGCCGTCGAGTCCACGGACGGGAGCGGGAACGAGGAGCGGGAGCCGGACGTGCGGTACGTCTGGCGGCCCTGAGCCCGTCGCCGCGGGCCAGGCCGCCGCGTGGTCACGCCGCCGCGTGGTCAGGCCGCCGTGCGGTCGGGCCGCCGTGCGGTCAGGCTGCCGTGTGGTCAGGCCTCCGTGCGGTCGGGCCGCCGTGTGGTCAGGCTGCCGTGTGGTCGGGCGTGGGCTCGGCCGCCGTTCCTACGGGTGCCGTGGACCCCATGACCGGCGTTTCGTCAGCGGCTTCGCGTAGCTCCCCGCCCGGGAGGTGGTGAGCCCGAGGGCGACCAGCGACTCCGCCAGCTTGACCGCCGCGCCGACGCCGTCCACGACCGGGACGCCCAGCTTCTCCCCCACCACCCGCTGGAGGCCCGTCATCCCGGCGCAGCCGAGGACGAGGACCTCGGCGCCGGCGTCCCGGACCCGTTCGGCCGCCGCCAGGAACGCGGCCTCCGTCCGCCCGGGGTCACCGGCGAGGTCGAGGACGCCCAGTCCGGTGCCCGCCACGGCCACGCAGTTGCGGGCGACGCCCGCCGTCTCCAGGCTGTCCTCGATCTGCCCGCGCGAGCGGTCCAGCGTGGTGACGACGCCGTAGCGGCGGCCCAGCAGGCAGGCCAGATGCGCGGCGGCCTCTGTGATGTCGACGACCGGGACGTCCAGCAACTCCCGTACGCCTTCCCGTCCGTGCTCGCCGAAGCCGGCCATGACCACCGCGTCGTACGGCGGGCCGTCGTAGCTCCGCAGGGTGTCCAGGACCGCGGCCGCCGAGAGATAGCTGTCCAGCCAGCCCTCCGCCGACTCGGGCCCCCAGCCGGGGGTCAGTCCGGTCACGGTGGTGCCCGGGCCTGCGGCGGCCCGGGCACCTCGCACGATCTCCTCGGTCATCTCCTGCGTGGTGTTGCAGTTGGTGACGACGATCCGCACGTCCGTCAGGCCTCCTCGGTCTCGGGGATCCGGTCACCCCGGCACAGCGCCAGGTACAGGCCGGCGGCCAGCGCGGTGCCGATGAACCAGGAGTACGGCGCCACGTCGCTGAAGGTCTTCACCAGCGCGAGCACGCCCGCGACCGCCGCCGAGGGCAGGAACGCCCACAGCGCCTTGGGGTTGACACCCTTGCGGTAGTGGTACGGGGAGCCGGGCGCCGCGTCGAAGAGCCGCCGTACGTCCACCCTGCCGCGCTTGATCGCGTAGTAGTCGACCATGATCACGCCGAACAGCGGTCCCAGGAAGGCGCCGAGGCCACCGAGGAAGTAGTTGACGACGGTGGGGTTGGAGAACAGGTTCCAGGGGGTGACGACCAGGGCGGCGACCGTGCTGATCATGCCGCCGACCTTGAAGCTGATCTTCTGGGGCCAGACGTTGGCCAGGTCGTACGCGGGTGACACGAAGTTGGCGACGATGTTGACGCCCATGGTGGCGACCGCGAAGGTCAGCGCCGCCACCACCAGGACCCAGGTGTTGCCGACCTTGGCGACCAGTTCGGCGGGGTCGGTGATGGCCTCGCCGAAGACCTCCAGCGATCCCGCGGTCACGATCACCGAGACGACCACGAACGCCGTGGAGTTGATCGGCAGGCCCCAGAAGTTGCCGCGGCGCACGGTGCGGTAGTCGGGTGCGAAGCGCGAGAAGTCGCAGAAGTTGAGCATCAGCGTGCCATAGGTGGCGAGGATCAGCCCGATCGCGCCGAACCACTGGCGCCACTGCTCGCCGGTGGAGACCGGGTGCGGGGTGGAGGTGAGCGAGATGGTCCAGTGGGCCTTGGCGAGGATCCAGACCGCGAGGGCGATCATGACCAGCCAGATCGCCGGGCCGCAGAAGTCCTGGAACTTGCGGACCGACTCCATGCCCCGGCTGATGATCGCCGCCTGGATCAGCCAGAGCGAGACGAAGGAGATCCAGCCCAGCGTGTCCAGGCCGAGGAAGGAGGTCTCCGTCAGGGACTTCAGGCCTGGCCAGGCGGCCAGCAGCATCACGTTGACGGCGACGGACGCCAGATAGGTCTGGATGCCGTACCACATGATGGCGATCACGGCCCTGATCAGGGCGGGGATGTTGGCGCCCCAGACGCCGAAGCTGATCCGGCTGACCACCGGGAACGGCACTCCGTGACGCTGGCCGATCCTGCCCATCCAGTTCATGCCGACATAGATGAGCACGAAGCCGACGAGGAGGGAGGTGAAGACCTGCCAGACGTTCATGCCGAGGACCAGCAGACCGGCGGCGAAGGTGTAGTTGCCGAGGTTGTGGACGTCGGACATCCACATCGCGAAGAGGTCGAAGACCTTCCAGTTCCGCTGCTCGGCGGGGGCCAGGTCTTCGTTGGTGAGCCGGGGGTCGGGGACGAACGCGGGTGCGCCGGTGGCTTCGGCGCGGTCGGCCAGGGACACGGGGCCTCCAGAAACTACGGGGCGGGGAGGGAGGAGGGCGGCTGCGGGTGCTGCCGCCGAGTGCCGCGGATGGGCTGTTGCGCGCGTTTGGTATACCAAACTGCCGTCATGGTCCTCCCGTCAAGCGTTCTGACCGATGTCCGTCCGGTTACGGCTCCGTAAAAGCCCCCTCGGGTCGGCGAAAATGACCTCATGGGCTCCCCCACTACGAAGATCGAACCCCTGGGCGCGGTGCGCGAGCGCGTGCTCGCCACCCTGCGGCAGGACATCATCGAGGGGCGGCTGGCCCCGGGTGACCGACTGGTCGAGCGGGAACTGGCCGAGCGGTTCGGCGTGTCCCGGGTGCCGGTCCGGGAGGCGATCCGGGCTCTGGTCGCCGAGGGCTTCGTGCTCTTCGAGTCGGCCCGCCGTACGGTCGTGCGCCGGCTGACCCCGACCGACGTCAAGGAACTCTTCGAGCTGCGCGAGGCGTTGGAGGTGTACGCGGCCGGGCTGGCGGCCGCGCGGGCGACACCCGAGGCACTGGCCGAGCTGCGGGAGCTGCTCGACCAGGCGGCCTCGGCGACCAGGTCCGACGACGCCGAGACGATCACCGACGTCAACACGCGCTTCCACGACCGGATCCTCGCCCTGGCGGGCAACAGCCTGCTCATCGCGGTCATGGAACCGGTCGACGGCCGGCTCCGCTGGCTCACCCGGCGCAACGAGGAGTGGCCCCAGCTCCTCACCGAGCACCGCGAGCTGTACGAGGCGATCGCCTCCGGCGACCCGGACCGCGCCCGCGCCCTCGCGCTCGACCACGTGCGGGCCAACTACCGGTCGACGGTGAGGCACCTGTTCGGCGAGGAGACCGGCGGCTGACCGTCCCCTAGGCTGGCGGGCCGATCACATCGACACGGGGAGTGCATGACCATGGTGAGCAGACGGGGGCTGTTGAGCGGAGCCGCGCTCGTGGGGATGGGCACGCTGGCCGGTACGGCGGCGGGCACGGGGACCGCCGCGGCCGACGCCCCGCTGGACACGCCGTTCACCCCGGTCACCGCACCGCATCTGGCCGAGGCCGAGCGGATGGTGCAGTACCAGCGCATGCTGGCGGCCGGTTACCTGCCCACCGGACTCGCCGGCCACTGGCCGCTGGACGGCTCCGCCGCCGACCGCTCCGGCCTGGAGCACCCCGTCACCCTGGGCTCCGGGACGAGCTGGACCAGCCTGCGGGCGGGCGGTGAGCTGAGCTTCGACGGCACCTCCACCGCGTACGCGGCCGCCGCCTCCGTGCTGGACACCACCGCCCCGTTCACGGTCGCGGCCTGGGTGCGGCTGGCCGACGACGCCGTGCTGACGAACATGTACACGGCCGTGAGCCAGGACGGCAGCAGCGCCAGCCGCTTCCTGCTCCAGTACGACGACTCGGCCAGGACCTGGGCCTTCAAGGTGCGCAGCGAGGACCAGGCGGTCAAGGTCTCCGCCCTCGGTGCCCGGCCCGTCGACAGGACCGGTGTCTGGACCCACCTGACCGGCGTCTGGGACGGCACGAACATCAAGCTGTACGTCAACGGCGTGCTGGAAGGCAGCGCCGGCACCGCCCTCTCCTGGGCCGCGCCCCAGGGCCTCAGCATCGGCCGGGCCCGCTGGGACGGCGGTTACGTGAACCGCTTCAAGGGCGCGATCAGCGACGTCCGCGGCTACGGACGGGCACTGAGCGCCGACGAGGTCTCGCTGATCAGCGGTGCCACGGCGGACGCCAACAACGTCTACCTGATGAACGCGACGGCCACCGTCACCTGGGGCCGTCCGGACGACCTCGCGAGCTGGGTGTCCCGGGCGCGCTGCTCGTCCTTCGTCACCGCGCTGCTCAGGCACACCTACGGCTGGGCCACCGACGCCTACTTCCTCCAGTACTTCGGGGAGAAGACCCCGGAGGCCGCCGACTACTGCCAGGCCTTCCTGAAGAACAGCGGCGGCCCGCGCCTGCGTCCCGTCCGCAGGGTCGCCGATCTGCGGCCCGGCGACCTGGTCGCGGTCGACTACAACGGGCAGGACACCGCGAACACCGGGCACATCGTGCTGGTCCGCGAGGTCAAGGGGATCTTCAGCGGAGTGGCCGACTTCCCGGGCGAGACCCAGTACGCCGTCGAGATCGTCGACTGCACCTCCGACCCGCACGGCGTCCACGGCCTCTCCAACTACCCGCGATACCCGGACACCCGCATGGTCAGCAACGTCGACGGCGAGAACTTCCAGGGCGTCGGCATCGGCCACATGATGTTCTACGCGTCCGACGCCACCGGTGGGTTCTCCCGCTACCGCTGGAGCGTCAACTCCTCCGCGACCACCGGCACCCACCCGGTCGGTGACCGGCCGGTGGCCGCGGCCCGCCTGGTCTGAGTTCCTCAGCGCAGCCCGGCGGTCTCCGCCGCCGTCCGCAGCACGTCGCGGAGCATCTCGGGGGTGAGCAGCCCGGTGAAGGTGTTGCGCTGGCTGACGTGGAAGCAGCCGAAGAGGTCCAGGCCGCCCAGGTCGACCCGGGTGCCGTGGGCGAAGCGCGGGCGGGGCCTCGGCACCGTCCAGCCCGCGGCGGCGAACGCAGGCAGCGCGGCCTGCCAGCCGAACGCGCCGAGCACGACCGCGGCCCGCAGCGTCGGCCGCAGCAGCGCCAGCTCCTCCACCAGCCAGGGGCGGCAGGTGTCGCGCTCCGCGGGCGTCGGCTTGTTGTCGGGCGGGGCACAGTGCACCGGCGAGGTGATGCGCACGCCGTACAGTTCGAGTCCGTCGTCGACGCTCACCGCCGTCGGCTGCGAGGCGAGCCCGACGTCGTACATCGCCTGGTAGAGCACGTCGCCGGAGCGGTCACCGGTGAACATCCGCCCGGTGCGGTTGCCGCCGTGCGCCGCCGGGGCCAGGCCGATGACCAGCAGGCGGGCGTCGGGCGGCCCGAAGCCGGGGACGGGCCGCCCCCAGTACGTCCAGTCGGCGAACGCGGCGCGCTTCGTACGCGCCACGTCCTCCCGCCAGGCGACCAGCCGGGGACAGGCGCGGCAGTCGCTGACACGGGCGTCCAGGTCGGCGAGAGGGGTGCGGTGCATGCTTCAACGGTAGGGCCGAGGTGAGTGTGCGAGGGCGACCGCGGGTCGGTCGTGGCTGTTCGCGCGGTTCCCCACGCCTCTCGGCCGCGCGTTAAGGTCGGGGCATGTCTTCTCAGGACGTGAACGGCAGCGCGGCACACGAGGGTGCCGGTGCCGACGCCGGTTCCTCCGCCGCGGCCGAGCCGGTGCGGAGCGCCGGGGCTCCCGATCCCGCCGCCGTCGCCGCGGCGGTCGCCGCCGCCGAGGCCGCCGCGCCGGCTCCCGGGGAGAGTGTCCGGATCGACAGCTGGATCTGGGCCGTGCGGCTGATCAAGACCCGCTCCATGGGAGCCACCGCCTGCCGGGGCGGGCATGTCCAGCTGAACGGCGAGCGCGTCAAACCCGCCCACTCCGTGCGCGTCGGTGACGAGGTGCGGCTGAGGCAGGAGGGACGGGAACGGATCGTCATCGTGAAGCGGCTGATCCGCAAGCGGGTCGGCGCCCCCGTCGCCGCCCAGTGCTACGTCGACAACTCACCGCCGCCTCCGCCCCGCGAGGCCGTCGCCCCGATCGGCCTGCGCGACCGCGGCACCGGCCGCCCCACCAAGCGCGACCGCCGCGAGCTGGAACGGCTCCGTGGCCTCGGCGGGCTCGGCGGACCTGGCGGCACGGGCGGCCTGGGCGGGACGGGCAGCACCGGCCGGCCGAGCGGCGGGCGCCCCGGCGGACGGTGATCCACCGGGGCGCAGCGGGGCCGGGTGAGGGCGGGTGGGGCCGGTTTGCTCCCCCTCGCCCGGTGCTTCAGCTCCGTCCCCGCACCAGCCCCCACAGCCGCGCGTTCTGTTCGCGCCGGGCCCAGGCGATCAGGATCAGCGGCACCGTCAGGATCAGCGGGGTCGCCGCGTACTGGCCGTCGAAGACGGTCATCTGCACGATGAACGCGCCCACCATGAGCCCGCTGAGCGCCGTCGCCGCCACCGACTGCAGCACTGGCACCAGCAGGGCGACGGCACCGGCCAGTTCCAGCGCACCGATGGTGTACATGCCCGCGCTGCCCCATCCCATCCTGTCGAAGGACTCCACGGCGGAGGGATGCGCGATCAGCTTGGGCAGCGCGCTCGCCACGGCGTAGAACAGGGCGAGCAGCACCTGCACCGTGCGCAGGGCGAGGCGGGCGACTCGGCGGCCACCGGACGTCGCGGACCGGTCGACGGCCGGGGTCGCGGGGGTGGCGGAAGCGGCGAGGGCGACGGGAGCGGTGGTCTCGGACATGGGGTTCTCCTGGGGAGACGGTCTCTGTTGCTGTCACAGAGGTAGACCCGTCGCCGCCGGAGAACTCATCGCCGCCGAACGGATTTCCCGGATTTCACTCCGCCCGGTCGAACCGGCGCCGGGTCTCCTCGTCGGCCGGCAGGAACGTCTCCAGGTGCAGTCCTTCCAGTGCGGCGTCGGTGGCGGTGCTGAGGGTGGCGGAGGTGCTGAAGAACCGGAGCGGGGTGCCGTCCACCTCGATTTCGAGGGTGACCACCGGCCCCTTGGCACGGGTGGTGGCAGCGGTCGTGCCAAGGTACCCGGCCACCTCTCCGGCCAGCTCGTGCAGACGCTGGTCATGGCTGCGTTCGGCCCGGTGTCGCACCTGTTGCAGCAGGTGGCTGCCCCACTCCGCGCGATTGCCGATCCGGGCGGCCAGCCCGCCCGGGTGCAGGCTGACCCGGACCACGTTGACCGGTGGCTCCAGCAGCTCCGGCGCGCAGCCGGCCAGCAGCTGGTCAACGGCCGCGTTGGCGTCGACGATGTCCCAGTGTTCGTCCAACAGCAGTGCGGGGTACGGCAGGTGGGCGTCGAGGAGCCGGCGCAGACCGTCCATCACCACGGCGATCGACGCGTCGTCCAGCTGGTGGTCCTGATAGCGCGGTGCGTAACCGGCGGCCAGCAGAAGCCGGTTACGGTCCCGCAGCGGCACGTCCAGGTTCTCGGAGAGGTGCATGAGCATCTCCGGTGTCGGGTGCGCCTTGCCGGTCTCCACCCGGCTGAGGTGCCGGGTGGAGACCCGTGACCGGTTGGACAGCTCCTGCTGGCTGAACCGGCGTCGCTCACGCCAGGTCCTCAACAGCGCACCGACCGGGGGGACTTCGACTGCAACGCTCATGTCCGCGAGTGTAAGGGGACGGGTCCGGGGTGCCATGACCTCTGAGGTCATGGATCGGACGCCCCGCCCGGGGCCAGGATCTGGGACATCAGCCGATCGAGACGAACGGAGAGACGAACATGAACGGCATCGTCGAGAAGTACCTGGCCACCTGGAACGCGACCGGCGACGAGCGGACGAAGCTGGTCTCCGAGTACTGGTCGCCCGAGGTCACCTACACCGACCCGATGGCCGAGGTCTCCGGCCACGAGGGGATCACCGCGATCGTCGACGGCGTGCAGGCGCAGTTCCCGGGTTTCGTGTTCACCCAGGTCGGCGAGGCCGACGCCCACCACAGCCAGGTCCGGTTCCGCTGGGGTCTGGGACCGGAGGGCGCCGAGCCGCTGGTGATCGGGTTCGACGTCCTGGTGCTGGACGAGTCGGGCCGGATCCAGGACGTGCGCGGCTTCCTGGACAAGGTGCCGGCATGACGGCGCCGCGTGCGTACGTGGTCGGGTACCTGCGCAACGTCGACGTCGGCCCGGAGATCGCCGAGTACATCGAGCGCATCGAGGCCACGATGGCACCGTACGGCGGTCGCTTCCTCGTGCACGGCGGACGGCTCGTCGAGCACGAGGGCACCTGGAACGGCGACGTCGTGATCCTCGAGTTCCCCGACACGGCCCGCGCACAGGAGTGGTACGAGTCCCCGGACTACCAGGCGATCCTGCCGCTCCGCACCGAGCACGCGACCTCGATGGTCGCCCTGGTCGAGGGGGTGCCCGACGGCTACCGCGCAAGTGACAAGATCTCGCAGCTGTTCCCGCTCATGAACGCCCCGGCGAAGTTGGCGAGCTGAGCGCGGACGACCCACTCAGCGGTGCCCCCCTCGGCCTCTCGACGACGTCGGCGGGGAGCACCGCCGGACCGCACCCACCTGGACCGGGGCTCCGGGGCCGTCAGGCAGCCGGCGCCGCCGGGGCCTACCGGGCCGCGGGTACCGCCCGCACCCATGTCCTGTCCTCCGTCAGATACTCGGCCACCTCCAGGCCCGCCTCCGCCAGCGCCTCCTCGAACTGCTCCGCGGTGAGCGGCCGGGCCAGGAACGTCTGGGTCCAGGTCGCGTCCGGGAACTCGTACTCCGCGCGTACCGAGTTCACCCCGTCCCCGACCGGCTCGGCCGACACGATCCGGACGGTGTAGCCATGGGGGTCGACCCGCTCTCTGGGCACCTTCGTGTGGTAGTCCGCGCCCTCCCGCTGGACGAGCACACAGCCGTCTGCCGCCACGTGCGCCGCGCAGGTCCGCAGCATGCCCCGGCGCACCTCCAGGTCTCCGGTGTGCACCAGGAACGACGCGAGCATCACCACGTCGAACTTCTCGCCCAGGTCGAGTCCCTCGATGGTGCCGCGTATCGTGCGCGCCCCTCGTACGCGCTCCAGCATCTCCGCGGACTCGTCGACCGCCGTGACCGTGAAGCCGCGTGCCACGAGCGGGTGCGTCACCCGCCCTACACCGCAGCCCAGTTCGAGGATGCGGGCACCCGCGGGGACCGCCGCCTCGATGATGTCCGGTTCGTTCCCCACGGCCAGCCGCGAGTAGAACTCCACCGCGCAGCCGTCCGGCGTGATCGCACCGGGTCCTGTTCCCTCGTATCCCTCACGCATTTCAACCGTCATGCCCGAAGAACGGTCGGCCGCCGCACAGCCGTTCCCGCACCCCGATGGTTCACTCGTTCGAGTCGTTCGACATCGCACGGGAACTTTCCCGCACAGTACGGCCCGTGACAGGGCGTCAGGTTGTGTCGGAGGTTGTCACTGCTCCCACGGGAACCATCCGTGCCCGATGTACCAGTGGCCGCCGGCCCGCAGCCGGTCGCCGACCGCCCGCTCCAGCGACGTACGCCGGGGCAGGTCGCGGGCCGGGAGGTCGGGGTCGCCGAAGACGAAGCCGACGGGCGTGGTGTCGGCCGGCTCCCGGTCGTCCCAGCCGGGCCGGAACCGCTCCTGGAAGCGGACGATGTTGGAGTCCGCCGGGAGATGCTGCCGCAGCTGCGGGTCGAGCAGCCAGGAGTGGCAGGTCGCGACGGCCGGGGACTCCGCGGGGAAGTACCGGGCGAAGAACTCCCGGGCCCGGAGCACGGAACGGTCGCAGGCGGCCGGGGTGAGCGGTCCGAGGAAGTCAGGGATGTGCAAGTTCAGGCTGGGACTGTCGGCGGTGACCGGGGTTCCGGCGGCGGTGATCGCCTGTGCCGTCCGGGTGCCGAGCCCCGCCCGCTCGTACTGCAGTCGCCCGAGCTGGTAGAGCTTGCCGCAGAAGTGGCGGGTCAGCCAGTGCGCCTGGCGGGCACCGAGGCCCCCGTGGCCGTACCTTCTGCGGTGCAGCGCCATGCCGCGGCCGAGGTCGGTGAGCGTGTGCCGGCCGATGTCGTCGGGGATGCCGAGTTCCCGGTGCGCGGCGCGCACGCGCGGCACCGCGAAGAGGAAGACGTACACGAGGAAGTACTCGCCGAGGGCGGCCGGGGCGTGGGCGGCCCGGTCCCCGAGTCCGGCCGGGTCGTCGACCTCCCGGACGACGCGGGTCACGTCCTCGGCGCACTCCTCCAGGAGCCGTCGTACCCCGGGGTCGACCGTCACGGTCCGCAGACGCGCGGTCACCTCGTTGATGTCCTCGTGCGGCACGGCGAGATCGAGGAGCAGGTCGGGCAGGTCGTCGGCGTCCGGCAGCACGTGCGGTCCCCCTTGATGTACGCGTCCTTTGGTGTACGCGTCTCCTGGCGTACGCGTCCCTGGTGAACGTCCTCGCCCCTTGGTGAACGTCCTCGTCGAAGAGTACGTTGCTAGGAGGATTGGTGATCCGGGATGCGTACAGGCAGTGAACCGACCACCGCGCGCAGTGCGCTGCGGGCGCGGCTGTGGCTGAGCCTGTGGGGAGTGGCCTGGGCGATCTTCGGCACCGTGGTGTTCGTGCTCGTCGGACGTCCCGGCTGGGCGATCGCCTGTGGGGTGCTGTGGCTGGTGGCCACCGTCGACATGACCATGATCCTCAGACACATGCGGCAGGGCCCGCACTACCAGCCGGGCCGTGACGTACCGCCGTACCGCCCGGCGGACACTCCTCAGCCGGGCACCCGCCCGCCGCCGTTCCGGCGCCCACCGCGGCACCGCCACCCGTGAGCACGCTTCCTCCTCGGCCGGCCTCGGCCACCGTGGGCGAGGATCCGCTCACGTACCGTTCTCGAAGCGAGCCGCCTTCAGGTACTCGGGGTTCGGGTCCAGTGCGGCCGCTAGCCGGAAGTGACGTATCGCGAGGTCGGCCCGGCCCTGGCGCTCATAGGTGCGGGCGAGCGCGAAGTGGGCGAACGCGTTGTCCGGCTCCCGCTCCAGAACGATCGTGAACTCCAGTTCGGCGGGCCGCAGTTGCGCGGCGGCGAAGAAGGCACGCGCGCGCAGCAGCCGGGCTGCGGTGTTCTCGGGGTGCGCGGCGATCACTCCGTCGAGCAGCTTCACCGCGCCCCGTGGGTCCCGTGCGTTGAGCAGTTGCTCGGCGGCACGGAAATCGATGACATGCGTCTCCGGAGTACGTCCGGTCGAACCGCTGGTCTCGGGCACGGCAAAGTCCTTCCCTCGCTGAAGCGGTTCAACGCCCGGACGGGTGTCCGCTATTTCGAAGACGTATTCCGAAGACGGCCGCCCGCTAGCTCGGGGCCGACTCCCGCGCCCGGCGCACGAGCTCGGCCCAGACCTCCGCGACCCGCCGTCGCAGCACGTCCAGGGGCACGTCGTTGTCGATGACGATGTCGGCGATCTCCAGGCGCTTCTCGCGGGTGGCCTGCGCGGCCATACGCGCGCGGGCGTCCTCCTCCGTCATACCGCGCAGCCGGGTGAGCCGGTCGAGCTGGGTCTCGGGGGCGGCGTCCACCACGACCACGAGGTCGTAGAGCGGGGCGAGGCCGTTCTCCGCGAGGAGCGGGACGTCGTGGACGACCACGGCGTCGGCGGCGGCCGCGTTCTCCAGTTCGCGGGAGCGGGCACCCACGAGGGGGTGCACGACCGAGTTGAGCACGGCCAGCTTCTCGGGGTCGGCGAAGACGATCGAACCGAGTTTCGGGCGGTCCAGGCTGCCGTCGGCGGCCAGTACCTCCGGGCCGAAGGCCTCGACGACGGCCGCCAGGCCCGGGGTGCCCGGCGCGACGACCTCACGCGCGATGCGGTCGGCGTCGATCAGCACGCCGCCGTGTTCCACGAGCAGCCGGGACACCTCGCTCTTGCCGGCGCCGATCCCGCCGGTGAGGCCAACTTTCAGCATGCCCCGCAGCTTAGGGCCTGCCACCGGCACCGGCCCGGACAGGCCCCGGAAACCTTGCCGGCGGGCCCTAGTTGTCGCCCTCCCGCTCCGCGAGGAAGCGTTCGAACTCCAGACCGATCTCGTCCGCCGAGGGGATCTCCACCGGCTCGGCGAGCATGTTGCCCCGGGTCTCGGCGCCCGCGGCCGCGTCGTACTGGTGCTCGAGGCCCTGCACGAGGGCGGTGAGTTCCTCGTCGCCCTCCTGGACCTGGCGTTCGATCTCCGTCTGGGTGCGGTGCGCGTCCGTGCGCAGGGCGTGGGCGACACCCGGGAGCACCAGCCCGGTGGCGCCCGTGACGGCCTCCAGGACGGTCAGGGCGGCGTCCGGGTAGGGCGACCGGGCGATGTAGTGCGGAACGTGCGCGGCGACGCCCAGGACGTCGTGGCCGGCCTCCATGAGCCGGTATTCGAGCAGCGCCTCGGCGCTGCCGGGCACCTGGGCCTCGTCGAAGGGGCTGCGGTGGCCCGGGACGAGGTCGGTGCGGTTGCCGTGCGGGGTGAGACCCACCGGGCGGGTGTGCGGGACGCCCATGGGGATGCCGTGGAAGTTCACGGACAGGCGGACCCCGAGCCGCTCCACGATCTGCCGTACGGCGGCGGCGAAGCGTTCCCACTCGACGTCCGGCTCGGGGCCGGAGAGCAGCAGGAACGGCGCCCCCGTGGCGTCCTGGACCAGCCGGACCTCGATGCCGGGCTCCTCGTACTCGGTCCAGCGGTCCCGCTTGAAGGTCAGCAGCGGGCGGCGGGCCCGGTAGTCCACGAGCCGGTCGTGGTCGAAGCGGGCGACGACCTGGTGGGGCAGCGAGTCGAGGAGCCGCTCGACGATCTGGTCGCCGGTCTCGCCCGCGTCGATGTATCCGTCGAAGTGGTAGAGCATGACAAGACCGGCCGACTCCTGGGCGAGCGCCATGTCGACGACGGCGAGGCCCTTCGGCTCCCATGCGTACAAACCCTGCGGATCAAGCACTGTGACCGCTCCTCCTCGTGTTCGTACGTGACAACGCGTCGCACGACGTGGGCATTCCTGATCCGCCGGCCTCTCACCGCCTTTTCGTGCCGGGCCGCGGCATGGCAACTCCCGAGGGGCGCCGGGAAGTTCCCGGCGGGGCGGGCGGGCGGCACCGGAACACGAGAAGGCGGCCCTTCGTAAGCATGCGAAGGCCGGCACCTCGGAGACATACGAAGGCCGGCGCCTCGGAACATGCCGAGGGCCCGCACCTCGGAAGGTGCGGGCCCTCGGTGAAGCGGCTAGGCCTCAGTGGCTAGGCCTCAGCTCTGGCCACCGGCCAGCTTCTCGCGGAGCGCGGCGAGCGCCTCGTCCGAAGCGAGCGCGCCGGAGGTGTCCGCACCCTCGGAGGAGTACGAACCGCCACCCGCGGCCGGAGCGGCACCCGCGGCGTCGCCACCCTCGGCGGCGGCAGCGGCGTCGGCCTCGCGGCTCTTGATGACCTGCTGCTGGTGCTGCTCGAACCGCTGCTGCGCCTCGGCGTACTGGTGCTCCCACGCCTCGCGCTGGGTCTCGTAGCCCTCGAGCCAGTCGTTGGTCTCGGGGTCGAAGCCCTCGGGGTAGATGTAGTTGCCCTGGTCGTCGTAGGACGCGGCCATGCCGTACAGGGTCGGGTCGAACTCGACCGTGGCCGGGTCGGCACCGAAGGCCTCGTTGGCCTGCTTCAGCGAGAGGCTGATGCGGCGGCGCTCGAGGTCGATGTCGATGACCTTGACGAAGATCTCGTCGTTGACCTGGACGACCTGCTCCGGGATCTCCACGTGGCGCTCGGCCAGCTCGGAGATGTGGACCAGACCCTCGATGCCCTCGTCCACGCGGACGAACGCACCGAACGGAACCAGCTTCGTGACCTTGCCGGGCACGACCTGGCCGATCTGGTGGGTGCGGGCGAACTGCTGCCACGGGTCTTCCTGGGTCGCCTTCAGCGACAGGGAGACACGCTCGCGGTCCATGTCGACGTCGAGGACCTCGACGGTGACCTCCTGGCCGACCTCGACAACCTCGGACGGGTGGTCGATGTGCTTCCAGGACAGCTCGGAGACGTGGACCAGACCGTCGACGCCACCCAGGTCCACGAAGGCACCGAAGTTGACGATCGAGGAGACCACACCGGAACGGACCTGACCCTTCTGGAGGGTCGTGAGGAACGTCTGGCGGACCTCGGACTGGGTCTGCTCCAGCCAGGCACGGCGGGACAGGACCACGTTGTTGCGGTTCTTGTCCAGCTCGATGATCTTCGCCTCGAGCTCCTTGCCCACGTAGGGCTGGAGGTCACGGACGCGGCGCATCTCGACCAGGGAGGCCGGGAGGAAGCCGCGGAGGCCGATGTCGAGGATGAGACCACCCTTGACGACCTCGATGACGGTACCGGTGACGATGCCGTCCTCTTCCTTGATCTTCTCGATGGTGCCCCAGGCACGCTCGTACTGGGCGCGCTTCTTCGAGAGGATCAGGCGGCCTTCCTTGTCCTCCTTCTGGAGGACAAGGGCCTCGATCTCGTCACCGACGGCGACGACCTCGTTGGGGTCGACGTCGTGCTTGATCGAGAGCTCGCGGCTCGGGATGACACCTTCGGTCTTGTAACCGATGTCGAGCAGGACCTCGTCCCGGTCGACCTTCACGATGACGCCGTCGACGATGTCGCCGTCGTTGAAGTACTTGATCGTCTCGTCGATCGCGGCGAGGAAGGCTTCCTCGTTACCGATGTCGTTGACCGCAACCTGCGGGGTGGTGGCGGTGGTCTCGGTGCTGCTCGTCATGTGGGAAAGGGCTCCGGTACGGACATTGAAGTCGTAGGTACTGCTTACGCCGGGAGCCCGTTTCGCTCTGATGAAGACCGGACAGCCAAGGAAGCGCCACACAAAACCGTGGTGGCGCCTCGAAAACCGAGGGGGCATACAACAGATGCGAGCGCAGCCTGCTACGTCTGAGGAGCGCAGGCCCGCAGCGCAACTTGTAGCATACGGGGGCAGCCGGGCAGGGTCAATGCGCGAAGGCGCACACCCGGGGCGGATCCCCGCATACCCGGCACAAGAACCGTCCCACGAGGCCACGCAGGTCTGGGAAACCTCTTCCGTGACACCCCGGCGACGGGTTGCAGGGAAGAGTACGACGAGGGAGCCGATCATCCAAGAGCCCGTTTCGTTCGACCTCGAACCGGAAGCCACCCGGCGCACCGCCGGGGCCGCCGAGAGCAGCCGGGCCAACCGGGGCTGGTGGGACCGCAACGCCGACGACTACCAGATCGAGCACGGCACGTTCCTCGGGGACGACCGTTTCGTGTGGAGTCCCGAGGGTCTCGACGAGGTGGAGGCCGAGCTGCTCGGCCCGCCCGAGGAGCTGAAGGGCAAGGACGTCCTGGAGATCGGCGCCGGCGCGGCCCAGTGCGCGCGGTGGCTGGCCGCCCAGGGGGCCCGTCCGGTCGCCCTGGACCTCTCGCACCGCCAGCTCCAGCACGCACTGCGCATCGGCGGATCGTTTCCCCTCGTCTGCGCGGACGCGGGCGCGCTGCCCTTCGCGGACGGCTCCTTCGACCTGGCGTGCTCGGCCTACGGCGCGCTCCCCTTCGTCGCCGATCCGGGTCTGGTGCTGCGCGAGGTGCGTCGTGTGCTGCGTCCGGGCGGCCGTTTCGTCTTCTCGGTGACCCACCCCGTCCGGTGGGCGTTCCCGGACGAGCCGGGTCCCGAGGGCCTCTCGGTCGCGAACTCGTACTTCGACCGCACGCCCTACGTCGAGCAGGACGACGAGGGCCATGCGGTGTACGTAGAGCACCACCGCACGCTCGGCGACCGCGTCCGCGACATCGTCTCGGCGGGCTTCCGGCTCGTCGACCTGGTCGAACCGGAGTGGCCTGCCTGGAACACCTCCGAATGGGGCGGCTGGTCCCCCCTGCGCGGCAACCTCATCCCGGGCACGGCGATCTTCGTGTGCGAGCGGGACTGACCTCGTCGGCGGCACCGGCACTGCTGGCTAGCGCACGCGCGCGCGTGAAACTGGTGTTCGCGGGCGCGCGCGTGATGGGCGTTCGCGGGGGCGTACGACACTAGGGGCGTGATCCGTTACGACGCCCTGGACGCGCTGCCCGTGCGGCAGGCCCTGCCCGGTCTGGACGACGCCCTGGCGGGGCACGGTACCGCCGTCCTGGTGGCGCCGCCCGGCACCGGCAAGACGACGCTGGTGCCGCTGGCGCTGGCCGGGCTGCTGGGCGAGGGACCCGCGCGGCGGGTGGTGGTGGCCGAGCCGCGCCGGATCGCCGCCCGCGCGGCGGCCCGCCGGATGGCCTGGCTGCTCGGCGAGCAGGTCGGGCGGAGCGTCGGCTATACCGTGCGCGGCGATCGGGTGGTGGGCCCGGACGCGCGCGTGGAGGTGGTCACGACCGGTGTGCTGTTGCAGCGGCTGCAACGCGACCAGGAACTGTCCGGCGTGGACGTCGTGATCCTCGACGAGTGTCACGAGCGGCATCTGGACGCCGACACGGTGGCGGCGTTCCTCTGGGACGTGCGGGAGACGCTGCGGCCGGAGCTGCGCCTGGTGGCCGCGTCGGCGACCACGGACGCGCAGGGCTGGTCCCGGCTGCTGGGCGGCGCACCGGTGGTCGAGGCGGACGGCGTCTCGTACCCGGTGGAGGTGGTGTGGGCGCCGCCGGCCCGTCCGGTACGGCCGCCGCACGGGATGCGGGTGGACCCGGCGCTGCTGGCGCATGTGGCGTCGTTGGTGCGGCGGGCGCTGGCCGAGCGGGACGGGGACGTGCTGTGCTTCCTGCCGGGCGTGGGCGAGATCGCGCGCGTGGCCGGTCAGCTGGGGATACCGGGGGACGTCGAGGTGCTCCAGGTGCACGGCCGGGCGCCGGCCGCCGTCCAGGACGCGGCGCTGGCGCCCGGCGAGCGGCGCCGCGTGGTGCTGGCCACGGCGGTCGCCGAGTCCTCGCTCACCGTGCCCGGGGTGCGGGTGGTGGTCGATTCGGGGCTCGCGCGCGAGCCGCGGGTCGACCACGCGCGCGGGCTGAGCGCCCTGACGACGGTGCGGGCGTCCCGTGCGGCCGGGCGGCAGCGGGCGGGGCGGGCCGGGCGGGAGGCGCCGGGGGCGGTGTACCGCTGCTGGGCCGAGGCCGAGGACGCGCGCCTGACGGCCTTTCCGGCCCCCGAGATAAAGGTGGCCGACCTGACCGCGTTCGCCCTCCAGACGGCCTGCTGGGGCGATCCCGAGGCCACCGGGCTGGCGTTGCTGGACCCGCCGCCCGGCGGCGCGATGGCGGCGGCGCGGGGTCTGCTGACGGCGATCGGGGCGGTGGACTCCGCGGGCCGGGCCACCGACCGGGGCGTGCGGCTGGCGCGGCTGGGCTTGCACCCCCGGCTGGGGCGGGCGCTCGTGGACGGTGCCGGGGTGGTGGGGGCGGAGCGGGCCGCGGAAGTGGTCGCGCTGCTGAGTGAGGAGGTCCCCCGGGACTACGGTGACGATCTGGGGGCCGCCCTGCGGAGCGCGCGGCGCGGGGGCGACGCCTATGCCACCAGGTGGCGTGCGGAGGTTCGGCGGCTGCGGGCCGTCCTGACCGGGGTCGCGCAACCGCCCGAGGCCACGACCGCGCCCGACACACGCACCGGCACCGGCACCGGCAGCACCGCCAGCACCAGCACCAGCACCAGCACCAGCACCGAACCCGGCATCGGCATCGACACCGGCAGCACCCCTGACGATCAGGTGGCCGGGCTCGTCACCGCCCTCGCCTTCCCCGAGCGGATCGCCCGGGTCGACGGCGGTTCTCACCTGATGGTCTCCGGCACCCGGGCCGAACTCCGGGAGGGCTCGCCGCTGCGGTCCGCGTCCTGGCTCGCCGTCGCCGTCGCCGACCGGCCGCTCGGGAAGGGGCACGCGCGCGTGCAGCTCGCGGCGGTGGTGGACGAGGAGACCGCGCGGGCGGCGGCCGGGACCCTGCTGGACGTGCGGGACGAGGTGCACTGGGCCGAGGGGGACGTCGTCGCGCGGCGCGTGGAACGGCTCGGGGCCGTCGAACTCGCGGTACGGCCGCTGCGGGACGCCGACCTCGTGCTCGTGCACGGTGCGTTGCTCGAAGGGCTGCGGCAGGAGGGTTTCGGTCTGTTGCGGTGGACGCCCGACGCCGTCGCGCTGCGGCAGCGGCTGGCCTTTCTCCGGCTGCGCCTCGGGGAGCCGTGGCCCGACGTCGGCGACGACGCGCTGCACGCGCGCGTGGACGAGTGGCTGGAGCCGGAACTGAGCCGCGCCCGGCGGCGCGCCGATCTCGGACGGATCGACGCCGGGGAGGCGCTGCGACGGCTGCTGCCGTGGGCGAGCGGGGAGGCGGGGCGGCTGGACGAGCTGGCGCCGGAGCGGATCGCCGTGCCCAGTGGATCACGGATCCGGGTCGACTACGGGAACCCCGATCAGCCGGTGCTCGCCGTGAAGTTGCAGGAGATGTTCGGGTTGCAGGAGTCGCCCGCCGTGGCGGGGGTGCCGGTGCTGGTGCATCTGCTGTCGCCGGCCGGGCGGCCCGCCGCGGTCACCGCCGACCTCGCCTCGTTCTGGCGGGACGGCTACCGGGGCGTGCGGGCCGAGCTGCGGGGGCGCTATCCCAAGCACCCCTGGCCCGTGGACCCCGCCACCGCGGAGCCCACCCGGCACACCAACGCGCGGCTCAGGCGCTGACCGGTTCCGGTACCGACGTCTCCACGGGCTGCGGGTCGGCCGGACGGCGGCTGAGCGCCTCCAGCCACAGGGCGAGCGCGAGCAGCGCGATGCCGAGGGAGAGGAAGCCCCAGGGCAGGTACGAGGTCATCAGCAGCACCAGGGCGCGATTGTGCTTGACCAGGGCGACGGTGTGCTCGATGTAGTCCTCGCGCATCTTCACGTCACCGGCGAAGGCGGTCACCTTGGCGCGGCCGCCCAGCAGGGTGCCGCCGCGCAGTTCCTCCTGGTGGGTCTCCTCGCCGTAGACGGGCGCTCCGGTGACGGGTTCGACCCAGAACCTGCGGACCGTGGTGTACCAGCGGGTGGTGCCGGTCTTGGCGACCGACTCGGGCGTGATGCCCTGCACCGGCATCTTCTTGGGCATCGGGACCTTGGTCCACGGGACGGTCTGCTCGAAGTAGTAGACCTCGACGCCCCGGAAGGTCCGCGTCCCCTTGTAGTGGATGGGGTTGGTGGTGCGGGTCTGCGCGTCGAAGTACTCGTAGTCCCGTTTCTCGGTCAGGAAGGGCCACTTGAACTCGATGCCGTCCCGTTTCACCGGGTCGCCGTCGACCATCTCGCCGGTGGCGTGGACGGGTTCCTGGCTGTGGGCGTCGAAGATGTAGCGCTCGGGGATCTCGGAGACCATCTTGCCGTCGGGCCCCTGGACGTAGGACAGCCCGTCCCAGACGACGACGTCCCGCCCCGCCGTCTCCTCGATCCGCCTCGCGGCCGCCACATCGCCCTTGAGGGTCTGCACGATAGTGACCTGGGGGACCTTCTTCGCCTTCATGGTGCCGTAGTCGAGGAGCGTGGCGTTCTTGGCCACCAGGACCATGTCCTGGTACTGGTTCGCCGGGATCTTGGCCAGGCGCGGGAAGGCGTACCAGCGCAGCAGCGGGGACAGCGCCGCGAAGAACACGGCGCAGGCGAGCAGGACCAGACTGGCCGTACGGCGCATCTCGGCCTCCCGGGGCGGCGGTTACGGGTGGGACGGCACCGTCGTGAGCAGCGGCTTGGGGGACGTCTTCCCGGCCGGCGACCCCAGGGCGCTGATCGTCACCACCAGGACGACCGCGAGGGTGAGACCGGTCGCGGCTGCGATCAGGGCACGCATGCGGAGCCTCCCTGCGGACGGTTTCCTGATGGTTCGTCAGGTCCGGGCACGGTAGCAACGGGAGGGTGAGATGAGAACACGTCGCACACGGCCGTACGACGGCGAGGGCGCCCTCCCGCGTCGGCGGGAGGGCGCCCTCGTGGTCCGTGGGCCGGGCCGCGGGTCAGGACGTGGCGGAGGCGGACGGGCTCGCCGACGGGGCGGCGGACTCACTCGCCGAAGCGGAGGCGGTCGGCGACGGGCTCGGCGAGGCGTCCGCCGCGGCCACCGTCAGTTCGACGGTGAGCGTCGCGCCGCCGGTGGTGGTGACGCGCAGCAGGAACGTGCCGGTGGTGTCGTCCGCGTACAGCTTGGGCAGCGTGAGCAGACCGTTCGCGTCCGTCTGAAGGTCCGTGAGGGTGCGTACGGCCTTGCCGTCGGCGTCCTTGAAGTACGGACCCTTGTCGTCGGTGCTCGGGTCGTCCGCGGACTTGACCAGCGTGGCGGTGGCGGCGACCTTGCCGGCGACGGCGCCCTGGTAGGTGGCCTTCACCTGGACCTGGTCGGCGAACTCGCCGCCCGGGGTGCAGGTCAGCGCGGTGTCGTCGGTGCGGGCCAGGGCGTCGGCGGCACGCGCGATGACGGTCGCCGCGTAGTCGACGCCCTTGACCGTACGGCCCACCACGCTGGCGCGGACCGTGAAGTCGCCGGTCTTCTCGCCGGCCTGGAGCGCCGGCGCGACGGCGACACCCTTGCTGTCGGTGACGACCGTGGCCGTGCTCTCGCCGCCCGTGAAGGTGGTGTCCGTGTCCCCGACGATGGTGAAGCGGACGCGCACCTTGGCGACGATCCGGTCGGCCTTGGTCTCCGCGCGCGTGCTGATCCTCTTGGTGAACGCGTCGCCGGCCATGGCCGTGAGTTTGGCGGTGCCCGCGTCCTCGAGGTGGTCCACGGTGTCGGTGGCCGTGGGCGGCAGGCTCGGGGAGGTGCTCGGGGTGCCCGGCGTCGGCTCCTCGGGATTCGGCGTGGCCGTGCCCGGGGTGCTCGGTGTGCTCGGTGTGCTCGGCGACGGGGAGGTCGAGCCGCCCGAGCCGTCGGAGGAACCGCCGGAGCCGGAGCCGCTGCCGTCGTCGCTGCGGTGGGAGGGCACGGTGCCGGTGCCGTCGGGCACCGAGTGGGTGCCCTTGCGGTAGAACTCGTACCAGGACAGGACCAGGTTCAGGTAGTCCTGCGAGTTGTTGTAGCTGAGGATCGCGCTGTTCATGTCGGCCTGGACGGACAGGTCCCAGCCGTTGCGGCACAGGTAGTGGCCGGCGGCCAGCGCCGCGTCGTAGACGTTGTTCGGGTCCTTGACGCCGTCGCCGTTGCCGTCCCGGCCCGCCCACGCCCAGGTCGACGGGATGAACTGCATCGGGCCGACGGCCTGGTCGTAGCGGCTGTTTCCGTCGTACTTGCCGCCGTCGGTGTCCTGGATGAGTGCGAAGCCGTTGCCGTCGAGTTCGGGGCCGAGGATCCGGTGCAGGGTGTTGCCCTCCGCGTCCACGTCACCGCCGCGGGCCTGGCCGGACTCGACCTTGCCGATGGCGGCGAGCAGTTGCCAGGGCAGGTTGCAGCCGGGCTTGGAGTCGCGCAGTTCCGCCTCGGCCTTCTTGTAGGCGTCCAGGACCGTGGCCGGTATGCCGGCCTCGGCCGCGCCCCGGGAGACGGCGGTGCCGATGCTCGACGAGGAGGCGGTGGGGCTCGCGCTCGGGTTCGGGCTGTTCAGCGGCGGCAGGTCCGTGTAGTACGGCGAGTTGCCGGTGGCGCCGGACTCTTCGGACGCGGCGGTGCTGGCACCGGCGTTGGCCTGTCTGCCGGGGTCGCCGTTGGTGACACCCGGAGCCTGGGACGCGGACAGTGCCGCCACCGCCAACGCGGCCGCGGCGGTCGTCGCCGCCCCCTTGCGCAGCCGCCTGCCGAATTGCGCCGCCATAGTGGTGAACCCCTCCCGTGGACCGCCTTCTGAGCGTCCGTCTCCGTCTGTCTGCTCGCCCTGGTGTGACGATGGACCCGGTGCTGTGGTTGCCCTCGTTACCTCTTTGGAGTCGTGAGGTCGTGCACCCGGTCGTACGTGCACCGGGCAGCGACCCAGGCGACCCTACGACAACTTGCTTTCCACGGACACCCGGTGGTGCCCGGTTTTCACCAGTTGGCCATCCGCCGTTGGACGATGGTGGGCTCGCGGATACTTGTCGTACGCGATCACCGTTCGGCGCTCCGGCCGACGACCGCCCCAGGAGGCCCGGTGCCGTTCACGCTCAGCCATGCCACCGCCGTGCTGCCCGCCGTACGCGGTGACGGGACCGGGCGCGGGCGCCTGGTCCCGGCGGTGCTCGTCGCGGGGTCGTTCGCCCCCGACCTCACCTTCTACGCGGCGAGCGCGGTGCCGGACGCGATGGGGTTCGGCGGCTTCACGCACTCCTTCACCGGAGTCTTCACCGTGGACGTGCTGTTCTCCTGGGCGCTGGTGGCGCTGTGGCTGCTGGTCCGCGAGCCGCTGGTGGCGCTCCTGCCCCGCGCGCGGCAGGGGCGGCTTGCGGCTCTGCTGCGCTGCGGTGCGCCGCGCGCGCGTGCCGGGCTCTCCCTGACGGCACGGTGGTACGTCTCCGCCGTGCTCGGCGGTCTCACGCACGTCGTCTGGGACGCCTTCACGCACCACGACCGCTGGGGCAGCCGGCTCGTCCCCGCGATCGGCCGGAACGTGTCGGGGGTGCCGCTGTACACCCTGCTCCAGTACGGCAGTTCGGCGGTGAGCGCGGCCGTGCTCGCGGTGTTCCTGGTCCGCGCGGTACGGCGGGCGCCGGACGTGGAGCCGGCGGGGGTGCCGTCGCTGTCGGGACCGGACCGGTGGTGGGCCGCGGCCGGGATCGCCGGCTGCGCGCTGCTGGCGGCGGTGCAGCGGGCGACGCGGTGGTGGGCCTACTGGGGAGCCACGGCGAAGCCCTGGGAGCTGCTGCCCACGGTGCTCTTCGGAGCGGGCGCGGGGCTGCTGCTGGGGGTGATCGGATACGCCGTGGTGGTCAGGGTGTGGCGTCCGGTTCCGGTGGCCGGGGTGCGGCGGAGCCGGTCCGCCGTTCGGTGAGGGTCGCCACGAACACGGTCATGGTGCGGGGGCGGCGAGGGCCGGGCAGCGCGGTCAGGAGCAGCGCGAGGTAGCCGCGGCCGAGGTCGAGCCACTGGCGCGGGTGGGGACGGGCGCGGAGCCGGCGCCGGAGGCGGGTGACCGTGCGGCGCACGGTGACGGCGAGGTCGGTGGGGATGCGGGCGGAGCTGGCGCCCGCCGCCTGGGCCGGGGCCGACGGGGTCGCCGTGACCTGCGCTGCGGCGGAGCGGGTGGTGGCCGGGGGCCTGGTCTGGGGCGTCCGGCGGTGAACCATGCGTATACCCATGGCCGCATCCTTGCCGGTGGCGATGCCGGGGGCGTTCTGACGGGGTCCAGGTGAGTGACGGCCCCGGCGCGACTCGGAGGCCGAGCCGAGGGCAGCACCCACCCCGCCCCTTGTCCACCGCACATGGGGCGGGCGGTGCCCGGCTGGAGCCTCCCCTTGCGCGCCGCCTCCTCGTCCGCCGCCCTCTTTTCTCCGCCGCGACGACGGTTGACCACGACGGCGTTGTCCGGCGGTGCCGTGCCGGTCATGACCCGTCGGTTCGGCACCGCCGAGTACCGCCGTGGTGGCCGCTCGCCGTAGCGGCGGACCACGGGGAACGGGAACGAGGAAGGGGGCGAAGCCAGCGGGAGGGCGCCGCCGCGGTCGAAGAGCAGCGGCGGCGCCGGTCGAAGAGCAGCGGCGCCGGCGGTCGGCTGAGCGCCACTGCGGCGGGCAACGTCAGCGACCCGGACGGCAGGCGGCCGCCGCTCCGGTGGAGCAGGGGGCGGCGGCCGCTGTCGGTCTTCACGGTGCGGGACTCCGTCGAACTCCGCCGAAGGCCCGCGCACCCCCCCGTCGGCTCCCGCCGGAGGCTAGTGGGCTGCTGACTCCCAGTCCGGGCCCACGCCCACCGAGACGTCCAGCGGAGCCCTGAGGTGGACCGCGTTGGACATCTGGTCGCGGAGGAGGGACTCGACCTCCGTGCGCTCGCCGGGGGCGATCTCCAGGACGATTTCGTCGTGGACCTGGAGGAGCATGCGGGACTTCAGCCCGGCCTCGCGCAGGGCGCCGTCCACCCGGAGCATGGCGATCTTGACGATGTCCGCCGCGGTGCCCTGGATGGGCGCGTTGAGGGCCATCCGCTCGGCGGCCTCACGGCGCTGCCGGTTGTCGCTGTTGAGGTCGGGGAGGTAGCGGCGGCGGCCGAAGAGGGTCGCCGTGTAGCCGGTGGCACGGGCCTCGTCGACGACGCGGCGCAGGTAGTCACGGACCCCGCCGAACCGCTCGAAGTACGTGTCCATCAGGCCCCGGGCCTCGCCCGCGTCGATGTTCAGCTGCTGGGAGAGGCCGAAGGCCGAAAGACCGTACGCGAGGCCGTACGACATCGCCTTGATCTTGCGCCGCATCTCCGCGTCGACGGCCGACCGGTCGACGTCGAACACCTGGGAGGCGACCGTGTTGTGCAGGTCCTCCCCGGAGGTGAACGCCTCGATCAGGCCCTCGTCCTCGGAGAGGTGGGCCATGACGCGCAGCTCGATCTGGCTGTAGTCGGCGGTCATGAGCGACTCGTAGCCCTCGCCCACCACGAAGCCGCGGCGGATCGCCCGGCCCTCGTCGGTGCGGACCGGGATGTTCTGGAGGTTCGGGTCCGTGGAGGAGAGCCGGCCGGTCGCGGCGACGGTCTGGTTGAAGGTGGTGTGGATCCGGCCGTCGGCGGCGACGGTCTTGATCAGGCCCTCGACCGTGACCCGCAGCTTGGCCTGCTCACGGTGGCGGAGCATGATCACCGGCAGTTCGTTCTCGGTCTGGCCGGCGAGCCAGGCGAGCGCGTCCGCGTCGGTGGTGTAGCCGGTCTTGGTCTTCTTCGTCTTGGGCAGCGCCAGCTCACCGAAGAGGACTTCCTGGAGCTGCTTGGGCGAGCCCAGGTTGAACTCGTGCCCGGCCGCCGCGTGCGCCTCCTTCACGGCCTGCTGCACCGCGCCCGCGAACATCTGCTCCATGGCCTCCAGGTGCGCGCGGTCGGCGGCGATGCCGTGCCGTTCCATGCGGGCGAGGAGGATCGAGGTGGGCAGCTCCATGTCGCGGAGCAGATCGGCGGCGCCGACCTCCTGGAGGCGGTCCTCGAAGGCCGCGCCGAGGTCGAGGATCGCGCGGGCCTGGATCATCAGGGCCTCGGCCTCGGCGCCGTCGTCCGCGCCGAAGGCCAGCTGTCCGTCGGCCGCGGCGGCCGGGGCCAGCTCGCGGTGCAGGTACTCCAGGGACAGCGCGTCCAGGTCGAAGGAGCGGCGGCCGGGCTTGACCAGGTACGCGGCGAGCGCGGTGTCCATGGTGACGCCGTCGATGCGCCAGCCGTGCTCGGCGAAGACCCGCATCGCGCCCTTGGCGTTGTGGAAGACCTTGGGCCGGGCGGGGTCGGCGAGCCAGGCCACCCACGCGTTCTCGTCGGACTCGTCGAGCTGGGCGGGGTCGAACCAGGCGGCCGGGCCGTCTCCGGCGGCGAGGGCGACCTCGGCGACCGAGCCGGCGCCGAGCGCCCAGGTGTCGACGGTGGCGACACCCAACGGCTGCTCCGTGCCGTGCCCGGCGAGCCAGCCGGCCAGCTCGCCGGTGCCGAGGACGGTGGCGTCGACCTCCACGCCCGCCTCGGCGACCGGGGTGGACTCGGCCTCCTCGGCGCCGGGGTCGACGGCGTAGAGCCGCTCGCGCAGCGAGGGGTTCCTGATCTCCAGGGTGTCCAGGATCATCGCGACGTTCTTGCGGTCGTACGGCGCGCGCTCCAGGTCGGCGACCGTCCTCGGCAGCTCCACGGCGCGCTCCAGCTCGGTGAGCCGGCGGTTGAGCTTGACGGACTCCAGGTGGTCGCGGAGGTTCTGGCCGGCCTTGCCCTTGACCTCGTCGACGCGCTCGACCAGCTCCGCGAAGGACCCGAACTGGTTGATCCACTTCGCGGCGGTCTTCTCACCCACGCCGGGGATGCCGGGCAGGTTGTCGGACGGGTCGCCGCGCAGGGCCGCGAAGTCGGGGTACTGGGCGGGCGTCAACCCGTACTTCTCGAAAACCTTCTCCGGGGTGAACCGGGTCAGCTCGGACACGCCCTTGGTGGGATACAGCACCGTGGTGTGCTCGGAGACCAGCTGGAAGGAGTCGCGGTCGCCGGTGACGATCAGGACCTCGAAGCCCGCGGCCTCGGCCTGGGTCGCGAGGGTGGCGATGATGTCGTCGGCCTCGAAGCCCTCGACGGCGAAGCGCTGCGCGTGCATGGCGTCGAGCAGCTCGCCGATCAGCTCGACCTGCCCCTTGAACTCGTCCGGGGTCTTGGAGCGGTTCGCCTTGTACTCGGTGAACTCCTCCGAGCGCCAGGTCTTGCGGGAGACGTCGAACGCCACCGCGAAGTGCGTGGGCGCCTCGTCACGCAGGGTGTTGGCCAGCATCGAGGCGAAGCCGTAGATCGCGTTCGTCGGCTGGCCCGTCGCGGTCGTGAAGTTCTCCGCGGGCAGCGCGAAGAACGCGCGGTACGCCAGCGAGTGCCCGTCCATGAGCATCAGCCTGGGACGGGCGCCGCCGGAGGTCTTGTCGGTCTTCTTCGATGCTGTCTCTGCCACGCCCCCGATCCTGCCACGCCGCACTGACAGTCCGAGCGGCGAGGAGACGGGAGCCGGCCCGGAGCCCGTGCTCGATGGTGGCCGGGGGCGCGTGCGAGGATCGGGTGTACACGGGTGTACAGGGCATTGGTGCCGGCGTAGAGGAGAGCGTGCGATGGCGACGAAGCCGCCTCAGGGGGATCCCGTCCAGGACGCGCCGCGGGTCGCGGAGCCGAAGCACGCGGCCGCCGGTCTGCCGGCCGTCGGGCACACGCTGCGCATCGCCCAGCAGCAGATGGGTGTGCGGCGCACCGCGCTGACGCTGCTGCGGGTCAACCAGAAGGACGGCTTCGACTGCCCGGGCTGCGCCTGGCCGGAGCCGGAGCACCGGCACACCGCCGAGTTCTGCGAGAACGGCGCGAAGGCGGTCGCCGAGGAGGCCACCCTGCGGCGGGTGACGCCCGAGTTCTTCGCCGCGCACACCCTCACCGACCTGCACGGCCGCAGTGGCTACTGGCTGGGCCAGCAGGGGCGGCTCACCCACCCCATGTACCTGGCGGAGGGCGCCGAGCACTACGAGCCGGTCAGCTGGGAGCGGGCCTTCGACATCATCGGCACGGAGATCGCCGCCCTCGGCTCCCCCGACGAGGCCGTCTTCTACACCTCGGGCCGCACCAGCAACGAGGCCGCGTTCCTGTACCAGCTCTTCGCGCGCGAGCTCGGCACCAACAACCTGCCGGACTGCTCCAACATGTGCCACGAGTCGTCGGGGTCGGCGCTGAACGAGACGATCGGCATCGGCAAGGGCAGCGTCCTGCTGGAGGACCTGCACCAGGCCGACCTGATCATCGTCGCCGGGCAGAACCCGGGGACCAACCACCCGCGGATGCTCTCCGCCCTGGAGAAGGCCAAGGCCGGCGGCGCGAAAATCATCAGCGTGAATCCGCTGCCGGAGGCCGGTCTGGAGCGGTTCAAGAACCCGCAGACCCCTCAGGGCATGCTCAGGGGCGCCGCGCTCACCGACCTGTTCCTGCAGATCCGCATCGGTGGCGACCAGGCCCTGTTCCGCCTCCTCAACAAGCTCGTCCTGGAGACCGAGGGCGCGGTCGACGAGGAGTTCGTGCGCGAACACACCCACGGTTACGAGGAGTTCGCGAAGGCCGCCCGCGCCGCCGACTGGGACGGGGCGCTCGCCGCCACCGGCCTCACCCGCGCGGAGATCGAGGAAGCGCTGCGGATGGTGCTGGCCTCGAAGCGGACGATCGTCTGCTGGGCCATGGGACTCACCCAGCACAAGCACTCGGTGCCGACCATCCGCGAAGTGGTCAACTTCCTGCTGCTGCGCGGCAACATCGGGCGCACCGGCGCGGGGGTCTGTCCGGTCCGGGGCCACTCGAACGTGCAGGGCGACCGCACGATGGGCATCTTCGAGCGTCCCGCCCCGGCCTTCCTGGACGCCCTGGAGAAGGAGTTCGGCTTCGCACCCCCGCGCGAGCACGGCTTCGACGTCGTGCGGGCCATCCGCGCGCTGCGCGACGGCGAGGCGAAGGTGTTCTTCGCGATGGGCGGCAACTTCGTCTCCGCCACCCCCGACACGGACGTCACCGAGGCGGCCATGCGGCGCGCGCGGCTGACCGTGCACGTGTCGACGAAACTCAACCGCTCGCACGTGGTCACCGGCGCGCGGGCGCTGATCCTGCCGACGCTCGGGCGCACCGAGCGCGATCTCCAGGGCGGCGGCGAGCAGTTCGTGACCGTCGAGGACTCCATGGGCATGGTGCACGCCTCACGCGGCCGTCTGGAGCCCGCGAGCCCGCACCTGCTGTCGGAGCCGGCGATCGTGTGCCGGCTGGCGCGCCGGGTGCTCGGCGAGAACAGCCGCACTCCGTGGGAGGAGTTCGAGAAGGACTACGCGACGATCCGCGACCGCATCGCGCGCGTGATCCCCGGTTTCCAGGACTTCAACGCGCGCGTGGCGCATCCGGGCGGCTTCGCCCTCCCGCACGCCCCGCGCGACGAGCGGCGGTTCCCCACGGCCACCGGCAAGGCGAACTTCACGGCGGCGCCGGTCGAGTTCCCCGAACTGCCCGAGGGCCGCCTGCTGTTGCAGACGCTGCGCTCGCACGACCAGTACAACACCACGATCTACGGCCTGGACGACCGCTACCGGGGCATCAGGAACGGCCGCCGGGTGGTCCTGGTGAACCCGGAGGACGCGCGGCGGCTGGGGGTCGCCGACGGGGCGTACGTGGACCTGGTGAGCGAGTGGAAGGACGGTGTGGAGCGCCGGGCGCCGGGCTTCCGGGTCGTGCACTACCCGACCGCCCGGGGCTGCGCGGCGGCGTACTACCCGGAGACCAACGTGCTGGTGCCGCTGGACGCCACCGCGGACGTCAGCAACACCCCGGCCAGCAAGTCCGTCGTGATCCGGCTGGAGAGCGGCGCGCGGCACCCGGCACCCGTCGTCTGAGCGCCCGCTCAGCCCGTCTGGAACAATCGACGGCCTACTGAGCGTTTGCTCAGCGGAGAGACAGCCGCAAGACGATCGGAGCCGGCCCATGGGCGAGCAGCAGCATGTGAAGTTCCCGCAGGAGGTCATCGACGAGTACGCCGCGCTCGGTGTCGACCTGCCCGCCCTGTTCTCCGCGGGGCACCTGGGCACCCGCATGGGCGTGCAGATCGTCGAGGCCTCCGCGGACCGGGTCGTCGGCACCATGCCCGTGGAGGGCAACACCCAGCCGTACGGGCTGCTGCACGGCGGGGCCAGCGCGGTGCTGGCGGAGACCCTGGGCTCGGTCGGGTCGATGCTGCACGGCGGCAGCTCGAAGATCGCCGTCGGCGTGGACCTGAACTGCACGCACCACCGCGGCGCGCGTTCCGGCCTGGTCACCGGTGTGGCCACGCCGGTGCACCGGGGGCGCTCCACGGCGACGTACGAGATCGTGATCAGCGACGAGGAGGGGCGCAGGGTGTGCACCGCCCGCCTCACCTGCCTGCTGCGGGACCTGGAGGGTTCGACGCTCCCTTCCGCCGTCCAGGGCTGACGGTCCTCGCCGGCACGTCCATTGCTCCCCGCCGTCGGTGCCCGTAACTTCGGCCCATGGGACGGCGAGGAGGCCCCCGCTCGGGGGTGACGGCACTGGGGCTCGGGCTCGCGCTGCTGACGGGCTGCGGCGCCGCCACGGCCCCCGCGACCCCCACGGCTCCCACAGCCGCACAGGACACCCCGGCCGGCTCGCAGGGCGGTTCCCAGGCCAGCTCGCAGGGCGGTTCCCCGTCGGCGGTCTCGGACGCGGACCTGTGCGCCAGGATCGTCGCGCACTGGGCGCGCGAGGTGCTCGGCAGCGGCACCTACGGCGACTACCAGTCGATGGGGCTGTCCAACGGCCAGTACGAGATCCTCCGGGACGTCGTCGACGCGGCCCGGGCGCTGAAACGCCGTCAGGGGGCCGCTGCCGCCGACCGGTTGATAGACCGCCGGGCACGGTCCGCCTGTGCCGAGCGGTACCGCCGGGGCACGCCGAGCGGGGGCCCCTGGCGATGAGCGGAGCGAGCGGCATCGGACCCGTCGAACCGGGCGACGGCACGCGCGCGCGGGAGTTCCCCGAGGCGGCGGCCGCCTCCGCTCCCCCGCACCCCGCCCGCCGGCGTGCCGCCCTCCTCCTCGGCACCGTCGCCGTGCTCCTCGCGGGCGGCGGCTACCTCGTCGCGACCCGTCCGCACCGGCCGCCGCCGCCCGAAGTCCCGTACCCCGCGCAGACGGTGGCGTTCTCCTTCGTGGGCGGCCGGGGCACCCCGGCGGACGCACCGCCCCGCAGCTTCAGCTTCGCGGTGCGGATGACCGTCATGGACGGGCCGCCGGTCACCGTGCCCCGGATGACCCAGCCCTACGCAGGGCTCACGCTGACCGAGTCGCCACCCGCACCCTTTCGGACAAAAGCGGGCTCACCCCGCGAGATCACGATCACTATGCATGTGACCGATTGTGTAACGGTTCCGAAGGATGCCGGACTGCCTTTCCTGGACGTAACTCTACGTAATGTCCGCGCAATACAAGTCCAGAGTTTCATCCTGGGATCCCGTTACGCACAGCACCTCTCACACGCCCTGAAAGTAGCCTGCAGCAACAGTTAGGAGAGGTTTCCGGTAATCACCAAAACGCACGAGACGCCTGATCCGATGAGGGCGAGTCCTGCGGGTTCTCAGCATGCGGACAGGGCGAATCGGCCGGAATTCCTCCGTTCTCCGCACCGTGTACCGCTCTGCATTACCTCGTGTCATAACAAGAGCGTCACAGCATCGGCCAGACCCTCCTCCACGTTCCCCACACCCGCCTAGAGTCACGGCCAGTCACGGCACCGCCGGAATCCCACGTCGATCTTCGACCCGGTGCGCGTGACTCGACCGTTTCCACGGGGATGCGGTTGTTCAGGGGAAAGGACTGATCGTGCGTCAACGTTCGCTCATCGCCATCACCGCCGCACTGGCAGCGGGAGCACTCACCCTCACCGCCTGCGGTTCGCGAGACAAGGGCGACAATGGCTCGGACTCGGGCAGCGGTGGCACCACGGTCACCATCGGCGTCGACGCTCCGCTGACCGGCGACCTGTCCGCACTCGGCCTGGGCATCAAGAACTCGGTCGACCTGGCGGTCAATCAGGCCAACAAGAAGAACTACGTCAAGGGCGTCACGTTCAAGATCGCGGCCAAGGACGACCAGGCTCAGCCGTCCTCCGGCCAGGCGAACGCCACCGCGTTCGTCGGTGACAGCAGCGTCTACGGCGTGGTCGGCCCGCTGAACTCCTCCGTGGCCCAGTCGATGCAGAAGGTCTTCGACGACGCCAAGCTGGTCGAGGTCTCGCCGGCCAACACCAACCCGGCGCTGACCCAGGGCGACAACTGGCAGACGTCGAAGTCGCGGCCGTACAAGTCGTACTTCCGTACCGCGACCACGGACGCCATCCAGGGCCCGTACGCCGCGCAGTACGTGTACAACACGGCGAAGCTGACCAAGGCCTTCATCATCGATGACAAGAAGACCTATGGCGCGGGCCTTGCCGCCACCTTCACCGAGGAGTTCAAGAAGCTCGGCGGCAAGGTGGTCGGCACCGAGCACATCAACCCCGACTCCAAGGACTACTCCGCGGTCGTCACCAAGGTGAAGAACTCGGGCGCCACCGTGGTCTACTACGGCGGCGAGTACCCGCAGGCCGGTCCGCTGAGCAAGCAGCTCAAGGCCGCCGGCGCCAAGGTCCCGCTGGTCGGCGGTGACGGCATCTACGCCGACGACTACCTCAAGCTGGCGGGCTCCGCCGCCACCGGCGACATGGCCACTTCGGTCGGCGCCCCGGTCGAGACCCTGGACTCCGCCAAGGAGTTCGTCGCCAACTACAAGGCGGCCGGTTACAAGGAGGCCTACGGCGCCTACGGCGGCTACTCCTACGACTCGGCCTGGTCGATCATCGAGGCCGTGAAGAAGGTCGTCGACGACAACGGCGGCAAGCTGCCGTCCGACGCCCGCGCCAAGATCACCGCCGCGGTCCAGAACGTCTCCTTCGACGGTGTGACCGGCAAGGTCTCCTTCGACGAGTTCGGTGACGCGACCAACAAGCAGCTCACCGTTTACAAGGTCGACAGCGGGGCCTGGAAGGCTGCCACCTCGGGCACGTTCACGCCGAGCAGCTGACCCACACCCGCACGCAGCACCGAGCCGCGCGGGGCGCTGTTCCACTGGCGCCCCGCGCGGACTCACATCCGGCCTCATCCGTCGAACATTCCGAACGTCTCGGAGGACATGCGGTGAACGAACTGCCGCAGCAGCTGGTCAACGGCCTGCTACTGGGATCCATGTACGGGCTGGTCGCCATCGGCTACACGATGGTCTATGGCATCGTCCAGCTCATCAACTTCGCCCACGGCGAGATCTTCATGACCGGCGCCTTCGGCGCGCTCACGGTCTATGCGTACGTACTGCCGGGCGGCACCTCGATGTGGATAGCTCTCCCGCTGATGCTGGTGGGCGCCATCATCGTCGCCGTCCTGGTCGCCGTCGGAGCGGAACGGTTCGCCTACCGCCCTCTGCGCACCGCCCCGCGTCTCGCCCCCCTCATCACCGCCATCGGCCTCTCCCTGGCCCTGCAGCAGGCGGTGTGGGCCTGGTACCCCGAGGCCAAGTCCGCCCGTACCTTCCCCACCATCCCGGGCGGCCCCTTCAACATCGGCAACGTCACGATCCAGACCGGTGACATCTTCCTGGTGGTCGTGGCCCCGCTCAGCATGGCCTTCCTCGCCTACTTCGTGATGCGCACCCGCACCGGCCGCGGTATGCAGGCGACCGCCCAGGATCCGGACACCGCGAAGCTGATGGGCGTCAACACCGACCGCATCATCGTGATCGCGTTCGCCCTCGGTGCCGCCTTCGCCGCCGTCGGCGGTGTCGCCTACGGCCTCAAGTACGGCCAGATCGACTTCAAGATGGGCTTCCTGCTCGGTCTGAAGGCCTTCACCGCGGCCGTCCTCGGTGGTATCGGCAACATCTACGGCGCCATGCTCGGTGGCCTTGTCCTGGGCGTCGCCGAGGCCCTGTCGACCGCATACATCTCGGACATCCCCGGCATGGGCCAGTTCGGCAGCCAGTCCTGGGCCGACGTCTGGGCGTTCGTACTCCTCATCCTCGTACTGCTGTTCAGGCCACAGGGTCTGCTCGGCGAACGCGTCGCGGACAGGGCGTGACACCGATGACCACAGAGACCACCGCATCCGAGACCCCCGAGACCCCCGAGACCACGAGCGCCCCGGCGCCCGCGGCGTCCGGTCTGATCGGTCTGCCCGCCCCGTTCGGCCGCGCCCTCGCCACCGGCGGCGGCGTCCTCGCCGTCGTCTCCACGTTCATGTCGTGGACCTGGACCTCCGACTTCCCCGGTGACCTCACCGTCTACGGTTACCCGGGCGGCCTGCAGGTCCTGGTGCTGATCGGCGGCATCCTCACCACCCTGTTCGGCCTGTCCTCCTACGGCGTCAGGGGCCTGTCCTGGCTGACCCCGGGCAGCGCCGACAGCGCGCTGAAGATGGCCGCGCTCGGCACCTTCGGCACCGCCTGGTACACCGTGATCGCCATCACCGTGAAACTCGGCGGCCTGGTGAACCTGGACCCCGGCGGCTTCGTCGTCGCGATCGCCACCCTGGCCTCCGTGATCGGCGCGCTCGCCCTGCCGTTCGAGCGGCCGGAGCCCGACCCGGTCGACCCGGACGACACCGGCTGGGAGCTGTTCAAGCACAACTCCCGGCAGAACTGGAACACCTTCCGCGCCGCCTTCGCCGCCAAGACCCCGGCTCCCGCGGCCCCACTGCCGTCCTGGGCCGAGATCCTGGTCATCGTCGCGGCCATGGCCGTGGGCCTGATCGTCTTCAGCTACGGCATCGGCACGTCGTACGACCAGCTGTTCATCGGCTTCCTGATCACCGCCGGCTTCGGTTTCGCCTCCCTCTCCAAGGCCGGGATCGTGGCCCGGGTCTCGGCGATCACGGGGAAGCACCGGAACATCACCATGACCGGCGCCTTCCTCGCCGCCGCGGCCTTCCCGTTCACCCAGTCCAACGACCAGTACGCGACGATCGGCGTCTACATCCTGATCTTCGCGACCGTCGCGCTCGGCCTGAACATCGTCGTCGGCCTCGCCGGCCTCCTCGACCTCGGTTACGTCGCCTTCCTCGGTGTCGGCGCCTACACCGCGGCCCTGGTCTCCGGCTCGCCGTCCTCGCCGCTGCACGTGCAGTGGCCGTTCTGGGCGTCGGCGCTGCTGGGCGCGGTCGTCGCCATGATCTTCGGTGTCGTCATCGGCGCCCCGACCCTGCGACTGCGCGGCGACTACCTGGCCATCGTGACCCTCGGCTTCGGTGAGATCTTCCGGATCACCGTCCTCAACCTGGACGGCACCTCGGGCCCCGACGTCACCAACGGCTCCAACGGCATCTCCTCGATCCCGAACCTGAACATCCTCGGCTTCGACTTCGGCGCCGAGCACCAGATCCTCGGCAGCACCATCGGGCGGTTCGCCAACTACCTGCTGCTGATGCTGATCATCACGTTCATCGTGGTCATCGTCTTCCGGCGCAGCAGCGACTCCCGTATCGGCCGTGCCTGGGTCGCCATCCGCGAGGACGAGACCGCCGCGCTCGCCATGGGCATCAACGGCTTCCGGGTCAAGCTGATCGCCTTCGCCCTGGGCGCCTGCCTGGCCGGCCTGTCCGGCTCGGTCCAGGCCCACGTCACCTACACGGTGACCCCGGAGCAGTACCAGTTCGCCTACGTGGTCCCGCCCAACTCGGCGTTCCTGCTGGCCGCGGTGGTCCTCGGCGGCATGGGCACCATCTCCGGCCCGCTGGTCGGCGCGTCCCTGCTCTACCTGATCCCGGCCAAGCTGCAGTTCCTCGGCGACTACCAGCTCTTCGCCTTCGGTGTCACGCTCATCCTGCTGATGCGCTTCCGCCCGGAGGGCCTCATCCCCAACCGGCGCCGCCAGCTCGAGTTCCACGAGGAAGCCGAAGCGCCCGCCGTCCTCACCAAGGCAGGGGCCTGACCACGATGACCACGGAAACCACCGTCAAGGACGCCGCCCCCGGCGAGGTCGTGCTCGACGCACGCGGCGTGACCATGCGCTTCGGCGGCCTCACCGCCGTGCGCGGAGTCGACTTCACCGTCAGGAGCGGCGAGATCGTCGGTCTGATCGGCCCCAACGGCGCCGGCAAGACCACCTTCTTCAACTGCCTCACCGGTCTGTACATCCCCACCGAGGGCGAGGTCCGGTACAAGGGCGAGGTCCTGCCGCCGAAGTCCTTCAAGGTCACGGCGGCCGGCATCGCCCGCACCTTCCAGAACATCCGGCTGTTCGCCAACATGACGGTCCTGGAGAACGTGCTGGTCGGCCGCCACACCCGCACCAAGGAGGGCCTCTGGTCCGCCCTGCTGCGCGGCCCCGGCTTCCACAAGGCCGAGGCGGCCTCCCGGGCCCGGGCCATGGAACTCCTGGAGTTCGTGGGCCTGGCGGAGAAGGCCGAGCACCTCGCCCGCAACCTGCCCTACGGCGAGCAGCGCAAGCTGGAGATCGCGCGGGCGCTGGCCAGCGAGCCGGGGCTGCTGCTCCTGGACGAGCCGACGGCCGGCATGAACCCGCAGGAGACCCGCGCCACCGAGGAACTGGTCTTCGCGATCCGCGACAAGGGCATCGCCGTCCTCGTCATCGAGCACGACATGCGTTTCATCTTCAACCTCTGCGACCGCGTCGCCGTCCTGGTGCAGGGCGAGAAGCTCATCGAGGGTGACAGCGCGACCGTGCAGGGCGACGAGCGGGTCATCGCCGCCTATCTCGGCGAGCCGTTCGAGAACGCGCCCGGCGACGAGGAGGCCGCCGAGGTCGAGGCGGCGGAAGCCGCAGCCGAGGCCGACACCCCGACCGACGCCGTGCCCGGCAAGGAGAACGACCGATGACCGCACTGCTCGAAGTAGAGGACCTGCGGGTCGCCTACGGCAAGATCGAGGCCGTCAAGGGCATCTCCTTCAAGGTCGAGGCCGGCCAGGTCGTCACCCTGATCGGCACCAACGGCGCCGGCAAGACGACGACGCTGCGCACGCTGTCCGGGCTGCTCAAGCCGGTCGGCGGGCAGATCCGGTTCAACGGCAGATCGCTGAAGAAGGTCCCGGCCCACGACGTGGTCTCGCTGGGGCTCGCCCACTCCCCCGAGGGGCGGCACATCTTCCCGCGCATGACCATCGAGGACAACCTGCGCCTCGGTGCGTTCCTGCGCAGCGACAAGCCGGGCATCGAGAAGGACATCCAGCGAGCGTACGACCTGTTCCCGATCCTCGGGGAGCGGCGCAAGCAGGCCGCGGGCACCCTGTCGGGCGGTGAGCAGCAGATGCTGGCGATGGGGCGGGCGCTGATGTCCCAGCCGAAGCTGCTGATGCTGGACGAGCCGTCCATGGGGCTGTCGCCGATCATGATGCAGAAGATCATGGCGACCATCGCGGAGCTGAAGGCCCAGGGGACGACGATCCTGCTGGTCGAGCAGAACGCGCAGGCGGCGTTGTCGCTGGCCGACCAGGGGCATGTGATGGAGGTCGGCAACATCGTGCTGTCGGGCACGGGACAGGACCTGCTGCACGACGAGTCGGTTCGCAAGGCCTATCTGGGCGAGGACTAGGTCGTGGGATCACTGCGGGCCGGCTGTGGCCGGTCGCGCAGTTCCTCCCCCAGCCTTCGGCCGGGGGCACCCCCAGCGCCCTGACGGGGCGCGCCGCCCCTCGACGGCGTCACGAAGGCCCGCGTCCCCTTCTCCGGGGCGCGGGCCTTGGCGTAGGGGCGCGGGTCAGCTCTTGCCGGCCTTCTTCTCCTCGCTGTCCGCGATGACCGCCTCCGCGACCTGCTGCATCGACATGCGGCGGTCCATCGACGTCTTCTGGATCCACCGGAACGCGGCCGGCTCGGTCAGGCCGTACTCGGTCTGGAGGACGGACTTCGCCCGGTCGACCAGCTTGCGGGTCTCCAGGCGCTGGGAGAGGTCGGCGACCTCCGCCTCCAGCTGCTTCAGCTCGCTGAACCGGGAGACGGCCATCTCGATCGCCGGGACGACGTCGCTCTTGCTGAACGGCTTGACCAGGTACGCCATCGCACCGGCGTCACGTGCCCGCTCGACCAGGTCGCGCTGGGAGAACGCGGTGAGCATCAGGACCGGGGCGATGGACTCCTCGGCGATCTTCTCGGCCGCCGAGATGCCGTCCAGCTTGGGCATCTTGACGTCCAGGATGACCAGGTCGGGGCGGTGCTCGCGGGCCAGTTCGATGGCCTGCTCACCGTCGCCGGCCTCGCCGACCACCGTGTACCCCTCTTCCTCCAGCATCTCCTTGAGGTCGAGCCGGATCAGGGCCTCGTCCTCGGCGATGACGACACGGGTCGTCATCGGAGGCACGTGCGACTTGTCGTCGTCGGGTGCGTCGACTGGCTGGGGCGACTCGGCGGCGGTCACGGGGGCTCCTCGTTCAGGGCAGGGGTACTGCTGACAAGAGCCTACCTAGCTACGGTATGGTGGACGCGCGGAGGGTCGGGGATAACCTTTGATTCTTCGAGCCCCGGTAGCCCAATTGGCAGCAGGCAACGGATTCAAAACCCGTACAGTGTCGGTTCGAGTCCGACCCGGGGCACTTTTCCTTGGATTCCAAGGTCACAATAATTTCGTGTTAACAAGGGGCCCCACCGGTTACGGAGGGGCCCGTCGGCGTTGTGCGGGGGCACCCGCCGGCGTCACCTGGGGCTGTCGTCCTCGCCGATGTGGTGCACCCGGACCATGTTGGTCGCGCCGGAGACACCGGGCGGGGAGCCGGCCGTGATGACCACGACGTCCCCCTTCTCGCAGCGGCCGTACTTCAGCAGCAGTTCGTCGACCTGGTCGACCATCTTGTCCGTCGAGTCGACATGCGGACCGAGGAAGGTCTCCACGCCCCAGGTGAGGTTGAGCTGGGAGCGGGTGGCCGGTTCCGGGGTGAAGGCGAGCAGCGGGATCGGCGAGCGGTAGCGGGAGAGCCGGCGCACCGTGTCCCCGGACTCGGTGAACGCGACCAGGAACCTGGCGTTCAGGAAGTCGCCCATCTCGGCGGCCGCCCGCGCCACCGCACCGCCCTGGGTACGGGGCTTGTTGCTGTCGGTCAGCGGGGGCAGCCCCTTGGCGAGGATGTCCTCCTCGGCCGCCTCGACGATCTTCGCCATGGTCCGCACGGTCTCGATCGGGTACTTGCCCACGCTGGTCTCGCCGGAGAGCATCACCGCGTCCGTGCCGTCGATGACCGCGTTGGCCACGTCGGAGGCCTCGGCACGGGTGGGCCGGGAGTTGTCGATCATCGAGTCGAGCATCTGGGTGGCGACGATGACCGGCTTGGCGTTGCGCTTGGCCAGCTTGACGGCGCGCTTCTGGACGATCGGCACCTGCTCCAGCGGCATCTCCACGCCCAGGTCGCCGCGCGCGACCATGATGCCGTCGAAGGCGGCCACGATGGAGTCGATGTTCTCGACGGCCTGCGGCTTCTCGACCTTGGCGATCACGGGAAGGCGGCGGCCCTCCTCGTCCATGATGCGGTGGACGTCCTCGATGTCCCGGCCGCTGCGCACGAAGGACAGCGCGATCACGTCGAAGCCGGTGCGCAGCGCCCACCGCAGGTCGGCCTCGTCCTTGTCGGACAGGGCCGGCACGGAGACGGCGACCCCGGGCAGGTTGAGGCCCTTGTGGTCGGAGACCATGCCGCCCTCGACGACCCTGGTGTGCACCCGGGGACCGTCGACATGGGTGACCTCCAGGCAGACCTTGCCGTCATCGACCAGGACCCGCTCACCGGGGGTGACGTCACCGGCCAGGCCCGCGTAGGTGGTCCCGCACTGGCCGCGGTCGCCCTCGGCGCCCTCCTCGACCGTGATGGTGAAGGCGTCGCCGCGTTCGAGGAGTACCGGGCCTTCGGTGAACGTGCCGAGCCGGATCTTCGGGCCTTGAAGGTCGGCGAGCAAGCCCACACTGCGACCGGTCTCGTCGGAGGCCTTGCGCACCCGGTGGTAGCGCTCCTCGTGCTCGGCGTGACCGCCGTGGCTGAGGTTGAATCGGGCGACGTCCATGCCGGCCTCGACCAGGCCCTTGATCTGGTCGTACGAGTCGGTGGCGGGCCCCAGAGTACAAACGATCTTTGCTCGGCGCATGCTTCGAGCCTAGGCCTTACCGGCGGGTAGAGAATCGGTGGTGCATGACGACCCAACAACCTTTGGGTGAAGGCCTATTGACAAGTGTTGAATTGTGCGGCGACCCGCTCCTATGAGCATCCCGCAGGTCTTGAACGCGCTCACAGTTCCGGCGGAGCCATCGTGAAACGCACGCCGACCTCGGCGGCCACCCGCAGGCGCGGGGGTTCGAGGTCCAGCGGCTCGGCGGGGGCGTCGGCGACCGCCCGGCTGCGGACCCCGCCACCGAAGGCCGGCCGGTGCGGCCGCGGGCCCTCGGCGCCGGTGTCGGCGAGTTCGACCAGCGCGGCGAGGGAGGTGCCGAGGGCGCTCGCGTACTCACGGGCCCGCTGCACCGCCTCGGCGACCGCCCGCCGCCGGGCCTCGCCGTGCACGGGTGAGTCGGGGCGCAGGGACCACCAGGGCCCGTCGACCCGGGTCAGCTCCAGGTCGGCGAGGCGGGTGACGAGTTCGCCGAGCACGGTGAAGTCCGTGAACTCGGCGGTGAGCTGCACGCGGCCGTGATAGCTGCGCACCCGCTCGCCCCGGCCGCGCTCGGCGAATTCGGGCGCGATGGAGAAGGCTCCCGTCGACAGCCGCTCCACCGCCTCGCCGTACGACTTGACGAGTTCCAGGGCGGTGGTGTTGCGGCGGGTGAGGTCGTCCAGGGTCGAACGGCGGTCGCGGCCCCGGGCGCTGACCAGGACGCCGATCCGGGCCAGCTCCGGTTCGACCTCCAGCTCGGCCTCGCCGCGCACGACGAGGAGGGGTGCGTCGGGCGTGCCGGCCGAGCGGGTTTCCTCGAAGGTCATACGCCCCACTCTGTCATGTCATCCCCGCTTGTGCGGACCGGAGTTCGGGGATCAGGTCACCAGATCGCAACCTCCCGGACCTGTTGCCGTCGGTCCGGGCAGGACACAATCTACGCGCGTCGTTGACCGTTTCCCGAGGAGATCGAGACATGCCCTTGAACCGCCGGAAGTTCCTGAAGAAGTCAGCCGTCACCGGTGCGGGGGTCGCGGTCGCCGGGGCGGCGGCTGCTCCGGCACAGGCGTCGGCGCGGCCCGACCGGCACCCCAAGCGGTACTCGCTGACCGTCATGGGCACCACGGACCTGCACGGTCACGTCTTCAACTGGGACTACTTCAAGGACGCGGAGTACTCCGACAAGGCCGGCAACGCGATGGGCCTGGCCCGCGTCTCGACCCTGGTGAACCAGGTGCGCGAGGAGAAGGGCCGCTGCAACACGCTGCTGCTGGACGCCGGCGACACCATCCAGGGCACCCCGCTGACGTACTACTACGCCAAGGTCGACCCGATCACCGCCAAGGGCGGCCCGGTGCACCCGATGGCGCAGGCCATGAACGCGATCGGGTACGACGCGGCGGCGCTCGGCAACCACGAGTTCAACTACGGCATCGAGACGCTGCGCACGTTCGAGGACCAACTGGACTTCCCGCTGCTCGGCGCGAACGCGGTGGACGCGAAGACCCTGAAGCCCGCCTTCCCGCCGTACTTCGTCAAGAAGTTCCACGTCCCGGGTGCCCCGCCGGTCAAGGTCGCCGTCCTCGGTCTGACCAACCCGGGCATCGCGATCTGGGACAAGGCCTACGTCCAGGGCAAGCTGGCCTTCCCCGGCCTCGAGGAGCAGGCCGCGAAGTGGGTGCCGAAGCTGAAGGCGCTGGGCGCCGACGTGGTCGTGGTCTCGGCGCACTCCGGCTCCTCCGGCACCTCCTCCTACGGCGACCAGGTGCCCTACGTGGAGAACGCGGCCGCGAACGTGGCCAGGCAGGTGCCGGGCATCGACGCGATCCTGGTCGGCCACGCGCACCTGGAGATCCCGGAGCTGAAGGTCACCAACGAGGCCACCGGCAGGACGGTCGTGCTGTCCGAACCGCTGTGCTACGCCGAGCGTCTCACCGTGTTCGACATCGAGCTGGTGTTCAGCAAGGGCGCCTGGCAGGTGGAGTCGGTCGCGGCCTCGCTGCGCGACTCCAGGACGGTCGCCGACGACCCGAAGATCACCAAGCTGCTCTCCGACGAGCACGCGAAGGTCGTCTCGTACGTCAACCAGGTCGTCGGCACCGCCACCGAGACCCTCACGACGGTCGACGCCCGCTACCAGGACGCCCCGATCATCGACCTGATCACCAAGGTCCAGGAGGACGTGGTCAGGGCCGCCCTGGCGGGCACCGAGTACGCCGCGCTGCCGGTGATCGCGCAGGCCTCGCCGTTCTCGCGGACGTCCGAGATCCCGGCCGGCAACGTGACCATCCGGGACCTGTCGAGCCTGTACGTGTACGACAACACGCTGGTCGCCAAGTTGATGACGGGCGCCCAGATCCGCGCGTACCTGGAGTACTCGGCGGAGTACTACGTCCAGACGGCCGTCGGCGCGGCCGTCGACGTGGAGAAGCTCACGAACGCCGGCAACCGCCCGGACTACAACTACGACTACGTCTCCGGCCTGCGCTACGACATCGACGTCGCACAGCCCGCCGGGTCGCGGATCAGGAACCTGACCTACGGCGGGGCCGCCCTGGACGACTCGCTGCAGTTCGTGCTCGCGGTGAACAACTACCGCGCCAACGGCGGCGGCGCGTTCCCGTACGTCGCCTCGGCCAAGGAGCTGTGGTCGGAGTCGACGGAGATCCGCACCCGGATCGCGGAGTGGGTGACCGCCAAGGGCGTCCTGGACCCGAAGGACTTCGCGTCGGTGGACTGGCGGCTGACCCGCGAGGGCACGCCGCTGTTCTGAGAGAGCCGGTGTTCTGAGAGAGCCGGTGTTCTGAGAGAGGTGGACGGCGCCGGCCCGGGCGGGCCGGCGCCGGTCGCTCAGTCGACCAGGGGCGTGAGCTGCCTCGGCTGCTGCTGGGCCGGGACCCGGTCCTCCGGTCCCTCCAGGCCGAAGCTGGTGAAGGCCGTGCGCGCGGGCAGGGGGTAGGGCTCCTTGCCGGTCACGGAGTTGAGGATGGTGGCGCTGCGCCAGGCGGCGAGGCCCAGGTCGGGCGCGCCGACGCCGTGGGTGTGCAGCTCGGCGTTCTGGACGTACGCCGCTCCGCTCACCGACGGGTCGAGGACCAGCCGGAACCGCTCGTCCACGCGCGGGCGTTCGCTGCTGTCACGGCGCAGGTAGGGGTCGAGTCCGGCGAGCAGACGCCCGAGGGGGCGTTCACGGTAGCCGGTGGCCAGGACCACGGCGTCGGTGGTGAGCCGGGAACGGCCGCCCTGCTGGATGTGTTCGAGGTGGAGTTCGACCTTGGTGGTGGCGATGCGGCCGGCCGTCCGGACCTGGACGCCCGGCGTGAGGACGGCGTCGGGCCAGCCGCCGTGCAGGGTGCGGCGGTAGAGCTCGTCGTGGATGGCGGCCATGGTGTCCGCGTCGATGCCCTTGTGGAGCTGCCACTGGGAGGCGACGAGCCGGTCCCGGACGGGCTCGCCGAGGGAGTGGAAGTAGCGGGTGTAGTCGGGGGTGAAGTGCTCCAGGCCGAGCTTGGAGTACTCCATGGGCGCGAACGCCTCGCTGCGGCCGATCCAGTGCAGCTTCTCGCGGCCGGCCGGCCGGTTCCTCAGCAGGTCGAGGAAGACCTCGGCACCGGACTGGCCGGAGCCGACGACGGTGACGTGCTCGGCCGTGAGGAAGGCCTCGCGGTGGTCGAGGTAGTCGGCCGCGTGCACGACCGGTACGCCCGGGGACTCCACCAGCGGCTTGAGCGGGTCGGGCACGTACGGCACGGTGCCGACCCCGAGGACGATGTTCTTCGTGTAGGTACGGCCGAGGGCCTCGGCCTCTCCTTCGGCGTCGAGCTGGGTGTGGTCGACCTCGAACAGGTCGCGTTCGGAGTTCCAGCGGACCGCGTCCACCTGGTGGGAGAAGCGCAGTCCGGGCAGGCTCTCGGCGACCCACCGGCAGTAGGCGTCGTACTCGGCGCGCCGGATGTGGAAGCGCTCGGCGAAGTAGAACGGGAAGAGCCGTTCGCGGGCCTTGAGATAGTTGAGGAACGACCAGGGGCTGGCGGGGTCGGCGAGGGTCACCAGGTCGGCGAGGAACGGCACCTGGACGGTGGTGCCGTCGATCAGCAGTCCTGCGTGCCAGTCGAAGCGGGGGCGCTGTTCGTAGAAGACGGTGTCGAGTTCGGTGAGCGGGTGGGCGAGCGCGGCCAGGGAGAGGTTGGACGGTCCGATGCCGATGCCGACCAGGTCGCGGGGTGCTTCGGGCTCGTGGTGTGGGGGGTGGGTCATCTCGGGGTCGTTCCTTCCACGAGTTTCAGGAGGACGGCCAGTTCGTCCGGCCGGGTGTGGGGGTTGAGGAGGGTGGCTTTGAGCCAGAGCCGGCCGTCGAGCCGGGCCCGGCCGAGGACGGCCCGGCCGTCGTGCAGCAGGCCGCGCCGTATGCCGGCCACGTCCTCGTCGGTGGCTCCGGCGGGGCGGAACAGCACCGTGCTGATGTCCGGCCGGTCGTAGAGCTCGAAGCCGGGGTGTTCGCGGACCAGGGACGCGAACTCCCGGGCGCGTGCGCACACCTGGTCCACCAGCGCGCCGAGTCCGGAGCGGCCGAGGGTCCTGAGGGTGACCGCGATCTTGAGGATGTCGGGGCGGCGGGTGGTGCGAAGGGAGCGGCCGAGCAGGTCCGGGTAGCCGGCCTCGGTGTCGTCGTCGGCGTTGAGGTAGTCGGCGCGGTGGTGCAGGACGCCGAACTCGGTGGGGCGGGCGACGGCGAGGAGGCCGGCGGCGACCGGCTGCCAGCCGAGTTTGTGCAGGTCGAGGGTGACGGTGTGGGCGCGCTCCAGGCCGGCCAGCTTGTCCCGGTGCCGGTCGCTGAAGGCGAGGCCGCCTCCGTAGGCGGCGTCGATGTGCAGCCGGGCGCCGTGGGCCGCGCAGAGCCCGGCGATCTCGGGGAGCGGGTCGATGAGCCCGGCGTCGGTGGTGCCGGCGGTGGCGGCGACGAGGCAGGGCCGGGGCAGGTGGGTGAGGGCGTCGTGGAGGGCGGCCGGGTCGAGGGTGCCGTTCGGGGCGGGGACCACGACGGGGTCGGGCAGGCCGAGCAGCCAGGCGGCGCGGGGCAGCGAATGGTGGGCGTTGGCTCCGTGGACCAGCTGGACGCGGCCGTCCTGGGCCTCGCGGGCGAGCAGCAGGGCGAGTTGGTTGGACTCGGTGCCGCCGCTGGTGACCACGGCGTCGGCGAGGCCGATGGTGTGGGCGAGGGTGCGGGTGACCATGGCTTCCAGGGCGGTGGCCGCCGGGGCCTGGTCCCAGGAGTCCAGGGAGGGGTTGAGGGCGCTCGCGGCGAGGTCCGCGGCGGTCGCGACGGCCAGCGGCGGGCAGTGCAGGTGCGCCGCGCACAGTGGGTCGGCGGGGTCGGCCGCGCCCTCGGCGAGGGCGGTCACCAGGGTGCGCAGGGCGTCGGGATCACCGTCGTCGGGGAGTACGTCCCCCACGGCGTCCGCGACGCGCTCGGCCACCGTCTCCGGACCGCCCGCGGGCAGCGGTCCGCCGCGTGCCCGGGCGCCCGCGCGCAGGGCGTCGAGCACGGTGTCCAGCAGGGGCCGCAGGGCGTCGGGTCCGTGCGGTCCGGATGCGAGGGGCGGCATGCCCATGGGCTCTCCTCGGGTCGCTGGCCTAAGGGGGTGGTCCGCGGGGGGAGTTCCAGCTTGTACGGGATTGGGCCTGCGCGCCCATAAAGCTCAACGATCGGAACCCGAAAGTGGGTACTGCCGTGCGGGGAAAACCTGTCGGGACGTCCGGCGGCGGGTGGTGGCCCGCGCGTGCGGCCGGGCGGGGCTAGGGCGTTGAGGCGGGGGCTGACCGGGGCTAACGTCGGTCGGGTGGTTGACGCGTGGATGATCGACGTGCCCGGTGAGCGGGTGCTGGTACGGGAGCCGCTGCCCTCGGACGAGGTGCCGCTGCTGGACCTCTTCGAGGCCTGCGAGGACTGGTTCGTGGCGGCGACGGGGCTGCCGTCGGGGCCGGGCGACGTGCAGAGCCTGTTCTACGGGCTGCCCGAGGGCGCCGACCCCGACGACAAGGTGCTGCTGGTGCTGGAACGGGACGGGGTGGTCTCGGGCCTGGTGGACGCGGTGCGCAACCATCCGGGGCCCGGCGCGGTCGCGGTGGGCCTGTTCCTGCTGGCGCCGTGGGCGCGTGGCCGGGGCCTCGGCCGGGCGCTGGCCGAGTCGCTGCTCGCCCATGCCGAGGGGGTGTCGCTGGTGACGGCGACGGTGCCGCCGGGCTGGCGGGCCGGGGAGCGCTTCCTGGAGCGCCTCGGCTTCACCCTGGGCGTGCCGACGCCGAGAGCCGCCGAGGTGGGCAACCGGCGCGCGGGCCCACGGGAGGGCGGGGTACGCCGGGCGGAACTCCGCCCGGCCGCGGGCTGAGCGGCCGTCCGCTCACCCAGCCGCACCCGCTGTCGGGGTGGTGTCTACGCCCCTCGGACCCGCAGCGCCCTCTCCAGGTCGTCCAGTTCGTCGGTCAGGCGGCGGCGCAGGGCGGTGACCGGGTCGGCGTCGCGCAGGCAGTCCCGGCCGAGGGCGAGGTTCTCGGCGTCGACGGCGTGGACCGGGAAGGCCTCCCGGCCGACCACCCCGGCGATGGCGGGCCCGCGCCGGGCGGCGACGGCGACCGCGTCCTGGTAGTAGCGCGGCACGTACTCCCGGACCAGGTCGGCCTGTTCGGGGTGCCAGAAGCCCTGGGCGGTGGCCGCGAACAGGTAGTTGGACAGGTCGTCGCCGGTGAACATGGCCTCCCAGGCGGTGCGCTTGGCCTCCGGGTGGGGCAGCGCGGCCCGGCAGCGGGCGGCGCCCTCCTGGCCGCTGGCGCTCGGGTCGCGTGCCAGCTCGGCGGCGATACGGTCCTCGTCGACGGCGCCGAGGACGGCGAGCCGGCTCATGATGCGCCAGCGCAGCTCGGGGTCGAGTTCGGGGCCGCCCGGCACGGTGCCGTCGGCGAGCCAGGCGGCGATGGTGTCGGGCTGGGCGGCGGCGCGGATGAAGTGCCGTACGGCGATCAGGCGCAGGCCGGGGTTGTCGCCGTCCTCGGTGCGCCGGATGAGGTCCCGGCAGAGCGCGGAGAGGGTCGCGAGGGCGGCCGGGCGCTCCTCCGGCGTGAGGTAGCGGTCGACGAGGTGGACCGCGGTGAAGGCCAGCACGCCCTGGACGAGCGCCAGGTCGGTCTCGCGCGGGAGATGCGCGCGGGCGGTCTCCAGGTAGGCGGCGGGCGCCAGTTCGCCGTCGCGGACCGCGTCTCGCAGGGCGTTCCACACCACCGCGCGGGTGAGCGGGTCGGGCAGGCCCGACAGGTGGGCGCGGATCGTGGCGGCGGAGTCGGCGTCGAAGCGGATCTTGGCGTAGGTCAGGTCGCCGTCGTTGAGCAGGAGCAGCGCGGGCCGCTTGCCGAGGGGCTGCGGGGCGGTCCCCGGGATGTCGAGGTCGATGCGCTCGCGCAGGGTGAGCCGGCCCTCGTCGGTGAGGTCCTGGTCGTAGACGCCCACGCGGACGCGGTGCGGGCGGCTGCCGGTGCGCTCCACGGTGAGGTCGCGGGTGCCGTCGGCGGCGGTGGCCAGGACCGGGGTGAGGGTGTCGACGCCGGTGGTGCGCAGCCAGCTGTCGGCCCAGCCGTGCACGTCGCGGTCGGTGGCGGCGGCGAGGGAGTCGATGAAGTCGGCGAGGCTGGCGTTGCCGAACCGGTGCCGCTGGAAGTGGATGTTGATGCCGGCCAGGAAGTCCTTCTCGCCCATCCAGGCGACCAGCTGGCGCAGCGCGGAGGCGCCCTTGGCGTAGGAGATGCCGTCGAAGTTGAGCAGCGCGGCGGCGGTGTCGTCGACGGCCTCGGGGGCGACGGGGTGGGTGGAGGGGCGCTGGTCGGCGTCGTAACCCCAGGCCTTGCGGGCGACACCGAAGTCGACCCAGGTGTCGGTGAAGCGGGTGGCCTCGGTGAGGGTCTGGTAGCCCATGTACTCGGCGAAGGACTCGTTCAGCCAGATGTCGTCCCACCAGCGGAGGGTGACGAGGTCGCCGAACCACATGTGAGCCATCTCGTGGGCGACGACCATCGCGCGCGTCTGGCGCTCGGTGTCGGTGACGGCGGAGCGGTAGACGAACTCGTCGCGGAAGGTGACCAGGCCCGGGTTCTCCATGGCGCCGGCGTTGAACTCGGGGACGAACGCCTGGTCGTAGGAGTCGAAGGGGTAGGGCTCCTCGAACTTCTCGTGGTAGCGGTCGTAGCACGCGCGCGTGATGTCGAGGATCTCCTCGGCGTCGGCGTCGAGGTGCGGTGCCAGCGAGCGGCGGCAGTGGATGCCGAAGGGCAGTCCGCGGTGCTCGGTGCGCACCGAGTGCCAGGGGCCGGCGGCGACGGCGACCAGGTAGGTGGAGATCAGCGGGGTGGCGGCGGCCCGCCAGCGGCCCTCGCCGAGGTCCTCGGTGACGCCGTTGGCGAGGACGCTCCAGCCTTCGGGAGCGGTGACGGTCAGCTCGAAGACGGCCTTCAGGTCGGGCTGGTCGAAGGCGGCGAAGACGCGCTGCACGTCGTCCATGAACATCTGGGTGTAGACGTAGGTCAGGTCGTCCGTGGGGTCGGTGAAGCGGTGCATGCCCTCACCGGTGCGCGAGTAGCGCATGGTGGCCTCGACGCGCAGCTCGTGCTCGCCCGCGGTGAGGTTCCTCAGGGGCAGCCGGTCCTGGTCCAGCGTCTCGGGGTCGAGGGACTGTCCGTCGAGGGTGACGGCGCGCAGTTCGGCGGGCTTCATCTCGACGAAGGTGTCGCCGTCGGACCGGGCCGTGAACCTGATCACGGTACGGGAGTCGAAGGTCTCGTCCCCGGTGGTCAGGTCGAGGTCGATCGTGTAGCGGTGGACGTCGAGGAGCTCGGCGCGGCTCTGCGCTTCGTCGCGAGTCAGTACGGACATGCGGGCCATGCTGCCCGATGACACCGACGACGCACAGGGGTGGGTGCGCTACGCGGCTTATGTCCGCCGCGCGGCCGCGGTACGGGACGCGTAGGCGCTGGTGGACGCGCCGTCCCGCGCCGTGCGCGGCCCGCAACCGCGCGCCCGTTCGAGCGCCCCGGCCCGCGGGGGTCGCCCGGCGGCGCCGGGGCGCTCTGCCAGGCGTACGGCGCGCGCTCCGGTCAGTGCGGGTCCGCCGCCGCCCCCTTGGTGTTGACCGTGTCCTCGGCGATGGACTCGTGGTGCCGGATCACCTCGGCGATGATGAAGTTCAGGAACTTCTCGGCGAAGGCCGGGTCGAGTTTCGCGTTCTCGGCGAGGGCGCGCAGCCGGGCGATCTGCCGGGCCTCGCGGGCCGGGTCGGCCGGGGGCAGCCGGTGGACCGCCTTGAGGCGCCCGACCTGCTGGGTGGCCTTGAAACGCTCGGCGAGCATGTGGACGACGGCCGCGTCGATGTTGTCGATGCTGTCGCGCAGCCGGCCGAGCTCCGCGCGGACGGCGGGGTCGACGTCACCGGTACCGGTGTTGCTGGTGGTCATGGACGTCAACCCTACGGGGGGCGGTCGCGTGCTCCCTAAGGGCCTTCGGCGGGGCCCGGCGCCGGCGGACCGGATTCGCCGGGCTCCGGGAGGTCGTCGTTCCAGTCCTCGGGCACGGCCCGGCTCTGCTGGGCGCGGAAGCGCACGGGGGCCGTGCCGACGCGGCGGGTGAACAGGCGGGAGAAGTAGGCCGGATCGTCGTAGCCGACGCGGCGGGCGACGGCGGCGACGGACAGTTCGGTGGTGGCGAGGAGTTCCTGGGCGCGGCCGAGCCGGATGCCGATCAGGTAGTCCTTGGGGCTGCACCCGGCGACCCGGCGGACGGCGGTGCGCAGCTCGGCGGGGGTCATGCCGTGCCGGGCCGCGTGGTCGGCGACGGTCATGCCGGTGCAGGCGTCCCGGGCGAGCGCGTGCAGCACCGGGTCGCCGTCGGGGGCGAGGTCGGCGCGCGCGTGCCGCAGGGCGACGAGGAGCTCGTGCACGGCGGCGCCGGTCTCGACCTCCAGGAGGGGGTTGCCCCGGCGGGCGGCGCGCGCGATGCGGGCGATGACGTCGCGGGGGCCGGTGGCGTCCGCGAGGGGCACCACGGGCCGCTCGGGCTCGATGTAGCCGAGTTCCGTGTAGGTCGCGGTGTCGGGTCCGGTGAAGGTCACGAACGCCTCGTCCCAGCCGGTGTCCGGGTCGGGCCCGTAGTGGTGCGGGACGCCGGGCGTGAGCCACACCAGCGCGGGCGCCACGACGGCGGTACCGCGCCCGTCGGGCGTGCGGTACCAGCCCCGGCCTGCGCTGATCACCACGGCGACGTGATGGTCCAGCAGGCGCGGGCCGACGGCGGGCACCGCGCCGTACTGGAGTCCGACGCCCCAGCAGACCAGGCCGAGCCGGCGGTGGACGGCGCCGGGTGTGAAGAACCGCATCCAGGTACGGAAGATCGGCGGGCCGCCCGGCACTGCGCGCTCCTTGCTGTCGGCTCTTTCGTCCAAGTGCTGCCGATCTTTGTCCATGGTCCGGGCGCCCGCCGACAGGTCAGGCTGAGCCTATGGGTGACTTCACGGTGGGCGAAACCGATTTCCTGCTGGACGGGCGGCCGGTGCGGCTGCTGTCCGGCGCGCTGCACTACTTCCGGGTGCACGAGGAGCAGTGGCGCCACCGGCTCGCGCTGCTGCGCGCCATGGGGCTGAACTGCGTGGAGACGTACGTGCCGTGGAACCTGCACGAGCCGCGGCCGGGCGGCTTCCGGGACGTCGGAGCCCTCGGCCGGTTCCTGGACGCGGCACGGGAGGCCGGTCTGTGGGCGATCGTGCGGCCGGGACCGTACATCTGCGCGGAGTGGGAGAACGGCGGTCTGCCGCACTGGGTGACCGGGGAGCTGGGCGCACGCGCGCGCACGCGGGACGAGCGTTTCCTCGGGTACGTGGACGCGTGGTTCCGCCGGCTGCTGCCCGAGGTGGTGTCCCGGCAGCTGGACCGCGGCGGCCCGGTGATCATGGTGCAGGTCGAGAACGAGTACGGCAGCTACGGATCCGACGCCGCCTACCTGGCCCACCTCACCGACCTGCTGCGCGCGGAGGGCGTCACGGTGCCGCTGGTCACCTCGGACGGCCCCGAGGACCACATGCTCACCGGCGGCTCGGTCCCCGGCCTGCTCGCCACGGCGAACTTCGGCTCCCACGCGCGCGAGGCCTTCGAGGTGCTGCGCCGCCACCAGCCGGGGGGCCCGCTGATGTGCATGGAGTTCTGGTGCGGCTGGTTCGACCACTGGGGCGGCGAACACGTCGTACGGGACGCGCGGGACGCGGCGGCGGCCCTGCGGGAGATCCTGGAGTGCGGGGCGTCGGTCAACGTCTACATGGCGCACGGCGGCACCAACTTCGCCGGCTGGGCGGGCGCCAACCGGCCCGGCGGCGAACTGCACGAGGGTCCGCTGGAGCCGGACGTGACCTCGTACGACTACGACGCCCCGATCGACGAGTACGGACGCCCCACCGAGAAGTTCTGGCGCTTCCGCGAGGTCCTGGCCGAGTACCACGACGGCCCTCTGCCCGAACCGCCGCCCGCACCGGCCGCGTCGGACGCGCCGGCGGACGTGACGGTGACCGGCTGGGCGCCCCTGACCGCCGTCCTGGAGACCCTGGGCACCCCGGAGCGCGTCCACGCCGTCCCGCCGACCTTCGAGGAGCTGGGCATCGCCCGGGGCCTGATCCGCTACGAGGTGGACGTCCCCGGCCCGCGCCGGCCGTACCCCCTCACCGCGCGGGGCCTGCGCGACCTCGCGGTGGTCTACGTCGACGGGGAGCGGGCCGGGGTGCTCACCGAGGAGGAACCCCAGCTCAAGAAGCCGGTCGCGGGCCCCGCGCGCGTGGAGCTCTGGGTGGAGTCGCTGGGCCGCGTCAACTACGGCCCCCGCTCGGGCGAGACGAAGGGCATCACCGGCGGCGTCCTGCACGAACGCCAGTTCCTGCACGGGGTACGCGCGCGTGGCCTGGATCTCGACGCCTTCGACGGCGGTGTGGCCGCGGTGCCGTTCGGTTCCCCTCCGGCGGACGGCGTCCCGGGCCTGTACCGGGGCACGCTGACGGTGCGCGGGGCCGGCGACGCCCGCCTGCACCTGCCGGGCTGGACCCGCGGCTTCGTCTGGATCAACGGCTTCAACCTGGGCCGCTACTGGTCGACGGGACCGCAGGACTCGCTGTACGTCCCCGGCCCGGTGCTGAAGGAGGGCGAGAACGAGATCTGGATCCTGGAACTCCAGGACACCGAACAGCAGACGGTACGCACGACGCCTCTTTAGGGGCGCGGGGATCGCCGTCCCCCGCATACTGGAAAGGAAGCTCCGGCGGCGTCTGTGGGGGTAAGGGACGTGGCGAACGGCGGCCCGGTGGAACACGGCTACCCGCACCTGGACACCGTGCGGGCCGCCGTCACGGCGTTGTACCGCCGCCTGTCCTACGACACCGTCCAGACCTTCGCCACCAGCGTCGCCCCCGCCGACGTCGCGTTCTGCGACACCGACGACCTCCATCTCGGCTCGCAGCGCGTCGCCCACGGGATCGTGCGGCACTTCCGTCTGCCGGACGCCCGGATGATCGTCGGCTTCAAGGACATGACCCACGCGGCGAACGTCGAACTCACCGCGGGTCCCGAGTACTTCGTCGAACTGAACGACCGTTTCCGCACCCACCGCAGGGACATCGGCGCGGCCCTCGCCCACGAGGTGACGCACGTCTACCTGCACCGTCTGGACCTGTCCTTCCCGAGCACCCGGGAGAACGAGATCCTGACGGACACGGTGACCACCTACCTCGGCGCGGGCTGGCTGCTCCTTGACGCGTACCGGGAGCACGGGGAGGCCTCCCAGAAGCTCGGCTACCTCACGCCCGAGGAGTTCGGCTACGTCCTGGCCAAGCGCTCCCTCGTGTTCGGCGAGGACCCGTCCGTGTGGTTCACCAGCCCGCAGGCGTACACGGCGTACCAGAAGGGCATGGCCAGGGCCCGCCAGGACGAGGAGCAGCCGCCGCTGACCGCGGCCGGCTGGGCGGGCCGCCGCCGCTACGCGCGCGACCGCCGTCACGCGCCCGGCGCGCCCGCCCCGCAGCCCGGTGCCCCCTACGCCTTCACCCCCGACAGCGGCGGCCGGCTGCGGGTCTCGTTCCCGTGCCCGACCTGCCACCAGCGGATCAGGGTGCCGGTACGGGGCCGGGTCCGGGCGCGCTGCTCGCTGTGCCGGACGGTACTGGAGTGCGACACCTGAGGGCCGCCCCCGAGCGGACCGCCAGGGCCGTCCCCGCGCGGCGGCGCACCGGTCACGCCCCGTACACCGCCCCCGGCGGCTCCGCTTCGGCCAGCAGCTTCAGTGTCGCCCCGCCCGCCTCGGCCGGGGTCCACCGCGCCCCTTTGTCGGCGGTCGGACCGGGCCGCCAGCCCTCCATGACGGTGATCCGGCCGCCCTCCGTCTCGAACACCCGCCCGGTGACTCCGGTGCTCGCGGCGGAGCCCAGCCAGACCACGAGCGGGGAGACGTTCTCCGGGGCCATGGCGTCGAAACCGGAGCCGGGAGCGGCCATGGTGGTGGCGAACGTGCGCTCGGTCATCCGGGTGCGGGCGGCCGGGGCGACGGCGTTGACCTGGACGCCGTAGCGGGCGAGTTCGGCCGCCGCGACCAGGGTGAGGCCCACGATGCCGGCCTTCGCGGCGCTGTAGTTGCCCTGTCCGACCGAGCCCAGCAGACCGGCCCCGCTGCTGGTGTTGACGATCCGGGCCACCGGGGTCCGGTCCGCCTTGGCCTCGGCCCGCCAGTGCGCCGCCGCGTGCCGAAGGGGCAGGAAGTGACCCTTGAGGTGCACCCTCATCACCGCGTCCCAGTCGTCCTCGCCGAGGTTGACCAGCATCCGGTCGCGCAGGAACCCGGCGTTGTTGACGAGGGTGTCGAGGCGGCCGTACGCGTCCAGGGCCGTCGCCACCAGGGACGCGGCCCCGGCGTCGGTCGCGATGTCACCCCCGTGCGCCACCGCCTCGCCGCCGGCCGCCCGGATCTCGTCCACGACGGCCCGGGCGGGACTGTCCGGGCCCGGCACGCCGTCGAGGCCGACGCCGAGGTCGTTCACGACGACCCGGGCGCCCTCGGCGGCGAAGGCGAGCGCGTGGGCCCGGCCGAGCCCGCGCCCGGCACCGGTGACGGCCACGACCCGGCCCGCACAGATTCCGCTCATCCCAGTCCTCCTTGTCCACAGTCCTTGTTGGCGGTCGCGGCGTCGAGGAAGGCCGGCCGCTCCCCGCCCCCGTGCACGAGCAGGCTGGCCCCGGTGATGTAGGCGGCCGCGTCGGAGGCGAGGAAGACGGCGGCGGCCCCGACGTCGGACGGAACGGCGAGACGGCCGAGCGGAACGGTCCGTGAGACGGCGTCGATGCCGTCCGGACCGCCGTAGTGGAGGCCGGCCAGCTCGGTGCGGACCATGCCGACGACCAGCGTGTTGACCCGAACCCGCGGCGCCCACTCCACCGCCATGGACCGGGCGAGGCTCTCCAGCCCGGCCTTGGCCGCGCCGTAGGCGGCCGACCCCGGCGAGGGCCGGCCGCCGCTGACGCTGCCGACCATCACCACCGCTCCCCCGGCCCGGCTGAGCCGCTGGTACGCGGCGAGGGAGGCGGTCAGCGGGGTGACGAGATTGAGCTCGATCACCCGGGCGTGCCGCTCCGCTTCGGCGTCGGCGAGCCTCCGGTAAGGGGTGCCGCCCGCGTTGTTGACGAGCACGTCGACCCGCGGCAGGGCGTCGAAGAAGGCGCGGACGGCGGGCGGGTCGCGCAGGTCGAGAGGGGCGAACTCGACACCGTCCAGGGGCTGTTCGGGCGGTCGGCGGGCGCAGGCCAGCACCCGGGCGCCGGTCTCGGCGAAGGCGCGGGCGATCCCGGCGCCCACGCCTCTGGTGCCGCCGGTGACGACCACGATCCTGCCGCTCGGCGAGTTATCCACAGGGCCTCCCGCTCGTCCGCACCGGCTGCTAGCTTCGAAGCCTCACCTAACAAATGTTTGGTGGAAAGGCAGCTGAGTGCGAAGGTAGCTGATGCGTCCATGGGTGTCTCCACCTCGTCCCCGGAAAAGGGAATCTCGCTCGTCACGGTCGACTTCCCGCCGGTGAACGCGCTGCCGGTGCACGGCTGGTGCGAGCTGGCCGACGCCGTGCGCGCCGCCGGCCGCGATCCCGCGGTGCGCTGCGTGGTGCTGGCCGCCGAGGGCCGGGGCTTCAACGCGGGCGTGGACATCAAGGAGCTCCAGGCCGCCGGGAACGAGGCGCTGATCGGCGTGAACCGCGGTTGCGCGGAGGCCTTCGCGGCGGTGTACGAGTGCGAGACCCCGGTGGTGGCCGCGGTGCACGGCTTCTGCCTGGGCGGCGGGATAGGTCTGGTGGGCAACGCGGACGCGATCGTGGCGAGCGAGGACGCCGTGTTCGGCCTTCCCGAGCTGGACCGGGGCGCGCTGGGCGCCGCCACGCACCTGGCCCGGCTGGTGCCGCCGCACATGATGCGGACGCTGTACTACACCTCGCGCACGGCGACCGCGGCCGAGCTGCACGCGCACGGCTCGGTGTGGCGGGTCGTCCCGCGCGGGGAACTGGACGCGGCCGCCCTGGAGCTGGCGCGGGAGATCGCCGTGAAGGACGGCAGCCTGCTGCGGCTGGCCAAGGCCGCCATCAACGGCGTCGACCCCGTCGACGTACGGCGGAGCTACCGCTTCGAACAGGGCTTCACCTTCGAGGCCGCCCTCAGCGGGGTGGCCGACCGGGTCCGTGACACCTTCGGAAAGGAGGGTGCTGGGAGTGCCGAAAACGACTGACAAGACGATGACCGCCGACGAGGTCGTCGCCCGGCTGACGAGCGGCATGACCCTCGGCATCGGCGGCTGGGGTTCCCGACGCAAACCGATGTCCCTGGTCAGAGCGTTACTTCGGGCCGGTATCGACGATCTCACCCTGGTCTCGTACGGCGGTCCCGACGTCGGGATGCTGGTCGCGGCCGGCCGGGTGCGCAGGCTGGTGACGGCCTTCGTCACGCTCGACTCCGTCCCGCTCGAACCGCACTACCGCGCGGCCCGCGAACGCGGCGCACTCGAACTGACCGAGGTGGACGAGGGCATGTTCATGTGGGGCCTGCACGCGGCGGCGAACCGGCTGCCGTTCCTCCCGGTGCGGGCCGGCCTCGGCTCGGACGTCATGCGGGTCAACCCGGGCCTGCGGACGGTCACCTCGCCGTACGACGACGGGGAGACGTTCGTGGCGATGCCCGCCCTCCGGCTGGACGCGGCCCTGGTCCACGTCAACCGCGCCGACCGGCTGGGCAACGGACAGTACCTGGGCCCGGACCCCTACTTCGACGACCTGTTCTGCGCGGCGGCGGACACGGCCTACGTCTCCTGTGAACGGCTGGTGGACACCGCCGAGTTGACGAAGGCGGCGGCCCCGCAGTCGCTGCTGGTCAAACGGCTCGACGTGACGGGGGTGGTGGAGGCCCCGGGCGGCGCCCACTTCACGTCCTGTGCTCCGGACTACGGCCGGGACGAGGAGTTCCAGCGGTGGTACGCGAGCACTCCGTGGGAGGACTTCGCGACACGCTTCCTGGCCGGTGACGAACAGGCCTACCGGTCGGCGGTGCGTGACTGGCAGGAGGAGCAGGCCCGATGAACGTTCTCCGCTCCGAGTACTGCGTGCTGGCCTGTGCCGAGGCCTGGCGCGGCTCCGGTGAGATCCTGGCGAGCCCGATGGGCCTGATCCCCTCCCTGGGCGCACGGCTGGCCCGGCTCACCTTCGCCCCGGACCTGCTGCTCACCGACGGCGAGGCGACCCTGGTCCGGCCGGACGGGACACCCGAGGGCTGGCTGCCCTACCGTCAGCATCTCGCGCTGGTGGCCGGCGGACGGCGGCACGTGATGATGGGCGCGAGCCAGCTCGACCGGTACGGCAACCAGAACATCTCGTGCATCGGCGACTGGGCCCGGCCCCGGCGGCAGTTGCTCGGGGTGCGCGGGGCGACCCTGAACACACTGAACAACCCGACGAGTTACTGGGTGCCGAAGCACTCACGGCGGGTGTTCGTGGCGCGGGTCGACATGGTGTGCGGGGTGGGTTACGACCGGGTGGCCCGGCATCCGGGCACGGAACGCTTCCACCGGATCCACCGGGTGGTCACCGACCTCGGTGTCCTCGACTTCGAGACCCCGGACCACTCGATGCGGCTGGCGGCGCTGCATCCGGGGGTGCGCGTCGACGAGGTCCGGGAGGCGACGGACTTCGAGCTCGTGGTGCCGGACGAGGTGCCGTACACCCGCGAGCCGGACGCGGAGGAGCTGCGGCTGATCCGCGAAGTGCTCGATCCCGGTGGTGCGCGGACGAGGGAGGTCGCCGGCTGATGGAGACGGCGCTGACGCGGCTGGTGGGGATCCGGCATCCGGTCGTGCAGACGGGGATGGGCTGGGTGGCCGGCCCCCGGCTGGTCTCGGCCACGGCCGACGCCGGGGCCCTCGGCATCCTGGCCTCCGCCACGATGACCCTGGACCAGTTGCGGGCCGCGATAGCGGAGGTTCGGTGCCGCACGGACGCCCCGTTCGGGGTGAACCTGCGGGCGGACGCGGCCGACGCCGGTGACCGGGTGCGGCTGATCGTCGACGGGGGTGTGCGGGTGGCGTCCTTCGCGCTGGCTCCCGCCCCCGAGCTGATCACCGAGCTGAAGGCGGCGGGCGTGGTGGTGATCCCGTCCGTCGGGGCCCGGCGGCACGCCGAGAAGGTGGCGGCGTGGGGCGCGGACGCGGTGATCGTGCAGGGCGGCGAGGGCGGCGGGCACACCGGTGAGGTGGCGACCAGCGTGCTGCTGCCGCAGGTGGTGGACGCGGTGCGGATACCGGTGGTGGCCGCCGGCGGTTTCTTCGACGGGCGGGGGCTGATGGCGGCGCTGGCGTACGGCGCGGCGGGCGTGGCGATGGGCACCCGGTTCCTGCTCACCTCCGACTCGACGGTGCCGGACGCGGTCAAGGCGAGATATCTGGCGGCGACGGTCAAGGACGTCACGGTGACCAGGGCGGTGGACGGGCTGCCGCACCGGATGCTGCGGTCCGATCTGGTGGCCGCGTTGGAGCGTTCGGGCCGGGCCCGGAGTCTGCTGCATGCCATACGGCGGGCGGCGGGGTTCCGGAAGCTGTCCGGGCTCACCTGGCGGCACCTGGTCCGGGACGGCCTGGCCCTGCGGCACGGCAAGGAGCTGTCGTGGAGTCAGGTGCTGCTGGCCGCGAACACGCCGATGCTGCTCAGGTCGGCGATGGTGGACGGCCGTACGGACCTGGGGGTGATGGCGGCCGGGCAGGTCGCCGGGGTGATCGACGACCTGCCGTCGTGCGCGGAACTGGTGGAACGGATCATGAAGGAGGCCGAGGAGGTCAGAACCCGCCTCACAACAGCTCGATGAACATGGCCTTCACAGCCGTTCGATGATCGTCACGTTCGCCTGGCCGCCGCCCTCGCACATCGTCTGGAGGCCGAACCGGCCGTCGGTGCGTTCCAGTTCGTGGAGGAGGGTCGTCATGAGCTTGACACCGGTCGCGCCGAGGGGGTGACCGAGGGCGATGGCGCCACCGTTGACGTTGACCCTGGCGGGGTCGGCGCCGGTCTCCTTGAGCCAGGCGAGGACGACCGGGGCGAACGCCTCGTTGATCTCGACGAGGTCGATGGCGTCGATGGTCAGGCCGGTCTTCTTCAGGGCGTGGGCGGTGGCCGGGATGGGCGCGGAGAGCATGCGGATGGGGTCCTCGCCGCGGACGGAGAGGTGGTGGACGCGGGCTCGGGGACGCAGTCCGTGTTCGCGGACGGCCCGTTCGGAGGCGAGGAGCATCGCGGCGGCGCCGTCGGAGACCTGGGAGGAGCAGGCGGCGGTGATGGTGCCGCCGTCGACGACCGGCTTGAGGGCGGCCATCTTCTCCAGGGAGGTGTCCCGGCGCGGGCCCTCGTCCACCGGGACGTGACCGTAGGGGACCGTCTCGCGTTCGAAGCGGCCCTCGTCGATGGCGCTCAGTGCCCGCCGGTGGGAGCGCAGGGCGAACTCCTCCTGGTCCTGGCGGCTGATGCCCCACTTGGCGGCGATCATCTCGGCGCCGGCGAACTGGTTGACGGGCTGCCGTCCGTAGCGGGACCGCCAGCCCTCGCTGCCCAGGAAGGGCCCCTCGGTCAGGCCCAGCGGCTCGGCGGCCTGGCGGGAGGCGAACGCGATGGGGATCTGGGACATGTTCTGGACGCCGCCGGCGACCACCAGGTCCTGAGTGCCCGACAGGACGGCCTGCGCGGCGAAGTGCACGGCCTGCTGCGAGGACCCGCACTGCCGGTCGACGGTGACGCCCGGCACCTCCTCGGGCAGACCGGCCGCCAGCCAGCTGGTGCGGGCGATGTCACCGGCCTGCGGTCCGACCGCGTCGAGGCAGCCGAAGACGACGTCCTCGACGGCGGCCGGGTCCACGCCGGACCGCTCGACCAGGGCGGTCAGCACATGGGCGCCCAGGTCGGCCGGGTGGACCCCGCTCAGTCCGCCCCCGCGCCGACCGACCGGCGTGCGCACCGCTTCGACTATGTAGGCCTCGGCCATGTCATCGACTCCCTGCCCAGAAAGGGGTTTTCAACGAATGGGTGAGCTACTCACGGACGGCGATCCCGTCCAGCACCATCGACAGGTACTGCCGGGCGATCTCCTCCGGGCTGTGCTGTCCGCCCGGCCGGTACCAGGACGCGGCCACCCACACGGTGTCGCGCACGAACCGGTAGGTGAGACGGACGTCGAGGTCGGCGCGGAAGACGCGCGCGGCGACCCCGCGTTCCAGCGTGGCCAGCCACGCCTTCTCGAACCGGCGCTGCGACTCGGCGAGAAAGGCGAACCTGTCCTGCGCGACCAGCTGCCTGCTCTCCTTCTGGTAGATCGCCACGGCGGCGCGGTGCCGGTCGATCTCCCGGAAGGACTCGGTGACGAGGGCTTCGAGGGTCTCGCGGGGGCCGAGCGCGGCGTCCAGGACGGTGTCGTAGCCGTCCCAGAGCTCGTCGAGGAAGGTCCGCAGGATCTCCTCCAACATCGATTCCTTGGAGTCGAAGTGGTAGTAGAGGCTGCCCGCGAGCATGCCCGCGTGGTCGGCGATCTTGCGTACGGTGGTGGCGTTGTAGCCCTGTTCGGCGAAGACCTCGGCGGCGGTCTCGAGGAGTTCACGGCGCCGGGCGGGGGCGGCGGTCACCTGGGGCTTCTTCTTGGTCGGCACGGGTCCATTGTGGTCGCTCCGGGGGTCAGGGATGCTGGCCGCTGACGGAGACGACCTCGCCGGTGAGGTAGGAGGAGTAGCCGGACGCCAGGAAGACGATCGCGTTGGCCACCTCCCAGGGTTCGGCGTGGCGCCCGAAGGCCTCGCGGGCGGTGAGTTCCGCCAGCAGGTCGGCCGAGGTCACCTTCACCAGGTGGGGGTGCATGGCGAGGCTCGGCGCCACGGCGTTGACCCGGACCCCGTACTCGGCGGCCTCGATCGCCGCGCAGCGGGTCAGCGCCATCACCCCGGCCTTGGCGGCGGCGTAGTGCGCCTGCCCGGCCTGGGCCCGCCAGCCGAGCACGGAGGAGTTGTTGACGACCACCCCGCCGTGCCCGCCCTCCCGGAACCGCCGCAGGGCGGCCCGCAGGCACCGGAAGGTGCCGCCCAGGGTGACGTCGAGGACCCGCGACCACTGGTCGTCACTCATGTCGACGAGCGCCGAAGTGCCGCCGAGCCCCGCGTTGTTGACGACGATGTCCAGGCGTCCGTGGTCCCGGACGGCGGTGTCGAACAGGGCCCCCACCTGCGCCTCGTCGGTCACGTCGCACGCGACGGCACCGACGGCGCCGGGGAACTCCCGGGCGAGTCCGGCCTCGTGCTCCTTGAGCCGCCGGGCGTGCGCGTCGCTGATCAGTACGCGCGCGCCCTCCTCCAGGAAGCGCCGTGCGGTCGCCCCGCCGATCCCCGCCCCGGCCGCGGCGGTGATGACGGCGGTGCGGCCCTCGAGCAGCCCGTGCCCGGGCACGTACTCCGGAGTCTCGACGCCTGTCATAGGGCCACGCTAACCTACCAAACACTTGTTAGGGAAGGACGGTGACGGAGGCAGTGGACCTGACCCACACCCCGGCGGACGAGGAGTTCCGCGCCGAGGCCCGCGCCTGGCTGACGGCGCATGTGCCGGCCCGCCCGCTCCCCTCCCTGGAGACCACGGAGGGCTTCGCGGCGCACCGCGAGTGGGAGGCCGAACTGGCCGCCGACCGCTGGTCGGTGGTGTCCTGGCCGGAACGGTACGGCGGCCGGGACGCGGGACTGGTCCGATGGCTGGTCTTCGAGGAGGAGTACTACGCGGCGGGTGCGCCGGGCCGGGTCGGCCAGAACGGCGTCAGCCTGCTCGCGCCGACCCTCTTCGACCACGGCACCGAGGAGCAACGCACCCGGGTGCTGCCGCCGATGGCCACCGGGGAGGTGGTCTGGGCGCAGGCCTGGTCCGAACCGGAGGCCGGTTCCGACCTGGCCGCCCTGCGGTCCAGGGCGGTGCGGACGGCCGGCGGCTGGCTGCTGACCGGCCAGAAGACCTGGTCGTCACGGGCGGCCTTCGCGGACCGCGCCTTCGGCCTGTTCCGCAGCGATCCCGACACCCTCAGACCGCACCAGGGGCTCACGTACCTGATGTTCGACCTGCGCGCGCCGGGCGTGACCGTCCGGCCCATCGGCCGCCTCGACGGGAAGCCCGCCTTCGCCGAACTCTTCCTGGACCAGGTGTTCGTGCCGGACGAGGACGTGATCGGCGAACCGGGCCAGGGCTGGCGGATCGCGATGTCGACGGCGGGCAACGAGCGAGGGCTGACCCTGCGGTCGCCGGGCCGGTTCCTGGCCCGCGCCGACCGGCTGCTGAGCCTCTGGCAGGAGCAGGGGGCCCCGGAGTCCGCCGCGGCCGCGGTCGCCGACGCCGTCATCCGCGCCCGCGCCTATCAGCTGTTCACCTACGCGGCCGCCTCGCGCCACCTGGACGGCGAGGCGCTGGGCCCGGAGTCCAGCCTCAACAAGGTGTTCTGGTCCGAGCTGGACCTCGCGCTGCACGAGACGGCGCTCGACCTGCTGGGCCCGGCGGGCGAGGAGGCCGGCTCACCGTGGTCCGAGGGGTATGTCTTCGCGCTCGCCGGCCCCATCTACGCGGGCACCAACGAGATCCAGCGCGACATCATCGCCGAGCGCCTGCTCGGCCTGCCGAAGGGACGCCGCTGACATGCGTTTCCTCCTCGACACCGAGCAGCGCGACTTCGCGTCCGCCCTGCGGGCGCTGCTGGCGGCGGCGGACACCCCGCGGGTGGTACGGGACTGGAGCCGCGGTGAGCACGCGAGCGGGCGGGCGCTGTGGGGTCGTATCGCCGAGGCGGGGGTGTTCGGTCTTGCGGTGCCGGAGGAGTACGGCGGGGCGGGCCGCCGGCCGGTCGAACTCGCCGTCGCCTGCGTCGAGTTGGGGCGGTACGCGATGCCCGGGCCGGTGGCGGAGACAGTGGCGGCGGCGGTGCTGCTCGATGACGGCGAGGGCCTCGCCAAGCGGTTCCTGCCGGGGATCACGTCGGGAGAGACGATGGCCACGGTGGCGTCCGAGAGCCACGGGTACGGCTTCGCGCTGGACGGGGACGCGGCCGATGTGCGGCTGGCGGCCACGCCGGAGGGGCTGCGGTTGTCGCCCGGTGCCGGTGCGGTGCGCCGGTCCCTGGATCCGGCGCGCCGGCTCACCCCGCTGCCGCCGGTCGGCGAGCTGGTCGGCGCGGAGCCGGTATGGGCGGAGGCAGTGCTCTGGGCCCGGCTGGCGACGGCCGCCCAGGCGCTGGGCGTGGGGCTGGCGCTGCTCGACCGGACGGTGGAGTACGTCAAGCAGCGCACCCAGTTCGGCGTGCCCATCGGGTCGTTCCAGGCGGTCCGGCATCGGCTGGCCGACGTGAAGATCGCGTTGGAGTTCGCCCGGCCGATGGTGTTCGGGGCGGCCGTGACGATGAGTCCGGCGGACGTGGCCGCGGCGAAGCTCAGCGCGTGCGAGGCCGGGTACGCGGCGGCGCGGGCGGCACTGCAACTGCACGGGGCGATCGGGTACACGGCGGAGTACGACCTGTCGCTCTGGCTGACCAAGGCGCGGGCCCTCCGGGGGGCTTGGGGTGCGCCGGAGGAGTGCAGACGGGTGGTCCTCGGTCGTCCTTAGGCTGCGGGCCGGTGGGGGCTGGTCGCGCAGTTCCCCGCGCCCCTGCGGGGCGCGTCAGTGATCGCCTCTTGTCAGCTCCCGGTACTCCTCCTGGGTCGGCTTGGGGATGTGGGTGTCGGGGCCGAACATTCCCCTGGCCAGGCTCGCCCGTACCCGCTGCGAGAGCGTGACCTTCCGCCGTACCCCGTTGGCGTCCTCCAGTGGGCCCAGTTCGTAGGGCGGGTTCTGTTCGTGCTGGGTGAGGGTGAACAGCTGGGCCTGGCTGAGGGGTTCGTGGACCTCGATGTACTCGCCGTGCGGAAGCATCTTGATGAGGCCGGTCTCCCTGCCGTGCAGCACCTTGTCGCGGTCCCGGCGTTGCAGTCCGAGACAGATCCGCTTGGTGACGACGAAGGCGAGGACGGGGGCGACGAAGACGGAGATCCGTACGAACCAGGTGATCGTGTTGATGGAGAGATGCAGGTGGGTGGCCACGATGTCGTTGCCGCCGCCGATCAGCAGCACGAAGTAGACGGTGAGCCAGGCGACGCCGAGGGCGGTGCGGACGGGGGCGTTGCGCGGCCGGTCGAGGATGTGGTGTTCACGTCGGTCGCCGGTGATCCACGCCTCGATGAACGGGTAGACGCCGATGGCGAGGAGGAAGAGCGGGAAGAGCGAGAAGGGGATGAAGACGCCCAGTTCCAGGGTGTGCCCCCAGGCGTTGATCTCCCAGCCGGGCATCACCCGGATCAGGCCCTCGGAGAAACCTAGGTACCAGTCGGGCTGGGCGCCCGTGGTCACCAGGTCGGGGCGGTAGGGGCCGAACGCCCAGACCGGGTTGATGGTGGCGATGCCGCCGATGACCGCGAGGACACCGAAGACGAGGAAGAAGAAGCCGCCGGCCTTGGCCATGTAGACCGGCAGGAAGGGCATGCCGACCACGCTCTTCTGGTCGCGTCCGGGCGCCGGGTACTGGGTGTGCTTGTGGTAGAAGACCAGGATCAGGTGGGCGACGACCAGGCCCAGCATGATCCCGGGCAGCAGCAGGACGTGGATCGGGAAGAAGCGCGAGATGATGTCGTGCCCCGGGAACTCCCCGCCGAACAGGAACATCGAGAGGTACGAGCCGACGATCGGGATGGACAGGATCGCGCCGTCGGCGAACCGGACGCCGGTGCCGGAGAGCAGGTCGTCCGGGAGCGAGTAGCCGGTCAGGCCGGTGAGGATGGCCAGGAACAGCAGGGTCCAGCCGAGCAGCCAGTTGACCTCGCGGGGCTTGCGGAAGGCGCCGGTGAAGAAGACCCGCATCATGTGGACGACCATCCCGGCCACGAAGACCAGCGCCGCCCAGTGGTGGATCTGCCGGATCAGCAGGCCGCCGCGCACGTCGAAGCTGATGTGCAGCGTCGACTCGTACGCCTTGGTCATGATGATGCCGTTCATCGGCTCGTAGCTGCCGTGGTAGACGACCTCGGCGCCGCTGGGCTCGAAGAACAGGGTGAGGTAGACGCCCGTGAGGATCAGGATGAGGAAGCTGTAGAGGCAGATCTCACCGAGCATGAAGGACCAGTGGTCCGGGAACACCTTGCGCATGTTGGCCTTGGCAAGGCTGTAGATCCCGAGCCGCCCGTCCGCCCAGTCCGCGAGTTTCTCGCCCTTGCCGGGCGGAGCCGCCCGGTCCGCTGAACTCCCCAGCCGTGCCTGTCCGTTCACCGTTCGCGCGCCGTCGTCCATACGTCGCCCGCCTCCCCGCCGGATCACCCCTCAGGGTGGCATGCCGGAGCGCTACAGCCAACGGGGCGACGTAAACTCAGGCCGCCCCGACGCCCGGCCCGATGCCCACTCCGGCACCCGGCCCGACGATGCCCGCCGCCCGCGCCGCCGCCAGCCACTGCGGGAACTCTCCGACGACCCGGTCGTACAGCTCCCCGTCCGGGACCTTCCGCGGGTCCGAACCGGCGTGGAAGAAGCCCGCGTTGTCCACCACCCGCTTCCCCGGCACCGCCAGCTCGTCGAGCCTGCGCAGGAAGTCGAACTGCTTGCTGCGCGGGTCGCCGAAGCCGACGAACTGCCAGAACAGCGGCAGCTTCGCCGCCTTGCACAGGTAGCGTTCCGCGGCGAGCTTGTTGACCGGGCCGCCGTCGGTCTGGAAGACGACCAGGGCGGGTGCCGTGGCGCCGCTGTCGAGGTAGTGGTCGATGACCGCGTCCATGGCGAGGTGGTAGCTGGTCCTGCCCATGTGCCCCAGCCCGGCCGCGATCTTCTCGATCCGGCCCTCGTGGCCGGCGAGTTCGATGTCGGTGACCGCGTCGATGTCGGTGGAGAAGAAGACGACGGGCACCCGGCCGTCGTCGTCGAGGTGCGCGGAGAGCCCCAGCACCCGGTCGGCCAGCGCCTGGACGCTGCCGTCCGCGTAGTACGGCTTCATGGAGCCGGAGTAGTCGACGACCAGGTAGACGGCGGCACGCAGGCCGTCGAGTCCGTGCTTGGTGAGGGAGATCCCGGCGGAGCGGTAGGTACCGACGAGGGCGGGCGCCGTCCGCTCCACCTTGCTGAGACTGATCGCGGCCATCGTCTGCTCCCTCAACCCGTGGTCAGGAGGCCGAGGTTACTTGATCAGCGGACATGCGGCGGCGCCTGCCCGGTCGTCCGGTCGGGGACTGTGGGGCAGGCGCCGTCAGTGTTCCGTACGCCTTTGTACGGGACGTTCTCAGGAGGTCGTCAGACCATCAGCGAGCGGTCCGTCGGGCGGATCGGGGCCGGGAGGTCGCTCGCTCCGGTGAGGAAGCGGTCGACGCCCTTGGCGGCCGAGCGGCCCTCGGCGATCGCCCAGACGATCAGGGACTGGCCGCGGCCCGCGTCACCGGCGACGAAGACACCCGGCACGTTGGTCTGGAAGTCGGCGTCGCGGGCGACGTTGCCGCGCTCGTCGAGGTCGAGACCGAACTGCTCGACCAGGCCGTTGGCCCGGTCGGTGCCGGTGAAGCCCATGGCCAGGGTGACCAGCTGAGCGGGGATCTTCCGCTCGGTGCCCGGCTTCGGGGTCAGCTTGCCGTCGACGAACTCCACCTCGGTGAGGTGCAGCCACTGGACGTTGCCGTCCTCGTCGCCCTCGAAGTGGGTGGTGGAGACGGAGTAGACCCGCTCGCCGCCCTCCTCGTGCGCCGAGGTGACCTTGTAGAGCATCGGGAAGGTCGGCCACGGCTGGTGCGGCGCGCGGTCCTCGCCCGGCCGGGGCATGATCTCCAGCTGGGTGACGGAGGCCGCGCCCTGGCGGTGGGCGGTGCCCACGCAGTCCGCGCCCGTGTCACCGCCGCCGATCACGACGACGTGCTTGCCCTCGGCCGTGATCGGAGAGGTGACGTAGTCGCCCTCCTGGACCTTGTTGGACAGCGGCAGGTACTCCATCGCCTGGTAGACGCCCTTGAGTTCACGGCCGGGGACCGGGAGGTCACGGGCGGTGGTGGCGCCGGCGGCGATGACGACCGCGTCGTACCGCTTCTTCAGGTCGGTCGCCTTGAGGTCGACGCCGATCTCGATCCCGGTACGGAAGCGGGTGCCCTCCGCGCGCATCTGCTCGATACGGCGGTTGATGTGCCGCTTCTCCATCTTGAACTCGGGGATGCCGTAGCGGAGCAGGCCGCCGATGCGGTCGGCGCGCTCGTAGACGGCGACCGTGTGGCCGGCCCGGGTCAGCTGCTGGGCGGCGGCCAGACCCGCCGGACCGGACCCGATGACGGCGACGGTCTTGCCCGACAGGCGCTCGGGGGCCTGCGGGGCGACGGTGCCCGCGTCCCACGCCTTGTCGATGATGGAGACCTCGACGTTCTTGATGGTGACAGGCGGCTGGTTGATGCCGAGCACGCACGCCGACTCGCAGGGGGCCGGGCAGAGGCGACCGGTGAACTCCGGGAAGTTGTTGGTCGCGTGCAGCCGCTCCGACGCGGCGGTCCAGTCCTCGCGGTAGGCGAAGTCGTTCCACTCGGGGATCAGGTTCCCGAGCGGACAGCCGTTGTGGCAGAACGGGATGCCGCAGTCCATGCACCGGCTGGCCTGCTTGCTGATGATCGGCAGCAGCGAGCCGGGGACGTAGACCTCGTTCCAGTCCCGGACCCGGTCGGCGACGGGGCGGGTCTCGGCGACCTCACGGCCGTGGTTCAGGAAGCCCTTCGGGTCAGCCATTGATCGCCGCCTCCATCATCTTCTCGTGGGTCTCGGTCTCGGAGAGACCCGCTCGCTCGGCGGCGTCCTTGGCGGCGAGCACTGCCTTGAAAGTACCGGGAATGATCTTGCTGAACCGCTGCACGGCCGTGTCCCAGTCGGCGAGCAGCTTCTCGGCGACCGTGGAGCCGGTCTCCTCGGCGTGCCGGCGCACCACGTCGTGCAGCCACTGCCTGTCGGTGTCGTCGAGCGCCTCGACGGCCTCCAGGTTGCCGGCGTTGACGTTGTCGACGTTCAGGTCGATCACGTACGCGATGCCGCCGGACATACCGGCCGCGAAGTTGCGGCCCGTCTCACCAAGGACCACCGCGTGACCACCGGTCATGTACTCGCAGCCGTGGTCGCCCACGCCTTCCGAGACGACGGTCGCGCCGGAGTTGCGGACGCAGAACCGCTCGCCGGTGCGGCCGCGCAGGAACAGCTCGCCGCCGGTCGCACCGTAGGCGATGGTGTTGCCCGCGATGGTGGAGTACTCCGCGAGGTGGTCGGCGTTCCGGTCCGGACGGACGATCACCCGGCCGCCGGACAGGCCCTTGCCGACGTAGTCGTTGGCGTCGCCCTCCAGGCGGAGCGTGACACCGCGCGGCAGGAAGGCGCCGAAGGACTGGCCGGCCGAGCCGGTGAAGGTGATGTCGATGGTGTCGTCGGGCAGGCCCGCGCCGCCGAACTTCTTCGTCACCTCGTGGCCGAGCATGGTGCCGACCGTGCGGTTGATGTTGCGCACCTTGACCTGGGCGCGCACCGGGTGGGCGTCGGTGGCGCTGGAGGCGGCCAGGGCGTCCGCGGCGAGCTTGATCAGCTCGTTGTCCAGGGCCTTCTCCAGGCCGTGGTCCTGCGCGATCGTCTGGTGCAGGGCCGCGCCCTCGGGCAGCTCGGGCACGTGGAAGAGCGGGGTCAGGTCCAGGCCCTGCGCCTTCCAGTGGTCGACGGCACGGGTGACGTCCAGCGTCTCCGCGTGGCCGACGGCCTCCTCGATGGTGCGGAAGCCCAGCTCGGCGAGGATCTCGCGGACCTCCTCGGCGATGAACTGGAAGAAGTTCACCACGTACTCGGCCTTGCCGTTGAAGCGGTCGCGCAGCACCGGGTTCTGGGTGGCGACGCCGACCGGGCAGGTGTCGAGGTGGCAGACGCGCATCATGATGCAGCCGGAGACGACGAGCGGCGCGGTCGCGAAACCGAACTCCTCGGCGCCGAGCAGCGCGGCGATGACCACGTCCCGGCCGGTCTTCAGCTGGCCGTCGGTCTGCACCACGATGCGGTCGCGCAGGCCGTTGAGCAGCAGGGTCTGCTGGGTCTCGGCGAGGCCGAGCTCCCAGGGGCCGCCCGCGTGCTTCAGCGAGGTCAGCGGGGAGGCACCCGTGCCGCCGTCGTGACCGGAGATCAGCACCACGTCCGCGTGCGCCTTGGAGACGCCCGCGGCGACCGTGCCGACGCCGACCTCGGAGACCAGCTTGACGTGGATCCGGGCCTTCGGGTTCGCGTTCTTGAGGTCGTGGATCAGCTGAGCCAGGTCCTCGATGGAGTAGATGTCGTGGTGCGGCGGCGGCGAGATCAGGCCGACACCCGGGGTGGAGTGCCGGGTCTTGGCGACCCACGGGTAGACCTTGTGGCCGGGCAGCTGGCCGCCCTCGCCGGGCTTGGCGCCCTGGGCCATCTTGATCTGGATGTCGTCCGCGTTGACCAGGTACTCGGAGGTGACACCGAAGCGACCGGAGGCGACCTGCTTGATCGCGCTGCGCCGCGCCGGGTCGTACAGGCGCTCCGGGTCCTCGCCGCCCTCACCGGTGTTGGACTTGCCGCCCAGCTGGTTCATGGCGATGGCGAGGGTCTCGTGGGCCTCACGCGAGATGGAGCCGTACGACATGGCGCCGGTGGAGAAGCGCTTGACGATCTCGGAGACCGGCTCGACCTCGTCGATGGAGATCGACGGGCGGTCGCTCTTGAAGCCGAAGAGCCCGCGCAGCGTCATCAGGCGCTCGGACTGCTCGTTCACGCGGTCCGTGTACTTCTTGAAGATGTCGTAGCGGTTCGAGCGCGTGGAGTGCTGGAGGCGGAAGACCGTCTCCGGGTCGAACAGGTGCGGCTCGCCCTCGCGGCGCCACTGGTACTCGCCGCCTATGTCGAGGGCACGGTGCGCCGGCGCGATGCCGGAGGCCGGGTAGGCCTTGGCGTGCCGGGCGGCGACCTCCTTGGCGATGACGTCGATGCCGACGCCGCCGATCTTGGAGGCGGTGCCGTTGAAGTACTTCTCCACGAAGCCCGCTTCGAGACCGACGGCCTCGAAGACCTGGGCGCCGCGGTAGGAGGCGACCGTCGAGATGCCCATCTTGGACATGACCTTCAGGACGCCCTTGCCGAGGGCGTAGATCAGGTTGCGGATGGCCTGCTCGGCCTCGATGCCCGGCAGGAAGGTGCCCGCGCGGACCAGGTCCTCGACGGACTCCATGGCCAGGTACGGGTTGACGGCGGCCGCGCCGAAGCCGATCAGCAGGGCGACGTGGTGGACCTCGCGGACGTCACCGGCCTCGACGAGCAGGCCCACGTGGGTGCGCTGCTTGGTACGGATGAGGTGGTGGTGCACGGCGGCGGTGAGCAGCAGCGAGGGGATCGGCGCGTGCTCGGCGTCCGAGTGGCGGTCCGACAGGACGATCAGCCGGGCGCCGTTCTCGATGGCGGCGTCGGCCTCGGCGCAGATCTCCTCGATGCGCGCGGCGAGCGAGTCGCCGCCGCCGGAGACCCGGTACAGGCCGGACAGGGTCGCGGCCTTGAAGCCGGGCATGTCGCCGTCGGCGTTGATGTGGATGAGCTTGGCCAGCTCGTCGTTGTCGATCACCGGGAAGGGCAGCACGACGCTGCGACAGGACGCGGCGGTCGGCTCCAGCAGGTTGCCGGCGGGGCCGAGGGACGAGCGCAGGGAGGTGACGAGCTCCTCCCGGATGGCGTCCAGCGGCGGGTTGGTGACCTGCGCGAACAGCTGGGTGAAGTAGTCGAAGAGCAGCCGCGGGCGGGCGGACAGCGCGGCGATCGGCGAGTCGGTGCCCATGGAGCCGATCGGCTCGGCGCCGGCCTTGGCCATCGGCGCCAGGATGACGCGCAGCTCCTCCTCGGTGTAGCCGAAGGTCTGCTGGCGGCGGGTGACCGAGGCGTGGGTGTGCACGATGTGCTCGCGCTCGGGCAGGTCGCCGAGCTCGATCTCGCCGGCCTCCAGCCACTCCGCGTACGGGTGCTCGGCGGCGAGGGCCGCCTTGATCTCGTCGTCCTCGATGATGCGGTGCTCGACGGTGTCGACGAGGAACATCCGGCCCGGCTGGAGGCGGCCCTTGCGGACGACCTTCGACGGGTCGATGTCGAGGACGCCGACCTCGGAGCCGAGGACGACCAGGCCGTCGTCGGTGACCCAGTAGCGGCCGGGGCGCAGGCCGTTGCGGTCGAGCACGGCACCGACCTGGGAGCCGTCGGTGAAGGTGACGCAGGCGGGGCCGTCCCAGGGCTCCATCATCGTGGAGTGGTAGCCGTAGAAGGCGCGGCGGGCCGCGTCCATGGAGTCGTGGTTCTCCCACGCCTCCGGGATCATCATCAGCACGGAGTGCGGCAGCGAACGGCCGCCCAGGTGCAGGAGTTCGAGCACCTCGTCGAAGGACGCCGAGTCGGAGGCGTCGGGCGTACAGATCGGGAAGACCCGGTCGAGCTTCTCCTGCGGGCCGAACAGGTCGGAGACCAGCTGGGACTCGCGGGCGACCATCCAGTTGCGGTTGCCCTTGACGGTGTTGATCTCACCGTTGTGGGCGACGAACCGGTACGGGTGGGCGAGCGGCCACGACGGGAAGGTGTTGGTGGAGAACCGGGAGTGCACGAGCGCGATCGCGGACGCGAAGCGGCGGTCGGACAGGTCCGGGAAGAAGGGCTCGAGCTGGCCGGTGGTCAGCATGCCCTTGTAGACGATGGTCCGCGCGGACAGCGACGGGAAGTAGACGCCCACCTCGCGCTCGGCGCGCTTGCGCAGCACGAACGCCTTGCGGTCCAGCGCGATGCCCTCGCTGGCGTGGTCGGTCACGAAGACCTGCCGGAAGACCGGCATGGTGGAACGGGCGGTGGCGCCGAGCAGTTCCGGGGCGACCGGGACCTCGCGCCAGCCGAGGACGGTGAGGCCCTCCTCGTCCGCGATCGTCTCGATCCGCGAGACGGCGTCCTCGGTGCCGTCCTCCGGGAGGAAGGCGATACCGACGGCGTAGGAACCGGCCGCCGGCAGGTCGAATCCGGCCACCTCACGGAAGAAGGTGTCGGGCACCTGGGAGAGCAGGCCCGCACCGTCGCCGGAGTCCGGCTCGGAACCGGTGGCGCCGCGGTGCTCCAGGTTGCGCAGCACCGTGAGCGCCTGCTCGACCAGCGCATGGCTCGCCTCGCCGGTGAGGGTGGCCACGAAGCCGACGCCACAGGCGTCGCGCTCGTTGCGGGGGTCGTACATACCCTGCGCAGCAGGGCGAGCATCCATGAAGGACCAGTTCTGGCCATTCGCGGAGTGCTGGGACGGCTGGCGCGGCGTACGCATCGGCTCTCCCGTCGTCGTCAGTGGCATATAGCAGGTGCCGAGGGACGACGCTGGCCCTCTGCGTTTTTTGTTGCGAAATTTCACGCAGGTTACATGATGGAGCGATTCTCGGGAACCGGATACACCGTTCCAACATGCGGACGCCGCAGGGGTTTACGGCGGGGTACCGCGCCGGGCGGCGAAGGCGGTGGGGGACCGATCGGGACAGATCCGTGTCCATCGGTCCGCGGGGGGTGGGGATGAGCGTCGTGTCACCCCGAAGGTGCATGACAGGCGTCATTGCCTGCGGCGCTTACGGCTCATGCCCAGTGGTTAAGCATTCGAAACCAGCGAGTAACGGCTACTTATGCGGCCCAACGCATAAGTAGCGGTCCGCCTATCCTACGGCCGTTCCGAACAGTGCGCCCAGGGCGTACGTCACACCGGCCGCCGCGCCACCGAGGGCGAGCTGCCGCAGCCCGCTGAACCACCAGCTCCGTGCGGTCACCTTGGCCACCACGGCACCGCAGCCGAACAGCCCGGCGAGGGCCAGCAGCAGGGCGGGCCAGAGCGCGGTGGCACCGAGCAGGAACGGCAGCACGGGGAGGAGGGCGCCCAGCGCGAACGACCCGAAGGACGACACGGCGGCGACCAGCGGCGACGGCAGATCACCGGGGTCGATCCCCAGCTCCTCGCGCGCGTGTATCTCAAGGGCCTGCTCGGGATCGGCGGACAGCTGCCGGGCGACCTCCCGCGCGAGCGCCGGCTCCACGCCCCTCGCCTCGTACAGCGCGGCCAGCTCGGCCTCCTCGTCCTGCGGATGGCGGCGCAGCTCCCGGCGCTCGACGTCCAGCTCGGCCTCGACGAGTTCGCGCTGCGAGGCGACGGACGTGTACTCGCCCGCCGCCATGGAGAAGGCACCGGCGGCGAGCCCCGCGAGGCCGGTGATGACGATGGTCTGGTGACCGACGGCGCCGCCCGCCACGCCGGTCATCAGCGCGAGGTTGGAGACCAGGCCGTCCATGGCACCGAAGACGGCGGGCCGTAGCCAGCCGCCGTTGACGTCGCGGTGGGTGTGGTTGTCGCGGTGGGCCGCGTGGAGCGTCGCTTCGGTTTCGATGATGGCCATGAGGGTCCCCCAGGAGTCTCGTGAGGCGGCCTCGCATAAGCTGAGGCAAAGCTAACTTTGGACAAGTTCTATCTTTTGACAACGCCACAGTACGTCGCCGCATTCCACGTCGCCAGCAAGGAAAGGCTGGGCTAACCTGCGGTTTTACCGCTCACCGCTCAGGTGTGCGAGGGCTTGCACAGCTGTCGACCGGGTGATGTAGAGACCTGGGAGGCTGCGGTCAACCGCCGTTGGTGGGACACATCCGCAAACGGTTCCGCGCCCGTGCGCGAAGCCCCTCCCGGAGAGGCCCGCCCATGCCATCTGTCGTCTGCGCCACCTCGGTCCCCCTCCCCGACGAGCCCGCCCCCGCCCCGCGCGAGCGGGCCCGGGGCGCGCTGCTCGGGCTGGCCGTCGGGGACGCGCTCGGGGCGCCGGCGGAGAACATGAAGCCCTCCGAGATCCGCGCCCGCTGGGGCCGCATCACGGGGTACGTCACCGACAACCCGGCGGGGACCGACGACACGGAGTACGCGATCTTCTCCGGTCTGCTCCTCGCCCGGCACGGCTCGGCGCTCACCCCCGGCCATGTCGAGGCGGCCTGGCACGAGTGGATCGCCAGCCGCGCCGAGGGCCCCTTCAGGGGCGCGGGCTTCAGCGAACGCGGCACGCTGGAGAACCTGCGCCGGGGCCTCGCCGCGCCGATCTCCGCCCAGCACCGGCACGCCTGGAGCGACGGCCTGGCCATGCGGGCGGCACCCTTCGGGGTCTTCGCGGCCGGCCGCCCCGCCGAAGCGGCCCGTCTCGTCGCCATCGACGGCTCCGTGAGCCACGAGGGCGAGGGCATCTACGGCGGCCAGGCGGTGGCGGCGGGCGTGGCGGCGGCCATGGCGGGGGCTCCCCCCACGGCGGTGGTCGCGGCCGCGCTCGCGGTGATCCCGGACGACTCCTGGACGGCGCGTTCGCTGCGCCGGGCCGTGTCGGTGGCCCACCGCGGGGAGCGGGCGGTCCGCTCGGCGGTGGTCATCGGCGGCTACCCGTGGACCGACCTGGCCCCCGAGGCGGTGGCCCTGGCCTTCGGCGCGTACGCGGCGGCCGACGGCGACTTCCGGGACGCGGTGCTGACCGCCGTCAACATGGGCCGCGACGCGGACACCACGGCGGCGGTCGCGGGCGCGCTGGCGGGGGCGACCCGGGGCGAGGCCGCGATCCCGCCGGAGTGGGGCGCGGCGATCGGCCCGGCTCGCGGGAGCTGCCTGCCGTCGATGGCGGGACAGCACGTACTGGAGGTGGCGGAACGGCTGACGCGGACGGCGCCGACGAGGACGGCGCCGGCAGAGCTGACGGGGACGGCGCCGGCGGAGCTGACGGGGACGGCACCGGCGGAGACCGAGCGCCACTCCTCGGCGTCCGCCTTTCTTCCGAACGAGTCGGGTGGTGGGCGGGCGAGGCTCCGGGGGTCCGGAGGGCGGACCCCCCTGCGCGTCACCGGCAGCGAGGGCCGGCGGTGAACCGGCGCCGGATCGAGGGGCTGTTGCTCGGCCTCGCCGCCGGGGACGCCGCCGGCTGGCCCGCCGCCCGGCACCGCGCCGCCCGCATGCCGGAGTGGACCCGCCGTCTCACCCGCGAACTGGACACCTTCGCCGAACAGAACGCGACCACCACCCTCCCCGTCCCCATCGCCCTCAACCAGTCCCCCGAGCCGCTCCGCCTCGGCCCCTCCGACGACGCCGAATGGGCCGCCTTCGCCGCCGAGGCCGTCCTCCGCGCCGGCGACGACACCCTCCTCGGCGACCTCAGCCGCGAGCTCCGCACCCGCGCCGCCATCGACCTCACCTGGACCGCCGTGGCCTCCGAGGTCGCCGCCGCCGCGGAACGCGCCCCCGAGGTCGAGTCCGCCGTGCTCCCGCTGCGCGCCCGCATCTCCGTGCGCGCCGGTCTCGGCAACCTCGCCACCGGTCTGCGCCCGCCGGCATCCGGTCACGACAACCCGCACTACTTCGACGACGCCGCCTGCGTCCGCGCCTGCGCGCTCGCCGTCGCCCACCCCGGCGACCCGCGACGCGCCGCCGACCTCGCCGAGTTCGACGCCCGCTACACCCAGGACGGCGACGGCGTGCACGGCGCCCGCGCCATGGCCGCCGCCCTCGCCCTCGCCCTGGCCGGCGCCGAGGTCGAGGCGTGCGTGGCCGCCGCCCTCGCCGAACTCCCGGAGTCCACCGAGATCGGCCGCAACGCCCGCCACGCCCTGACCCTCACCGGCGCGGCCGACACCGCGTTCGCCGCCGTCCCCCTCCTCGAACACCAGATCGTCGACCACGTCTACAGCTACGGCATCGCGGCCGCCGAGACCGTCCCGGTCGCCCTCGCCCTGGCCACCGCCGCGCGCGGCCGGATCGCCGAGGCCGTACCGGCCGCCGCCTGTCTGTCCAGGGTCGCCGACTCCGCCCCCGCGCTGGCCGGCGCGCTCACCGGCGCCCTCGGCGGCGCCGAGTCCATCCCGCCGTCCTGGCGGGACGCCTGCCGGACCCTCTCCGGCTGCGCCCTCCCTCGCCTCACCGGCACCGACCTCGTGGAACTCGCCGGACTCCTGGAAGCCGCACAACCGGCCCGTCCAGGTGGATGATTCGGTGCATGACGCCCAAAGGAGAAGAAAGCACCGGCGCTTCGCTCGACGAGCGGATCACCGGGGCCCTCGTCGGGGCCGCCGTCGGCGACGCGCTCGGCGGCCCGGTCGAGGGCTACTCCCCCGACCAGATCCTCGAACGCCACGGCGGCCGCGTGCACGGCATCGTCGGCCCCTGGAACGGCGACGCCTGGCGCACCGCCCGCCCCGTCGCGCCGTACCACAAGGGCGACGGGCACGTCACCGACGACACCTTGATGACCCATGCGCTGGTACGGGTGTACGACCGCGTCCGCGATCACCTCGACGCGTACGCGATCGCCGACCATCTGGTCCCCGACCTGATGACCAACCCGCGCTGGATCCCCGAGCTGGAGGCGGAGACCATCCCGCTGCACCGGATCTTCCTCGCGGAGAAATGGCTGGCGGCCCGCCTCCACTACGGCCACGTCGACCCGCGGGAGGCCGGCGCCGGCAACATCGTCAACTGCGGTGCGGCGATGTACATGGCACCGGTCGGCCTGGTCAACGCGGCGAACCCGGGCGCCGCGTACGCCGAGGCGCTGGACGTCGCGGGCGCCCACCAGTCGTCGTACGGCAGGGAGGCGGCGGGCGTCTTCGCGGCGGCGGTGGCGGCGGGGGCCGCGCCGGGAGCCACCCCGGACTCCGTCGTCACCGCCTGCCTGTCCCTGGCCAAGGACGGCACCCGCGAGGCGATCGAGAGCGTCTGCGAGGAGGCCGTGCGCCACTCCGACTTCGAGTCGGCGCTCGTTCCCCTCCGTGAGGCGGTCGCCCCCTACGACACGGTGGGGCCCGACTACCGCTCCCCCTCGCTCGGCGCCCGCCGCCCCTCCCGCCTCCACTCCATCGAGGAACTCCCGGTCGCGCTCGGCATGTTGCTGGTGGCCGACGGCGACTACCGGCGGGCCGTGCTCGGTGCCGTCAACTACGGCCGGGACTGCGACTCCATCGCGACGATGGCGGGCGCGGTCGCCGGGGCACTGGGTTCGCCGGTGCCGGAGGAGTGGTCGAAGCGGGTGGCGGAGGCGAGCCGCCTCGACCTCTGGGAGCCGCCGCGCGTCCTGACCGGGGTGGCCCGGGAGGTCTTCGCCCGCGACCTCGGACGCCGGCGTGCCCACGAGGAGTCCTTCGCCCGGCTCGGAGGCCCGAGTTGCTCCGCCTGACCTGGGTCCAGCCGGAGGACCTGCTGGGCCACGAGTTGCGCCAGGCGCGGCAGGACGGGCGGGAGCCGGCGGCGGTCGAGGCGCGGTGGCGGGCAGCGGGGGGTGCGGAGGCACCCACGCGGGCCGGGGCGTCGCCGGACCGGGCGTCCCGTTATCTGCGGCAGCTGGCGGAGGACCTGCTGGACGAACTCGCGGATCTGCCGAGCAGGTTGAACGAGCCGACGGAGCTGGCCGACATCAGGGCGCTGTGTCCTGAGTGGCCGGACGCGCCACGGGGAGGGCGGTGCGGGCCGTCGTGCGACTGCGGGGGCGCGGGGGCGGGTCGCGCAGTTCCCCGCGCCCCTATGGGGCGCGCTGCCCAGCCGTGTCCTGCCCAGCTGCGGGCAGGCGTGTCGCAGGGCGGCACGGGTGGGCGCAGCGGCACCATGCTCGCGCCGGTAGGCGACACCCGCCGCCCCCGGCCCCCAGCCCCCCGCGCCTACCACGCCGCCTGGCTCGGCAGAGCCGTCGGGTGTCTGCTCGGCAAGCCCGTCGAGAAGCTGCCCCTGCACGCCATCCGCGACCTCGCCCGGGCCACCGGCAACTGGCCGCTCAACCAGTACTTCACCGCCCGGGGCGTACCGGCCGAACTGCTCGCCGCGCACCCCTGGAACCGCCGCTCGGCGCCCACCTCCCTCGCCGAGAACATCGACGGCATGCCCGAGGACGACGACCTGAACTACCCCCTCCTGAACGTCCTCCTCCTCCAGCGCCACGGCCGTGACTTCACCACCGCCGACGTGGCGCGGCTCTGGCTCGACGAACTCCCCGCCGGCCGTACCTTCACCGCCGAACGCGTCGCCTACCGCAACCTCCTCAGCGGTGTCGAACCCCCGTACACCGCCCGGCACCGCAACCCCTTCCGGGAATGGATCGGCGCCCTGATCCGTGCCGACGTGCACGGCTGGACCAACCCGGGCGATCCGGCCGCCGCCGCCGGGCAGGCGCACCGTGACGCCACCCTCACGCACACCGCCAACGGCGTCTACGCGGCGATGTTCACGGCGGCCGTCATCGCCACCGCCGCCACCGGGACCCATGACGTCCACGCCTGTCTGCGCACCGGCCTCTCCGTGGTCCCGCCCCGCTCCCGCCTCGCCGTCGCGCTCGACCACGCGATCCGGCTCGCCGGGACCCACGAGGACTTCGAGACGGTCGTGGACGAACTCCACCGCGTGCACTCCCCCACCCACCACTGGGTGCACGCCGTCCCCAACACCGCCCTGATCGCCGCCGCCCTCACCCACGCCGACGGGGACTTCACCGGCGCCGTCACCCGCGCGGTGAGCGGCGGCTGGGACACCGACTCGAACGGCGCGACCGCGGGCTCCGTCGCCGGACTGCTGGCGGGTGACCCCGACGCCCTCCCCGACCGCTGGACGACCCCGCTCAAGAACCGACTCGCCACCTCGGTCGCCGGCTTCGACGGCACCGGTTTCGACGCCCTCGCCCACCTCACCCACCTGGAGGCGACCCGCCCATGACCCATATCGCCGTACTCGGCAGCACGAACATGGACCTCGTCGCGTACGCCGAGAAGGCGCCGCGCCTCGGCGAGACCGTGACGGGACGGGAGTTCCGTACGATCCCCGGCGGCAAGGGCGCCAACCAGGCGATCGCCGCCGCCCGCGCCGGCGCCACCGTCTCGATGATCGGCGCGGTCGGCCACGACTCCTACGGCGCCCGGCTGCGCGAGACCCTGGAACACTCCGGCGTGGACACCGACTCGCTGCGCACCATCGAGTGCCCCTCCGGCACCGCGCACATCGTCGTGGACGACGGGGGCGGCAACGCGATCGTCGTGGTCCCCGGCGCGAACGGCACCGTCGACCATCTCGCCCCGGGCGACGAAGGTGTCATCGCGTCCGCCGACACGCTCCTCCTCCAGCTGGAGATCCCCCTCGCGGCGGTCGTGGCGGGCGCGCAGGCCGCCCGCAGGCACGGCGTCCACACCATCCTCACGCCGTCCCCTGTCATCCCCCTCCCGAGCGAACTCCTCGACAGCATCGACCTGTTGGTGGCCAACGAACGGGAGGCGGCGGCACTCACCGAGCGCACGGACCCGCGCGACGCCGCCGCCGCGCTGCTCGGCCTGGTGCCCCAGGTCGTCGTCACGCTCGGCGCGGCCGGCAGCCTCTACCTGACCCGCGACGCCGCTCCTCTCGTCATCCCCGCGCCCCGGGTGGCCGCCGTCGACTCGACAGGCGCGGGCGACACCTTCGTCGGCGCGCTCGCGGTGGCCCTCGCCGAGGAGAAACCGGTCCGCGAGGCCCTGTCCTGGGCCGCCGCCGCGGCCGCGCTCGCCGTCCAGCGGGAAGGGGCGTCGACGTCGATGCCGTACCGCCCAGAGATCGAGGCCCAGTACACGGCATGAGTACGACAACACAGCCCCAGCCCCTCGGCGGACTGCGCGTCCTCGACCTGGCCACCCTCTTCGCCGGTCCGCTCGCCGCCACCCTGCTCGGTGACTTCGGTGCCGAGGTCGTCAAGGTCGAGCACCCCACCAAGCCCGATCCCTCCCGCGGCCACGGCCCGGCCAGGCAGGGCGTCGGCCTGTGGTGGAAGGTCCTCGGCCGCAACAAGCGCGCCATCACCCTCGACCTGTCCAGGCCCGGCGGCCGCGCGACGCTGCTGAAGCTCGCCGCGACCGCCGACGTGGTCATCGAGAACTTCCGACCCGGCACCCTGGAGAAGTGGGACCTCGGCTGGGCGGAGCTGTCCGCCGTGAACCCCCGGCTGATCCTGACCCGGGTCACCGCCTTCGGCCAGTTCGGCCCCTACGCCCACCGTCCCGGCTTCGGCACCCTCGCCGAGGCGATGAGCGGGTTCGCGGCGATCACCGGTGAACCGGACGCGCCTCCCACGCTGCCGCCGTTCGGTCTCGCCGACTCCATCGCGGCGCTCGCGACGGCGTACGCCGTGCTGACCGCGCTCGCCGGCCGGGACCGCACCGGTGAGGGCCAGGTCGTCGACATGGCGATCATCGAACCGATCCTGACGGTGCTCGGCGCCCAGCCCACCTGGTACGACCAGCTCGGCTACGTCCAGGAGCGCACCGGCAACCGGTCCGCCAACAACGCCCCGCGCAACACCTACCGCACGGCGGACGGGGACTGGGTCGCGGTCTCCACCTCGGCCCAGTCGATCGCGGAACGCGTGCTGCGGCTGGTCGGGCGCCCGGAGCTGATCGACGAGCCGTGGTTCGCGACCGGCGCCGACCGGGCCGCGCACGCCGACGTCCTGGACGCGGCCGTCGGTGACTGGGTCGCCACCCGCTCCCGCGCCGAGGTGCTGGCCGAGTTCGAGAAGGCGGAGGCGGCGGTGGCCCCGATCCAGGACGTCCGGGACGTCATGGCGGACCCCCAGTACCAGGCGCTGAACACGATCACCACGGTGCCCGACCCCGAACTGGGGCCGCTGCGCATGCAGAACGTCCTCTTCCGGCTCTCCGCGACCCCCGGCGCGATCCGCTGGGCGGGCCGCCCGCACGGCGCGGACACCGACGAGGTCCTCACCGAGCTGGGTCTGACCGGGGCGCAGGTGCGGGCGCTGCGCGAGGAGGGTGCCGTATGACCGTCGTGCCGTTCCCGCTGACCTGGCTGTACGTCCCCGGGGACCGGCCGCGTGTCGTCACCAAGGCGCTGGCGTCCGGGGCGGACGTGGTGGTGGTCGACCTGGAGGACGCGGTCGCCCCCGACCGCAAGGACTACGCGCGTGCCGCCACCGCCGAGTTGCTCACCCAGCGCCGGCCGGTCCCGGTGCACGTCCGGATCAACGGCCTGGACACCCCCTGGGCCGAGGCCGACCTGACGGCCCTGCTCGGTCTCCCCGGCCTCGACGGGCTGCGGCTGCCGAAGGTGACCAGCCCGGCCGACATCCACCACGTCGCCGGCCGGACCACCGCCCTCCCCCTCTACGCCCTGCTGGAGTCGGCCCTCGGCATCGAGCACGCCTACGCCATCGCCGCCGCCCATCCCGCTCTGCGGGGCATCTCCCTCGGCGAGGCGGACCTGCGGGCCGACCTGGGCGTACGGGACGACACCGGCCTGGACTGGTCCCGCTCCCGGATCGTGGTCGCCGCCCGGGCGGCGGGTCTCGCCCCGCCGCCCCAGTCGGTGCACCCCGACACCCGCGACCTCAAGGGTCTGGCCGCGTCCTGCGCCCACGGCCGTGCCCTGGGTTTCCTGGGCCGCGCCGCCATCCACCCGCGCCAGCTCCCGATCATCGAGCGGGCCTACCTCCCCACGGAGGCCGAGGTGGAACAGGCGGAGACCGTCATCAAGGCGGCCACCACGGAACAGGGCGCCCAGGCCCTCCCGGACGGCAGCTTCATCGACGCGGCGGTGGTGGCGGCGGCCCGCAGAACCCTGTCCCTGGTAAGCCACCGCTGACCTGTTCTCTCCGCCGCACCGCTGACCTGTTTTCTCCGCCGCAGCGGCAAACACGCCCACGGCGCTCTCCGGCGGTGCCGGGCCGACCGCGACCCGTCGGCCCGCATGCGAAGAGGGCACCCGATCGGATCTCGGGCGCCCTCTTCGTCGTATCGCAGCAGGTCAGCTCTTTTTGGTCGCCGACCCGGCCTCGTCCTTGACCTCGTCCTCGGCCTCGTCCTCGGCTTCCGCCTCGTTCTCGCCCTCGGCGTCGGTCTCGGCTTCGGGAGCCTTCTCGGTGTCAGCGGGTTCAGCGGCCTCGCCCGTACCGTCGGCCTCACCGTCGGAGACGCCCGGCTCGACCACCGTTTCCCGGCCCGGCCGCTTCTTCGCGGAGAGCACGATGTACAGCACCGCGAGCAGGAACACGATCATCGCGGTCCAGTCGTTGAGCCGCAGGCCGAGGATGTGGTGGGCGTCGTCGACGCGCATGTACTCGATCCAGCCGCGGCCCACGCAGTACGCGGCGACGTACAGGGCGAAGGCACGGCCATGGCCGAGCTTGAAGCGCCGGTCGGCCCACATCACGAGGAAGGCGACGCCGATGCACCACAGCGACTCGTACAGGAACGTCGGGTGATAGTAGCCCGGGACCCGGCCGCCCTCGGAGGAGGTGATGTGCAGGGCCCAGGGCACGTGGGTCTCGCGGCCGTACAGCTCCTGGTTGAACCAGTTGCCCCAGCGGCCGATCGCCTGGGCCAGGGCGATACCGGGGGCGATGGCGTCGGCGTACGCCGGGAGCGGGATGCCACGGCGCCGGCAGCCGATCCACGCACCCACCGCGCCGAGCGCGATCGCGCCCCAGATACCGAGGCCGCCCTGCCACACCTTGAACGCGTCGACCCAGTCACGGCCCTCGCTGAAGTACAGCTCGTAGTCCGTGATCACGTGGTAGAGACGTCCGCCGACCAGGCCGAACGGCACCGCCCAGACAGCGATGTCGGCCACCGTGCCGGCCCGCCCGCCGCGGGCGATCCAGCGCTTGTTTCCGAGCCAGACGGCTACGAAGACACCGATGATGATGCAGAAGGCGTAGCCGCGCAGCGGAATGGGACCGAGGTGGATCACTCCGCGCGAAGGGCTGGGAATGTAGGCGATTGTTTCCATGGCAGGGTCGACGCTACCGTGCCGGACCGGGCCGACGGCAACCAGCCCGGCTACGGCTCCATAACAGGGGCATGAGAATCGCTTACCCCCGCCTACCCCTTGTTCGCGTCCTCGACCAGCTGCTTCAGCTTCGCCGGGGTCATGGTCTGGTCCTGGTAGATGTTCTTTCCGTCGAGCAGGACCGTCGGCGTGCCGCTGAACCCGCCCGCCTGGAAGGCCTGGTTGGACTTCACCACCCAGGCGTTGTGCGTGCCGTCGTTGACGCACGTGCGGAAGGCCGGCGTGTCGAGGCCCTTGACCTTGCCGGCCAGCCCGATCAGCTTGCCGTTGTCGGCGAAGGCGTCGTCGGTCTCCTCGGGCTGGTTCTCGTAGAGCACGTCGTGGAAGTCGCGGAACTTCCCGGCGTCCTGGGCGCAGGCCGCCGCGTTGGCCGCGTGCCGGGAGCCGCTGCCGCCGAGGTTGCCGTCGATCAGGGTGGCCAGGTGGTACTCGATCCTGAGTTTCCCGGAGTCGACCAGCTCGTGGAGCGTGGGCCGGTACGCCGTCTCGAAGGCCTTGCAGGCCGGGCAGCGGAAGTCCTCCCAGACGGTGAGCGTCGCCTTGGCGCCGTCCTTGCCGACCGGGATCGCAAGACTGTCCTTGCCCTGCGCGCCCGACGGCGCCACGACCGGCCCCGAGCTCTCGCTCTTCTTGTCCTTGCCCGCGTTCGCGGCGACGACGCCGATCACCGCGGCCAGGCCCAGCACGCAGACCACGCTCGCGCCCACGATCAGTGCGCGCCGCCGCCTGTCCGCGGCCCTGTGCTTCTCGCGCTCGGCCGCCAGCCGTTCACGGGCCATCCGCTTTCCGTCACGATTCTTCTCGCTCACACCCCCAGAACGAACCGGGGAGGCGCACCGCGCCTCCCCGGTCCCAGGTCCACCCGTTCGAGTGACCGAATGTTCTGTCATGCCCGGGGGCACCCCCGAGGGTCACGCCTGTCCGCGCACGCCCTTCGCCAGTTCACCGGCGAGTTCACGGACCGCCGTGACACCGGCCGCGGCGTCCGGCGCCTCCAGCATCCGCTTCACGAAGGCCGAGCCGACGATCACCCCGTCGGCGAACCCGGCCACCTCGGCGGCCTGGACCGCGTCGGAGACGCCGAGGCCGACGCAGACGGGCAGCCCGGTACCGGTGGCGCGGGTGCGGTCGACCAGGTCGTGGGCCTGCGCGCCGACCGATTCACGCGTACCGGTGACACCCATCAGCGACGCCGCGTAGACGAAGCCGCTGCCCGCCGCCGTGATCGTGGCGAGCCGTTCGTCCTTGCTGCTCGGCGCCACCACGAAGACCGTCGCGAGGCCGTGCTTCTCGGCGTGTTCCCGCCACAGCGCCGACTCCTGGACCGGCAGGTCGGGCAGGATGCAGCCGACGCCGCCCGCCTCGGCCAGTTCGGCGGTGAAGCGCTCGACGCCGTAGCGGTCGATGGGGTTCCAGTACGTCATGACGAGGATCGGCTTGCCGGTGGCCGCGAAGGCCTCCCGCACGGTCCGCATCACGTCCGCGATCCGGACGCCGCCGCGCAGGGCGATGTCGTCGGCGGTCTGGATGACCGGGCCGTCCAGGACGGGGTCGCTGTGCGGCAGCCCCACCTCGACGACGTCCGCGCCGCCGTCGAGGACCGCCTTGATCGCCTCGATGCCGCCATCCACGGTCGGGAACCCGGCCGGGAGGTAGGCGATGAGCGCGGCACGGCCCTCGCCCTTGGCCGCGGCGAGGGTCTCGTCCAGCAGCTGAATGTTCCCGCTCACTTGGCGTCCCCCTCGATCTCGGCGGTGGCGGTGGCGTCGGCGGCGACCTCGGCGTCGGTGTCGTACAGGCCGAAGTAGCGCGCGGCGGTGTCCATGTCCTTGTCGCCGCGCCCGGACAGGTTGACGACGATCAGGCCGTCCTTGCCGAGCTCCCTGCCGACCTCCAGGGCACCGGCGAGGGCGTGGGCGCTCTCGATGGCCGGGATGATGCCCTCGGTGCGGGAGAGCAGGCGCAGGGCCTGCATGGCCGCGTCGTCGGTGACCGCCCGGTACTCGCCGCGGCCCGAGTCCTTGAGGTAGGAGTGCTCCGGGCCGATGCCCGGGTAGTCCAGACCGGCCGAGATCGAGTACGGCTCGGTGATCTGGCCCTCGTCGTCCTGGAGGACGTAGGACCGGGAGCCGTGCAGGATGCCGGGTTCGCCTGCGGTGAGGGTGGCCGCGTGCTCGCCGGTCTCGATGCCGTGGCCTGCCGGCTCGCAGCCGATGAGGCGGACGGTCTCGTCGGGGATGAACGCGTGGAAGAGGCCGATGGCGTTGGAACCGCCGCCGACACAGGCGACCGCCGCGTCGGGGAGGCGGCCGGCGCGCTCCAGGAGCTGGCGGCGGGCCTCCACGCCGATGACCCGGTGGAAGTCGCGGACCATGGCCGGGAAGGGGTGCGGTCCGGCGACCGTGCCGAACAGGTAGTGGGTGCGGTCGACGTTGGCCACCCAGTCGCGGAACGCCTCGTTGATGGCGTCCTTGAGGGTGCGGCTGCCGGACTTCACGGCGATGACCTCGGCGCCGAGCATGCGCATCCGGGCCACGTTGAGGGCCTGGCGCTGGGTGTCGATCTCGCCCATGTAGATGGTGCAGTCGAGGCCGAACAGGGCGCAGGCGGTGGCGGTGGCGACGCCGTGCTGGCCGGCGCCGGTCTCCGCGATGACCCGGGTCTTGCCCATGCGCTTGGTGAGCAGGGCCTGGCCGAGCACGTTGTTGATCTTGTGGGAGCCGGTGTGGTTGAGGTCCTCGCGCTTGAGGAAGACGCGGGCGCCGCCCGCGTGCTCCGCGAAGCGGGGGACCTCGGTCAGGGAGCTGGGGCGGCCGGTGTAGTTGACCAGCAGGTCGTCGAGCTCGCGGGCGAACTCGGGGTCGCTCTTGGCCTTGTCGTACTCGACGGCGACCTCGTCCACGGCGGCGACCAGGGCCTCCGGGATGAACTTGCCGCCGAAGGCGCCGAAGTAGCCCTCGGCGCTGGGCACCTGACCGGTGGGGTCAGGGAAGAAGAAATCGCTGGGCATGCCAGAACCTCACGGTGAGTGCGTGTGAAAAACACTGTTCGCCGTGGGGCGGGGGGTTGTTCGTTGGCTGCGGGCCGTCAGTGGCTTGTCGCGCAGTTCCCCGCGCCCCTAACGGGGCGCTGCCATCGGCGTCCGTTCACCTGTCCCGGTTCGTCGCCGATGACGTAGCGGACGCGGCGGCCGTAGACTCGGCGGGCCGGCGCACGGCAACCGCGGGGCCGGCAGCCGCGCGCGAGGCGGGCGTACCGGTCCACTGTCGTCGGCACCGGGAGAGTCATCGGGGTCAGCCTAGCGGGTGATCAGCCTCGGCCGTGCCGGAGTGCGGGGTGTTCGCCCGCGGCCACCAGGTCGGCCACCGCCGACTTGGGGTCGCGGCCCGTCACCAGGGACTCGCCGACCAGGACCGCGTCGGCGCCCGCGTTGGCGTACGCGATCAGGTCGTGCGGGCCGCGGACGCCGGACTCGGCGACCTTGACGACGGAGGCGGGGATCTCGGGGGCGACGCGCTCGAAGGTGGTGCGGTCGACCTCCAGGGTCTTCAGGTTGCGCGCGTTGACACCGATGATCTTGGCACCCGCGTCCACCGCGCGCTCCACCTCGTCCTCGTCGTGGACCTCGACGAGCGGGGTCAGGCCGATGGACTCGGCGCGCTCGATCAGCGACTCCAGGGCCGGCTGCTCCAGGGCGGCGACGATCAGCAGCGCGAGGTCGGCGCCGTAGGCCCGGGCCTCCCACAGCTGGTACGACGTGACGATGAAGTCCTTGCGCAGCACCGGGATGTCCACCCGGGCCCGGACCGCCTCCAGGTCGGCCAGCGAGCCGCCGAAGCGGCGCTGCTCGGTCAGGACCGAGATGACGGCCGCGCCGCCCGCCTCGTAGTCCGCGGCGAGCCCGGCCGGGTCGGCGATCGCGGCCAGCGCGCCCTTGGACGGGCTGGAGCGCTTGACCTCGCAGATGACCTTGACGCCCTCACCGCGCAGCGCGGCCACGCCGTCCTTGGCGGCGGGCGCCTTCGCCGCGCGCTCCTTGAGCTCGTCGAGGCTGACGCGCGCCTGCCGCTCCGCGAGGTCGGCACGGACTCCGTCGATGATCTCGTCGAGCACACTCACGCGAGCGGCCCCCTTTCGGACGGTTCTTCCAGGCGGTCAAATCCCATGAGTAAGAAACCCATGGTCAATCCGATGGTATCCGCAGGACGGCGCAGGCCCCGCATCCGGTTGACGGCGATCCCACTACCTGGACTTTCAGTAGTTGATCAAGGATGCAACCAGCCGCCGAACGGCAGGTTCCGGACAACGGTGAAGACCAGCACCAACGCGCCCAGGCTCCACATCTGCACCGGCCTGAGCTCGATCCGGGCGGGCCGGCCGCGCACCGCGCGTACCACCCAGACGGTCCACACCACGGCGAAGGCCGCATAGGCGACGACCCCGGCGGCGTTGTCCTGGAGCGCGGCCAGGAAGTCGCCGTGCACGAGCGCGTGCGCGCCGCGCAGTCCGCCGCAGCCGGGGCAGTACAGGCCGGTGAGCCGGTAGAGCGGGCAGACCGGGTAGTGGCCGGGCTGGTTGGGGTCGACGGTGCCGACGTAGGCGAAGGCCCCCACGACCGCGGCCATCACCCCCGCGGGCACGGCCAGCCGGCCGCGCAGGGCGGAGGGCGCCGGGACGGCTGCGCTGGGTCTGTCGGCGTTCACGCCTCGCATTGTGCCCCGTACCGGTCGGCACGCGCGCGCGAGGGGCGCCCCGGAGACTCCGGGGCGCCCCTCGCGGGAAAGTCCGGGGATCAGCCCTCGACGCCGGCCGGCTCGGCCTTGACGACCGGGGCCGGGGTGGTGGTGTAGGAGATCGCGCCGCTCTCCTTGGGCTGGCCGAGCCCCATGGAGCGCATGATCAGGCCGACCACGCCACCGAGGGCCACGATCACCATGCCGGCCCAGAAGCCCACCGGCTGCGCCATCACCATGAAGGCGCCCGAGACACAGAAACCGATGAAGGCGATGATGACGCCGGTCCAGGCGGCCGGGGTGTGACCGTGGCTGCTGCCCGCCATGACTTGCTCCTCGTTTGACTGGTGCGTGTCGTACGGGCCGTCCGTGCGAGCTCGTACGTGTCCTTCCGGACGCTCGTCCTCCATTGTCCCGTACGCCTGCTCGCGCAGGACGCGGGGGTGGCGTCTGATTCACCACATCCGGTCACCCGCCCCGCAGGGGCGCGGGGGACCGCACCACCAGCCATGACGTACCCGCGGCCGGGTCACGGCGTCAGACAGGGCCTAGGCCCCGGTGGGGTCCTCTCCGCGGTCCAGCGCCTTCCAGATGTCCTCGGGACGGTCGGGGTCCACCGGCTTCGGCGCGCGCCGCGGCCGCTGCGCCCCGGTGCCGCGCTCGTAGCGCCCGGACATCGCGGGCCACAGCCGGCCGTAGCGCAGCGCGAGCAGCCCGGCGACCAGGATGAGCGCACCGCCGACCGCGGCGACGTACGGCCAGCCGGTATGGCTGAGGGCGTCGACCGTGGCCGAGGTGTCGCCGCTGGCCTGGGCGGCCTTCTCGTCGAGCGCGGAGTCGTCGGAGGCACCCAGCAGGGCGGCGGCGGCGATCCCGGCGCCGGACAGCGCGAGCAGTCCGGAGACCATGAAGCGGCCGGCCCTGCGGACGGCGAAGACGGCGACGAGCGCGGCGAGGCCCACTATGGCGAGGGCCGCGGGGACGCCCGTGACGTCGCTGCCCTTGGCGGTCAGCGGGAAGTCGCCGCCGGCCACCGTCGCGGTGCCCTCCGCCCAGCGCTGCCGGGTGGACAGCAGGGCCACGGCCGCGCCGAGCGCACCGAGCAGCAGCGCCGCGGCGAGGCTGCGGCGGCCGGACCGCTCGGGTTCGGCGGCTTCGGATGGGGGGTGAGGAACAGCAGTCACGTACTCCACTATCGCCTGAACCCGGTGCGAACGGTCACCCGGGGTGGGGTGAGAAGCGCCCCACTTGCCGGGTCCGGGCGCCTACTTGCCCAGTCGGTTGGCCGTGTGCACGGCCCGCAGCACCGCCGCCGCCTTGTTGCGGCACTCCTGGTCCTCGGCGACCGGGTCGGAGTCGGCGACGATGCCGGCGCCCGCCTGGACGTACGCCGTGCCGTCCCGCAGCAGGGCGGTGCGGATGGCGATCGCGGTGTCGGAGTCCCCGGCGAAGTCGAGGTAGCCGACACAGCCGCCGTACAGACCCCTTCGGGACGGTTCCAGTTCGTCGATGATCTGCATCGCCCGGGGCTTGGGGGCGCCGGAGAGGGTGCCGGCCGGGAAGCAGGCGGTCAGCACGTCGAAGGCGGTGCGGCCCTCGGCGACCTTTCCGGTGACCGTCGAGACGATGTGCATGACGTGCGAGTACCGCTCGACGGACATGAAGTCGACGACCTCGACGGAGCCCGGTTCGCAGACCCGCCCCAGGTCGTTGCGGCCGAGGTCGACGAGCATCAGGTGCTCGGCGCGCTCCTTGGGGTCGGCCAGCAGCTCGTCGGCGAGGGCCTGGTCCTCCTGCGGGGTGGCCCCACGCGGTCGGGTGCCGGCGATGGGGTGGACCATGGCCCGCCCCTCCTCGACCTTGACCAGGGCTTCGGGGGACGAGCCGACGACGTCAAAACCCTCGAAGCGGAACAGGTACATGTACGGCGACGGGTTGGTGGCCCGCAGCACCCGGTAGACGTCCAGCGCGCTCGCCGTGCACGGGGTCTCGAAGCGCTGGGAGGGGACGACCTGGAAGGCCTCGCCCGCGCGGATGCGCTCCTTGACGTCCTCGACGGCCGCCTGGAAGTCGGGGCCGCCCCACAGGGCGGTGTACTCGGGGAGTTCGGACGGCGGCAGGACGGCGGGCGGCTGGGCGACCGGGCGGGAGAGGTCGGCCTCCATCGCGTCGAGACGGGCGATCGCGTCGGCGTACGCCTCGTCCACGCCCGTGTCGAGGTCGTTGTGGTTGATCGCGTTGGCGATCAGCAGGACCGAGCCCTCCCAGTGGTCCATGACGGCCAGGTCGCTGGTGAGCAGCATGGTCAGCTCGGGCAGCCGCAGGTCGTCGCGCTCCCCCGGGCCGATCTTCTCCAGGCGGCGCACGATGTCGTAGCCGAGGTAGCCGACCATGCCGCCGGTGAACGGCGGCAGGTGCTCGGTGTGCGGGGTGTGCAGGGCCTCGATGGTGGCGCGCAGGGCGGCCAGCGGGTCGCCGTCGACGGGAACGCCGACCGGCGGGGTGCCGAGCCAGTGGGCCTGGCCGTCGCGGGCGGTGAGGGTGGCGGCGGAGCGGACGCCCACGAAGGAGTAACGGGACCATCGAAAGGCGGTGCGGCCGTTCTCGGCGGACTCCAGCAGGAAGGTGCCGGGGCGCTCGGCGGCGAGCTTGCGGTAGAGCGCCACCGGGGTGTCGCCGTCGGCGAGGAGCGTGCGGGTGACCGGGATGACACGCCGGTCGGTCGCCAGCTTGCGGAAGGTCTCGAGGTCCATGGCGGCAGACCTTACTGATCCGAGGCGGGCGGGCCGGAATCGGCGCCGTCACCGCCGTCCTTGAGCAGTACGTCGGCGTCGAAGCAGGTGCGGTCGCCGGTGTGGCAGGCGGCGCCCACCTGGTCGACCTTGACCAGCACGGTGTCGGCGTCGCAGTCCAGCGCGACCGACTTCACCCACTGGAAGTGGCCGGAGGTGTCGCCCTTGACCCAGTACTCACGGCGGCTGCGCGACCAGTAGGTGCAGCGTCCCGTGGTGAGGGTGCGGTGCAGCGCCTCGTCGTCCATCCAGCCGAGCATCAGCACCTCGCCGGTGTCGTACTGCTGGGCGATGGCGGGCAGGAGGCCGTCGGCACTGCGCTTGAGGCGGGCGGCGATCTCCGGGGCGAGGCCGCGGGACGGGGACGTGCCCGTCGTACCGGTCGTACTGGTCATGCCTGCCATTGTGCCGCGCGGCACCGACAGTCACGGACCGTGTCCACTGTCCGGACGGTGAGTGGGGTCGTAGGCTGATCGTATGTCGACCTTCGCCAAGCGTGAACGGCTTCTGCTCGCCGACCTCTTGGAGACCGCCGGTCCCGAGGCGCCGACCCTCTGCGAGGGCTGGCTGACCCGGGATCTGGCCGCGCACGTGGTGGTGCGCGAGCGCCGGCCGGACGCGGCCGGGGGCACGGTGATCAAGGCGCTGGCGCCGCGGCTGGAGAAGACCACGGCCGAGTTCGCCGCGAAGCCGTACGAGGAGCTGATCCAGCTGATCCGGACCGGCCCGCCGCGCTTCTCACCCTTCCAGCTCAAGCAGGTCGACGAGGCCGCCAACACGGTCGAGTTCTACATCCACACGGAGGACGTCCGCCGGGCCCAGCCGGACTGGTCGCCGCGCGGTCTGGACCCCGTCTTCCAGGACGCCCTGTGGTCCCGTCTGGAGCGCACCGCCCGGCTGCTGGGCCGGGGGGTGCCGACCGGGCTCGTGCTGCGCCGCCCCGACGGGCAGACGGCCGTCGCCCATCGCGGCGCCCCCGTGGTCACGGTCACCGGCGAGCCCTCCGAGCTGCTGATGTTCGCCTTCGGCCGGCAGAGCGCGGCGCGGGTGGCGGTGGACGGCGACGAGAACGCGGTCGCCAAGCTGCACGAGTCCAGGCAGCTGGGCATCTGAGGAGCGCGTGATGATCAAGGTCGCGATGACGAACGTCTACGTGGACGACGTGCCGCAGGCGCACGCCTTCTACACGGGCATCCTCGGCTTCGAGACCCGCACCCACCTCGACCTGGGCGGCGGCACGCTGTTCGTCACCGTCGGCGCGCCCGAGGGAGCCCAGCCGGACCTCCAGCTGCTCCTGGAGCCCGGCGGGGGCCCCATCGCGGAGCCGTACCGCAAGGCCGTGTACGAGGCGGGGCTCCCGGCCATCGTCTTCTCGGTGGACGACGTCCGCGCGGAGTACGACCGGCTGCGCGCCCTCGGTGTCCGCTTCACGCACGAGCCGCAGGAACAGGGCCCGGTGATCGCGGCCGTCCTGGACGACACGGTCGGCAACCTCGTCCAGCTGACCCAGCCGAAGGGCTGACCGGCCTCAGCGGGGCAGTTCGGCCCGGCGCACCCCCGGCGCGACCAGGGCGACGACCCCGCCGAGTCCGCAGACGGCGGCGCTGACGACGTACACCGGGGTGGTTCCGTAGGCGCCGACGGCGGCGGCCGAGACGGGCATGCTCAACGGCGCGAGCCCGAGGCTGACCAGCCCGGAGACGGCGCTGACCCGCCCCAGGTAGCCCGGCTCGGTCTCGGTCTGGAGCATCGCCTGGCACAGCGCACCGCTCAGCCCGGCGAGCAGACCCACCAGCAGGGCCACCACCACGGCGCCGACGAGACCGGGCACCAGCGCGAGGGCGCCGATCGCGACCGACCCGGCGAGGATCGTGCACGCGGCGACCAGCCCGGCGCGCGGCAGCCGGCCGCGGACGGTCAGCAGCATTGAGGCGCACCCGGCCCCGACGCCGCACCCGGCGAGCACCCAGCCCATGCCGGCGGCACCCCAGCCGCGCCGGTCGGCGAGCAGGGTGAGCCCGACGTTGAGGGGGCCGACGAAACCGAGGTCCCCGAGCGCGATGGCCAGCATCAGCGGCGCCAGGACCCGGTGGCGGCGGGTGTAGGTGAGGCCGGCCCGCAGATCCTGCCAGGGGGTGGGGGCACGTGTGGGGGCGGCGGAGCGGTCCTCGGCGGGCAGCTCCCGCACCCGTAGGGACACCAGCAGGGGGACGGACACGGCGATCAGCAGTCCGGCGAGGCAGAACGCGGCAGCCGCGCCCCCGACGGCGACTCCGAGGCCGCCCAGGGGAGCGCCGACGACGTAGGAGAGGCGGATGACGAGTCCGCGCATGCCCTGGACGCGGGCGAGCTGGTCGTGGGACGTCACGCGCGCGGGGAGGGCGCCCACGGCGGGCATGAACACGGCGTCGACGGTGCCGAAGACCAGGGCGAGCACGGCCAGCGGCCACAGGCCGGGGCTGGTCAGGAACAGCAGCGCGGCCACGGCGAGCACGGCCGCGCAGCGCACCGCGTCGCTGCCGATGACGACCCGGCGCGGCCCCAGCCGGTCCGCGACCACCCCGCCGAACAGCATCAGCACCGCTCTCGGCAGCGCGCTGACGGACATCACGATCCCGGCCTGCGCGGGCGAGCCGGCCTGGACGGCGGCCCAGGACAGGGCGAGGTAGTAGACGCTGTCACCGACCATGGAGCAGGCGTAGGCGGCGAGCCAGCGCAGGACGTTGGGATCACGGTGGGCGGGGCGGTGAGCGGCGGGTGCGGTGGGTAAGCCGGTCGCGGTCACGGTGACGAGCCCTCCTCAGAGCCGGAACGGGAAGCCGTACGTGTACAGCGCGACGTTCTCGCGCCCGTCCGCTGCGGCGGACCGGCTCTTTTCCGCGTACTTGTAGAGGACAGCGTCCAACTCGCCCTTCATGGCCGCGAGTTCCTCCGCAGTCAGCCTCAGCAGAAACTCGCTGTCGATGACCGCGGCGTTCCACTCGGGAGGCCAGGCCGGGCGTTCGTCCAGGTAACGGCGGTATCGGTCGGCGCGCTGGTCATGGAAGAGCCGGGTGGCGGCGAGGTGGGCGGCGGCCTTCTGCGGTTCGTCACGGAAGTCGGCGTCCCGGATCGTCACACCGTCCGAGGCGGGCTGCCACCAGCGTTCCCGGCCGTCCCCCGACTGCCGCTCCGCCTCCTCGATCAGGCCATGCTCGGCCAGCTTGCGCAGGTGGTAGCTGACGAGGGACACGGCCTCGTCCACACGCGCGGCGAGCTGCGATGCCGTGGCTGCCCGTTCCAGGTACAGCAGACGGTAGAGGTCCGCGCGCAGCGGGTGAGCCAGAGCCTTCAGCGTGCCCACGTCGGTGATCCGGCGGTTCTCCGAACTTGCCATGCCCACGACTCTAGGTAAGGAAAGAAAAGTTGCGCAACAGATTTTGCGCAACTTTCCTTTTGTATCTGCCCGCTGAAAAGCCCCGGCGCCGGCGCCGGGGCTTCAGCTCGGTGGCGCGTCACCGTACGGGGTGACCCGCCTTCCGCAGCGTCTGCTTGACCTCGCCGATCCTGAGGTCGCCGAAGTGGAAGACCGAGGCGGCGAGGACCGCGTCCGCGCCCGCCGAGACGGCAGGGGGGAAGTGGGCGAGGGCGCCGGCGCCGCCGGACGCGATGACCGGGACCGTGACGTGCTTGCGGACCGCGCCGATCATCTCCAGGTCGTAGCCGTCCTTGGTGCCGTCCGCGTCCATCGAGTTGAGCAGGATCTCCCCCGCGCCCAGCTCGGCCGCCCGGTGCGCCCACTCGACCGCGTCGATGCCGGTGCCGCGGCGGCCGCCGTGCGTCGTCACCTCGAAGGACCCCGACTCGGTGCGGCGGGCGTCGACCGACAGGACCAGGACCTGACGGCCGAAGCGTTCGGCGATCTCCCGGATCAGCTCGGGGCGCGCGATGGCCGCCGTGTTGACGCCCACCTTGTCGGCACCGGCGCGCAGGAGCTTGTCGACGTCCTCGGCGGTACGGACGCCACCGCCGACCGTCAGCGGGATGAACACCTGCTCGGCGGTGCGGCGCACCACGTCGTAGGTGGTCTCGCGGTTGCCGGAGGACGCGGTGATGTCCAGGAAGGTCAGCTCGTCGGCGCCCTCCGCGTCGTACACCTTGGCCATCTCGACCGGGTCGCCCGCGTCGCGCAGGTTCTGGAAGTTGACGCCCTTGACGACCCGGCCGTTGTCCACGTCCAGGCAGGGGATGACTCGGACCGCCAGGGTCATGAATCCACGGCTCCTCTGTATGCCTCTAGCTCTACTTCGACCAGGATGCGCGGGTCGACGAAGCCCTCCACCACCAGCAGGGTGGACACCGGGCGCACCGCGTCGAAGAACTCCTTGTGGGCCCGGCCCACCGCGTCCACGTCCCGTACGTGGGTCAGGTACATCCGGGTCCGGAGCACGGACCCGACATCGAGCCCGAACTCGCCGAGCGCCTCGACGGCACTCGCGAAGGCCACCTTGGCCTGTTCGTACGGGTCGCCCTCGCCGTACAGCACCGTGCCTTTGAAGGACGTCGTGCCGCCCACCAGCACCCGGTCGCCCGCCGCCACGGCGCGGGCGAAACCGAAGGACTCTTCCCAGGGACTTCCGCTCTGCACGCGCCGCACGGCATCGGACGTCATCGTGACACTGCCTCCAGTGCTTCTTCCAAGGTGAACGCCTTGGCGTACAGGGCCTTGCCGACGATGGCGCCCTCGACACCGAGGGGTACCAGTTCGGCCAGCGCGCGGAGGTCGTCCAGCGACGACACGCCGCCGGAGGCCACGACCGGCCGGTCCGTCGCCGCGCACACGTTCCTCAGCAGCTCCAGGTTGGGGCCCTGGAGGGTGCCGTCCTTGGCGATGTCGGTGACGACGTACCGGGCGCAGCCCTCCTTGTCGAGGCGGGCCAGCGTCTCGTAGAGGTCGCCGCCGTCGCGGGTCCAGCCGCGGCCCCTGAGGGTCGTACCGCGTACGTCCAGACCGACCGCGATCTTGTCGCCGTGCTCGGCGATGACCTTGGCGACCCACTCGGGGGACTCCAGGGCGGCCGTCCCGAGGTTGACCCGGGTGCAGCCGGTGGCGAGCGCGGCGGCCAGCGTGGCGTCGTCCCGGATGCCTCCGGACAGCTCGACCTTGACGTGCAGTTCGTTCAGGCGATCCGCGACCTCGGCGACCAGGGCGCGGTTGTCGCCCGTGCCGAACGCGGCGTCCAGGTCGACCAGGTGCAGCCACTCGGCGCCCGACCGCTGCCAGGAGAGGGCGGCCTCGAGCGGGGAGCCGTAGGAGGTCTCGGAGCCCGACTCGCCGTGCACGAGGCGGACGGCCTGGCCGTCACGGACGTCGACGGCGGGGAGGAGTTCGAGCGTGCTCACAGTGTTCCGATCCAGTTGGTGAGGAGCTGGGCGCCGGCGTCGCCGGACTTCTCGGGGTGGAACTGGGTGGCCCACAGGGCGCCGTTCTCGACGGCCGCGACGAACGGCTTGCCGTGCGTCGACCAGGTCACCCTGGGCGCGTGCAGCGTCGGGTTGTGCACCTCCAGCGACCAGTCGTGGACGGCGTAGGAGTGCACGAAGTAGAAGCGCGCGTCCGCGTCCAGACCGGCGAACAGCTCGGAGCCGGCCGGTGCGTCCACGGTGTTCCAGCCCATGTGGGGCACGATCTCGGCCTGGAGCGGCTCGACCGAGCCGGGCCACTCGTCCAGACCCTCGGTCTCCACGCCGTGCTCGATGCCGCGCGCGAACAGGACCTGCATGCCGACGCAGATGCCCATCACGGGCCGTCCGCCGGACAGCCGGCGGTCGATGATCCAGTCCCCGCGGGCCTCCTTGAGGCCCTTCATGCACGCGGCGAAGGCGCCGACGCCCGGCACCAGCAGGCCGTCCGCGTTCATCGCCCTGTCGTAGTCACGGGTGATCTCGACGTCGGCCCCGGTACGGGCGAGGGCCCGCTCCGCGGACCGGACGTTGCCGAAGCCGTAGTCGAAGACCACCACGCTCTTGGGCGCGGTCAATTCCACACCTCCAGCCTCATGACACCCGCCACCAGGCACATCGCGGCGCCTATCGAGAGCAGCACGATCAGGCTGGTGGGCATCTTCTGCTTGACGAAGGAGATGATGCCGCCGACCAGGAACAGGCCGACGACGATCAGGACGGTCGAGAGGCCGTTCACAGCGCGCCCTTCGTGGAGGGGAGGATGCCGGCCGCGCGCGGGTCGCGCTCGGAGGCGTAGCGCAGGGCCCGGGCCAGCGCCTTGAACTGGCACTCCACGATGTGGTGGGCGTTGCGTCCGTAGGGCACGTGCACGTGCAGGGCGATCTGCGCCTGGGCGACGAAGGACTCCAGGATGTGCCGGGTCATCGTGGTGTCGTACTCGCCGATCATCGGAGCCATCTTCTCCGGCTCGGTGTGCACGAGGTACGGGCGGCCGGACAGGTCGACGGTGACCTGGGCGAGGGACTCGTCCAGCGGGACCGTGCAGTTGCCGAACCGGTAGATGCCGACCTTGTCGCCGAGGGCCTGCTTGAAGGCGGCGCCGAGGGCGAGGGCGGTGTCCTCGATGGTGTGGTGCGAGTCGATGTGCAGGTCGCCGTCGGTCTTGACGGTGAGGTCGAACAGACCGTGCCGGCCGAGCTGGTCGAGCATGTGGTCGTAGAAGCCGACGCCCGTCTTGATGTCGGTCTTGCCGGTGCCGTCGAGGTCGATCTCGACCAGGACCGAGGTCTCCTTGGTGGTGCGCTCCACGCGCCCTACGCGGGTCATGCGTCCAGCTCCTTCTTGACTTCACGTACCGCGTCGAGGAACGCGTCGTTCTCTTCGGGGGTTCCGGCGGACACGCGCAGGAAGCCGGGCACGCCGTTGTCCCGGACGAGGACCCCCCGGTCGAGGATCTTCTGCCACACGCCGTGCGGGTCCGCGAACCGCCCGAACTGCACGAAGTTGGCGTCGGACTCGGTGACCTCCAGGCCCAGCGCCCGCATCTCGGTCACCAGCCGGTCGCGCTCGGCCTTCAGCTGCTCCACGTACTTCAGCAGCGTGTCGGTGTGCTCCAGGGCGGCCAGGGCGGTCGCCTGGGTGATCGCCGACAGGTGGTACGGCAGTCGTACGAGCTGGACCGCGTCCACCACCGCGGGGTGCGCGGCGAGATAGCCGAGGCGCAGGCCGGCCGCGCCGAAGGCCTTGGACATGGTGCGGGAGACGACGAGATTCGGCCGACCTTCGAGCAGGGGCAGCAGCGAGTCGCCGTGGCTGAACTCGACGTACGCCTCGTCGACGACGACCATTGACGGCCTGGCCGCCTGGGCCGCCTCGTACAGCGCGAGGACCGTCTCGGGCGGTACCGCGTTGCCGGTGGGGTTGTTGGGGGTGGTGATGAACACGACGTCGGGCCGGTGCTCGGCGATCGCGCGCGTGGCGGCCTCGGTGTCGATGGTGAAGTCGGCGCCCCGCGGACCGGAGAGCCAGCGCGTGCCGGTGCCGCGCGCGATGAGCCCGTGCATCGAGTACGACGGCTCGAAGCCGATCGCCGAACGGCCGGGACCGCCGAAGGTCTGCAACAGCTGCTGGATGACCTCGTTGGAGCCGTTGGCCGCCCAGACGTTCTCGAGGGAGAGCGGGTGGTTGCCGGTCTTCGTCAGGTACCTGGCCAGCTCGGTGCGGAGCTGCACCGCGTCCCGGTCGGGGTAGCGGTTCAGGTCGCGGGCGGCCTCGCGGACCCGCTCGGTGATCCGCTCCACCAGGGGCTCGGGCAGGGGGTACGGGTTCTCGTTCGTGTTCAGCCGGACCGGGACGTCCAGCTGGGGCGCGCCGTAGGGGGACTTGCCGCGCAGCTCGTCCCGTACGGGGAGATCGTCGATTCCGAAGTTCACTTGCTCGCCGGTACCTTCCACCCGAACCTTGCCTTGATCGCCGCGCCGTGCGCGGGCAGGTCCTCCGCCTCCGCCAGCGTGACCACGTGGTGCGCGACCTCGGCCAGCGCGTCCTTCGTGTAGTCGACGATGTGGATGCCGCGCAGGAAGGACTGGACGGACAGGCCCGAGGAGTGGCAGGCGCAGCCGCCGGTGGGCAGCACGTGGTTGGAGCCCGCCGCGTAGTCCCCGAGGGAGACCGGCGCCCAGGGGCCGATGAAGATCGCGCCCGCGTTCCTGACCCGGTCGGCGACCGCGGCGGCGTCGGCGGTCTGGATCTCCAGGTGCTCGGCGCCGTACGCGTCGACGACCCGCAGGCCCTCCTCGATCCCGTCGACCAGGACGATCGCGGACTGCCTGCCCTTCAGGGCCGGCACGATCCGGTCGTCGACGTGCCGGGTCGCGGCGACCTGGGGGGTCAGCTCGCGCTCGACCGCGTCGGCGAGCTCGGCCGAGTCGGTGACCAGGACGGCCGCGGCCAGCGGGTCGTGCTCGGCCTGGCTGATCAGGTCGGCGGCGACGTGCACCGGGTCCGCGGTGGAGTCCGCGAGGACGGCGATCTCGGTCGGGCCGGCCTCGGCGTCGATGCCGATCTTTCCGGTGAAGTAGCGCTTGGCGGCGGCCACCCAGATGTTGCCGGGGCCGGTGACCATGTCGGCGGGCGGGCAGGACTCGGTGCCGTGGGCGAACATCGCGACGGCCGTGGCGCCGCCGGCCGCGTACACCTCGTCGACGCCGAGCAGGGCGCAGGCGGCGAGGATCGTGGGGTGCGGCAGGCCCCCGAAGTCGGCCTGCGGCGGCGAGGCGAGCGCGATGGACGCGACGCCGGCCTCCTGCGCGGGCACCGCGTTCATGATCACGGAGGAGGGGTAGACCGAGCGGCCGCCGGGCGCGTACAGCCCGACCCGGTCGACCGGCACCCACTTCTCGGTGACCGAGCCACCGGGCACGACCTGGGTCGTGTGGGTCGTACGACGCTGTTCGCGGTGGACGAGACGGGCGCGCCGGATGGACTCCTCCAGGGCCGCGCGCACCGCCGGGTCGAGCTCGGCGAGGGCCTTCTCCAGCGCCGCGGCGGGGACCCGCACCTGCTCCAGCGTGACCCCGTCGAACTTCTCGGCGAAGTCGATCAGCGCCGCGTCGCCCCGATGATGCACGGCCTCGCAGATCGGACGCACCTTCTCCAGGGCGGCCGAGACGTCGAAGTCGGCTCGGGGCAGCAGGTCGCGCAGGGCGGGTCCCTCGGGAAGGGCGTCGCCGCGCAGATCGATTCGGGAGATCACGGAACCAATTCTCGCAGACCGGTGTGACAGACGGTGCGCGCGTATCAATGGCTGATACAGAACGCGGGCCAACGGCTGGTACATAGCCTGGCCTGAACCCGGAAGATCACCTTCACCTCCTGTGTTCGAAGCGTGACGCACCGGGCATCACCGCTGGGACCACATGACTCACGAGTAGCTGAGGAAGAAGGAAGAGCCGTGACCGAGGGGGACGACGTCCGGGACGGGGAACTGCCGGACGATCTGACCGCCGCCGAGGCCGGTATGTGGCAGGCGTTCCGCAACGGCAGCGTGTACGACCTGAGCAGCGGGGACGCGCGGGTGGACGATCCGCACGGCGGCCACCCGTGGGGTCCGGAGCGGACCGTGCGGGCCCGGATCGTCTGCTGGCTGCTGCTCGACGGGCCGCCGGCCCTCGCGGGCCGGGTGGCCGCGCTGAAGCTGACCGGCGTACGGGTCAGCGGCACGCTGGACCTGGCGGGCGGCACGGTCCTGCCGTACGTGGAGCTGCGCGGCTGCCGGTTCGACGACGAGGTGCTGCTGCCGGAGGCGCACTTCACCACCGCGCGGTTCGTGGACTGCGCGGCACCGCGCCTGGAGGCCGCCCGCGTGCGCACGGAGGGTGACCTGCATCTGCCGCGCTGCCGCTTCCTCGGCGGGGTCCGGCTCACCGACGCGCACATCGGCACCGATCTGCTGCTGAACCAGGCGGTGGTGTACCGGGACCGCAGCGGCCGGTCGATCGCGGCGGACGGCATGACCGTGGGCCAGGACCTCCAGGCAGATCTGCTGGAGTCGCACGGCGAGCTGAGCCTGCGCAGCGCCAAGGTGGGCGTCTCGCTGAGCCTGCGGGGCGCCCGGCTGCTCAACCCCGGCGGGCGGTTCGCCCTCAACGCGCCCCAGCTGACCGTCGGCCGCACCCTGTACCTGACCCCGGCCGGGGTGGGCGGCCCCTGGCAGAGCGGCACCACCCCGGCGCGCGGGACCCGCATCCAGCGGTTCGAGTGCCGGGGCGGGATCCGGCTGGACGACGGGCGGTTCGGGGACGCCGTCGACCTGGAGCGGGCCCGGTTCGCCTTCACGGACGACCAGCAGCTGTCGCTGCGCCGGGTGCAGGCGCCGGAGCTGCGGTTCCTCGGTGAGGAGCCGCAGCGGGGCGGGGTGCTGCTGTCCGGCGCCCGGGTGGTCAACCTGGTGGACCGGGCGGCGAGCTGGCCGGGGCCGGGGCGGCTGCACATGGGCGGGTTCGCCTATGAAAACCTGGTGCCGCAGGGGCCGTTCCCGCTGACCCGGCGGCTCGGCTGGGTGGCGGCGGCGACCGCCGAGTACAACCCGGAGCCCTACGAGCGGCTCGCGGCCGTGCTGCGGGCGGCCGGCGAGGACGAGGACGCGCGCGAGGTGCTGCTCGCCAAGCAGCGCCGGCGCCGCGAGACGCTGCCGCTGGCCGCCAAGCTGTGGGGGTACGCCCAGGACCTGACGGTGGCCTACGGCTACCGGCCGGGCCGGGCCGCGGTGTGGATGGCCGTGCTGTGGGCGGCCGGCACGCTCGCCTTCGCGCACGCCCCGCATCCGCCGATGAGTGCCGGCGGCCACCCGGTGTGGGACCCCGCGCTGTTCGTCCTCGACCTGCTGCTGCCGGTGATCGACCTGGGGCAGGCGGGCCAGTGGCGGCTCAGCGGCGGCTGGCAGTGGGCGGCGGCCGTGATGATCCTGCTGGGCTGGGTGCTGGCGACGACGGTGGCGGCGGGGGCGACGCGGCTGCTGCGCCGGGGGTAGCCGCGCCCGCCATGGCCGCGCCCGCCGTAGCCGCGCCCGCCGTAGCCGCGCCCGCCGTAGCCGCGCCTGCCGTGGCTGCGCCTGCCGTGGCCGGACTCCGGGTACGGCGCCGTACCGGTGACGGACAGCGACCCCGCAGATGAGCAGCAGTCACCTTTTACCCGTCCTTGACTTTGAAACGTACAACTTTCGTGGAGTTGCCGTGACGGTCTGGCGCGGGCCGGACCTGCGGACTTTCAATGGCGGAACCATGGCTTCGCTGCGCGCGCTGTTCCGCTCCGCACGGACGGCAAGACCCACTCCGCGCCCCGCCCACGGCCCGTTCCCGGCCGAGGACGAGGTGCTCCTCGACGTGCCCGACGACCGGCTCGCTCCGGCTCTGGTCGCGGCCGGTCAGGGTGCGTACGGCCCGGCCGCGGCGCTGCTCGCCGGCACCCGGGCCGCCGCCGACTGGGAGGCGCGGGACCGGTACGTCCACCGGCTGGCCCTCTTCGCCCGCTCCCGCGTGGAGTGGCTGGACGACTGGCACGCGGCCGCTCCGCAGGATCCCGACCTGCTCGTGCTGCGGGCCCAGCTTGCGGTGGACCACGCCTGGGACTCCCCGGCCCGCGCAGAGATGCTACGCGCGGTGAATCCCGTGATCACGGCCGCCGCCAGGGGCGACGACCGGGACCCGGTGCCGTGGCGGATCGCGCTGGACCACGCCCGGGGGTCGAACGCCGGTCACCGGTACTTCGAGGAGCTGTGGGAGGCGGCGGTCCGGCGCGCCCCGCACCACTACGGCTGCCATGTGGCGGCCCTGCGCTACCTGGCCACCTACTGGCACGGCTCGCACCACGAATGCTTCGACTTCGCCGACCTCGCCGCCCAGGACGCCCCGGCCGACTCGCTCGTCCAGGCCCTGCCGGCCCGCGCGGCCTTCGCCTACCTCACCGACGACTGCGGCCCCGAGGTGCCCCGGACCCGGCTGGACGCGGCGGCCGACCGGGCGATCGCCCTCTCCGCCCGGTTCCCGGCGGCCGACCTGTGGCCGGCCGAGGTCCGCAACAAACTGATGTACCTGCTGGTCCGCCTGGAGCGCTGGGAGGCCGCCCGCACCCAGCTGCACCTGATCGGCCCGTACGTCACGTCCTTCCCGTGGGACCGGCTGTCCGACGACCCGCTGGGCCACTTCGTACGGCTCCGCGCCGACCTGCTGGCCGGGACGGAACCGCTCCTCGAGGCCGGAACGGTCCCCTCCCCGAGGAGCACCGGGCGCCCACGGACCGAGCACGGCGGACACGTCACCGCCGATGACCACTAGGCTGTGGCGCCGTGACCACCGTCCGTCTTCCCCTCTTCCCGCTGAACTCGGTGCTGTTCCCGGGGCTCGTGCTGCCGCTGAACATCTTCGAGGAGCGCTATCGCGCCATGATGCGCGACCTGCTGAAGACACCCGAGGAGGAACCGCGCCGGTTCGCCGTCGTGGCGATCCGCGACGGCCACGAGGTGGCGCCCAGCGCACCGGGCATGCCCGACCCGACGGCCCAGCCCGACCGGGGCCCGGCGGCGGGCTTCGGCCCCGACCCCCTCAAGTCCTTCCACCGGGTGGGCTGTGTGGCCGACGCGGCGACGATCCGGGAGCGGGCGAACGGCACGTTCGAGGTGCTGGCGACGGGGACGAACCGGGTGCGGTTGCTGTCCGTGGACACCTCGGGGCCGTTCCTGACCGCGGAGCTGGAGGAGCTGTCGGAGGACCCGGGCGACGGGGCGGGCGCGCTGGCCGAGGGGGTGCTGCGGGCCTTCCGCCAGTACCAGAAACGGCTGGCCGGGGCGCGCGAGCGCTCACTGACCGCGGGCATCGAGCTTCCGGACGAGCCGTCCGTCGTCTCCTACCTGGTGGCGGCGGCGCTGATGCACGACACGCCGACCAAGCAGCGTCTCCTCCAGGCCCCCGACACCGCGTCCCGCCTCCGTGACGAGCTGAAACTCCTTCGCGCCGAGACGGCGATCATCCGTAACCTGCCGTCACTGCCCGCGGCGGAGCTGACGCGGACGCCGACGAGCCTGAACTGAGCCGGGGACCTGCGACATGCCGAAGAAGCCGAACAAGAAACAGCAGTCCGCGGGCGGCACCCCGGCGACGGTGGCGCTGACCGCGGCGGGCGTGGACTTCACCGTCCACGCCTACGACCACGACCCCTCCCACCCGTCCTACGGCGAGGAGGCGGCGGAGGCGATGGGCGTGTCCCCGGACCGGGTCTTCAAGACGCTGGTCGCCGACGTGGACGGCACGCTCACGGTGGCGGTGGTCCCGGTGGCGGGCACCCTGGACCTCAAGGCCCTGGCCTCGGCGGTGGGCGGGAAGCGCGCGGCGATGGCGGACCCGGCGCTGGCCGAACGCACGACGGGCTATGTCCGGGGCGGTATCTCGCCGCTCGGTCAGCGCAGGCGGCTCACCACGGTGCTGGACGCGTCGGCGTCGTCCCACGCCACGATCTGCGTCTCGGCCGGCCGGCGCGGCCTGGAGGTCGAACTCGCCCCGGCGTCCCTGGCAGCGCTCACCGGCGCGACCCTGGCGCCGATCGGACGTGCGTGACCCCTCGACGCGGTCGCCGTCCTGGGTTAAGTACGGAAGACATGTCGAAGAAAACCCGAAAACGAAAGTGGCGCACCAAAAAAGGCCGCTCCAACCACGGCCACCGCCCAGCCTGACCCCACCCGCCCCTTTCAGCCCACCCAGCGAGCGCCCACACGCCCGTCAAGCCCCTTTCAGCCCACCCGACGTGACTCCACACGCCCGCAAGCACCCTTCAGCCCGCCGACGTGACCCCACCCGCCTCTTTCAGCCCGCCCAGCGAGCGCCCGCACGCCTCTTTAGCCCGCCCAGCGTGAGCCCACGCGCGTCTTTCAGCCCGTCCGGCGTTTGCGGACGAGGCCGTTCAGGCCGGTGCGGGGGTCCGGGGGCGGCAGCCCCTGGGAGGGGGTCGAAGGGGGCACCCCCCTGGAGGACGGGACGGGTAGGGGCGGCGGGGGCGATGAAACGCTACGCCGGTGGAATCGCGTGCGGACCGTCCTCGTAAGGGAGCTCGGGGTCGCGGGGACCGAACAGCGCCGTCAGCCCCAGGTGCACCAGCAACGCCGCCAGCGACCACGCCAGCAACGCCCCCTTCGCCCCGAGCTTCAGCGGCGCCGAGAACGTCACACCCTTTCCCACGGCCTTGGCATGGGCGATCACGTCCTGCTCCGGCCCCAGCCACATCCCCACCCGCCACGCCAGCAGCGACGCGAGCAGTCCCCCCACACCCAGCGCCACCACCAGCGGCACACCCCCACGCCGCCGCCACAGGAAGACCGCCACCGCGCTCACCGCCCCGAAGGCCAGCGCCAGCAGCGTGAACGTGCCGTCCACACCGGCCGCCTGCTCGCCCTCGGTGTCCTTGAGGTAGACCGCCCAGCCCTTGGCCGACTGGTCCCCGACCAGCGGCACGTGCGGCGCCAGCCACTGCCACAGCAGCCCCAGCAGCACACCGCTGACCGCCAGCACGACCGCGACGACCGCGGCCTCCCGCAGTTCCGTCTTCATCCCGGGACCGTCCTGTCCGTACTCGCCCGACCCGTCCGCGGCCTCCCCGGCAGGCGGCGGCGCCTGCCAGGCCTGGTGCGAGGGCTGGTCGTGCGGCGGCGGAGGCGGCGTCAACGGTGCGGTCACCCTGACATCGTGCCAGGTCGCCCTGCGCGGCGCGTCACCGGACGGCGGCCCTGCGGTACGCCCAGGTCGCGACGGCCAGCGACACCACGCCGACCCCGGCGCACACACCCAGGTCAGCGAGGACGACGGCCCAGTCCGGGTGGGCCCCGAAGGTCCGGGCGTAGGCCTCGACACCGTACGTCGAGGGCAGCAGGTCGCGCGCGAAGCGGATGACCCCCGGCATCCGGTCCGGCGGCAGCACCCCCAGCAGCAGCGCCGCCGACATGCCCAGCTGACCGAGCAGCGTGGCGAGTTCGGGCCGCGGCGCGAGCAGCCCGCAGGCGGCGCCGAGCCCGGCCAGGGCGGCGCCGGCGAGCGGGATCACCGCGACGAGGATCCACAGGTTCCCCAGCGGCAGCCCGAACAGCACACACCCGAAGACCGCCGTCACCAGCGTCCCCGGCACCGTGAAGGAGGCGTACGCGGCGGCGGCCCCGAGCACCACGGAGGCCGGCGGCACCGGCAGCGTCGCGTAGTGGTCGAGCCCGCCGCTCGCCCGCAGCTGCCCGAAGTACTGCGCCAGCAGGTTCAGGGCCACATAGGCGACGACGACCACCGAGGAACCGGCCACCACGGACTGGGCCTCGCCCCGGCTGTCCACCACCCCACGCATCATGATCATGATGCCGACGGACTGGAAGGTCGCGACGAACAGCAGCGGGATACGCGCCACCCGGGCGCGGGACAGCTGCGCCCGGTAGACGGCCGCCAGCGAGGGCCACAGCCGGGCACGCGGCCCCAGCTCCGCCGCCGCGCCACCGCCCGGCGCAGTCCCCTCCACGCCCAGGGCACCGCCCGGCAGGACCTCCGCGGGTACGACACTCACGTCGCGCTGCTCCTCTTCCCAACGGCAACGGCAACCGGGACGGCGTCCACGGCACGTACGGCCGCCGCGCCCTCCCGTACGGGCCCGGCCGTGCCGGCGTTCACTCCCGCGTCCACGTTCACGCCTTCACCAGCCCCTGCCGTGCCGCGCCGCCCAGCGCCAGGTACACGTCCTCCAGGCTCGGCGTGGCGAGGGTGAAGTCGTCGAGCGCGGCGAAGGCGGCCCCGCCGGTCACCGTGGCGACGGCGGCCCGGGCCTCCTCGGGCGCGAGCCGCAGCGTCCAGCGCCGGCCGGACTCGACGGCCCGCTCCCGCAGGACGGCCACCTCGGGCACGTCCAACGGCGCCCGGTCCCGCCACACCAGCTCCACCCGCACCTCGCCGGCGACCCGTTCCTTGAGCCCGGCCGGCGTGTCACAGGCGATGACCCGGCCCTGGTCCAGGACCGCGACCCGGTCGAGGACCGTCTCCGCCTCGATCACGTTGTGGGTGACCAGGACGACGGTCGTGCCCCGTTCGGCACGCCGCCGGTCGACGGCGGCCCACACGGCCCGCCGGGCCACGGGGTCCATCCCGGTCGTGGGCTCGTCCAGCACGAGCAGCGGCCGCTCCCCGACCAGCGCGGCGGCGAAGCAGGCCAGCCGCCGCTGCCCGCCGGAGAGCTTCTTGAGCGCCCGCCCGGCGATCGGCGTCAGACCCAGCTCCTCCAGCACCGCGTCGCGCTCGCCGCGCGCCTGCCGTGCGTCGAGGCCCCGCAGCCGCCCGGTGGTCTCGGCGGCGAGGGAGACGGTCAGTTCGTCGAGGGCGCTGGACTCCTGTCCCAGGTACGCGAGGATCCGCGCGGCCCGCTCCGGGTGCCGCACGATGTCGTGCCCGAGGATCTCGACACCGCCCGAGTCCGGCCGCAGCAGCCCGGTGAGCTGCCGTACGAGGGTCGACTTGCCGGCCCCGTTCGGCCCGAGCAGTCCGAAGATCTCACCGCGCCGGACGTCCAGCTCCACCCCGTCGGTGGCCCGCACCTCGGGCACGCCGGGAGCCCCCCGCCGCCCTTTGACCGCGGCGTAGGTCTTGGTCAGCCCACGCACGGCACACACGACATCACTCTGCTGCCGAAGTGCCCGACCCACGCCCGTACTCACAAGGCACGAGAGTACGGGGTCAACCCCGTTTACTCGCCTTTGGGGCACCTCAGCTCGTGACTCCGCGAGGGACAGCGCCCCGTCAGGGCGCCGGAGGCCGGAGGAGGAACGCCGCGACCAGCCCCCACCCGCCCGCAGCCGGAGTCAGCACCGCAGCCCTCCCCCGTCACTCCGCCGACGCGTGCTCCCCGGCCCCCGCCGGCACGTCGAACTCCCGCCAGAACCCCGCCCGAATGGCGTACCGGTCGTTCTCGTCGATCTGGTCGTCCTTGTGCGCGAGCAGCCCGAACCGGGCCGCGTACCGCAGCAACTCCCCGTCGATCCGGTGCGGGATCCGCGGATACATCCCGGACAGCCGCTGGAGGTGGCTCTGGTCCCCGAGCCGCGAGATCCACCGCCGGGCGAACACCTGCCCGACCTCGTACGGGTCCCCGCCGACGGTCGTGATGTCCTCCTCCCGGTCGGCCCACCGCTGCTCCGCCGTGGTCAGCTGGGCCAGCGTGGGCATGGAGGCCGCCTCCGCCGGCTCCGCGACGACCCCCGGCCGGTCCACCCACCCCTTGTCGGACGACCACCGCAGCGTGGCCGTGGTCGCGGGGTGCACCGGCTGCGCGCCGGGCGCCCGCAGCGCCGCGAGGTCCTTCGGGGTGGGCACCCCCTTCGGGGCCGGCACCCTCTCCTGCGCGCCGTTCTCGGCCACGCTCACCGCGGGCGCGTGCTTCCCCTCCTGGACGCCGGCCTCGGGGGCGGCGGCCAGCGCCGACTCCGGCAGCGGCGCGGAGAGGATCGCGGCGATCTCCGGCCGCGGCACCGGCGCCGGCGCGCAGACCGCGGTCAGTTCCTTGGCCCGGACCGCCTGGGTGATCCACGCCCGGTCCAGGACGCGCCGCTCGTCGGCCTCCGCGACCAGGTCCTCGGACTGGTTGTAGTCGCCGTCGGCGGCCTGCACGGCCCACAGGTGCACGGCGACGCCGTGCTCCTTGGCGGCCATCATGCCCGGCAGCAGATCCCCGTCACCGGTCACCAGCACGATGTCCGAGCAGGCGCGGTTGCGGGCGAGCTCGGTCAGCTCGGCGTGCATGGCCGCGTCCACGCCCTTCTGGGCCCAGCGGCCGTCGCTGCGGGTCAGGGCGCCCAGCCGCACGGTCACCCGGGGCATCACCCGCAGCCTGCGGTGTTCCGGCTGGGGGACGCGGTCGGGGGCGCCGTCGAACCAGTAGATGCGCAGCAGTGGACGCTCGGTTTCGGACTCCGCGCGCTCGCGCAGCGCCTGGATCAGCGCGGCGTGGTCGACGGTGATCCGGGACCGGGAGGGCTCACCGGCGAGGAGACTGGCGGCGGCACCCAGCAGATACCCGGCGTCCACCAGGACGATGCAGCGGTCCACGCGACTCACCCTCTTTCCGGGAGGTTTGCCTTCGGGGCTTCCTTCGAGTCTGCCCGACGGCGCGGGGGTTAACGGCCCGAACTCGATCTTCGGCGTGGCGTTTCGGGGCCTCGCTCTCCGACAAACCCTGTTACGCACGGTAATTATCCGAAATGCGTCTGTTGTCAGCCTATGTGAATCTGAATTCGGCCCCTAGATCCCCCACAGGAGGCAGATCACCATGGCCAAGAACAAGAACCGCAAGCAGGGTGGCTCGCAGAACCGCGCGTCCCAGGCCGAGCAGGCCCACGAGCACGCGCAGCGCACGTCGACGGAGTCCCATGACTCCCCGGTGTCGCACATCCAGGGCAGCCCCGCGGATGTTGCCCGTAAGCAGCAGAAGCGCTTCGGCCACAACTGAGCGGACCGACCCGGTCCCACAGGGCTGTTGCGGCCCAGGCACACAGAAGGGGCGCACCCGATCCGGGTGCGCCCCTTCCGCCATCCGTCTCAGCCGGCCAGGCAGGACGGGCCGAGCAGCACCTTCAGGTCGCCGAACAGCGCCGGATCCGGCTTCACCCGGTGCCGGTCGAGGCGCAGCACCGTCGTCTTGGTCGGACCCTGGAGCTTGATCCGGACCTCGCTGTCGCCCTTGTGGTGGCTGAGGATCTCGCCGAGCCGGCTGACCATCGGCGGGGTGACCCGGGTGGCCGGGATGGTGAGGATCACGGGCGCGTTGGTACCGGCGTTGGAGAGGTCGGGCACCGTCAGCTCCATGCCGACCAGCCGCGGCACGTCCTCGCGCTTGTCGAGGCGGCCCTTGACGAACACCACCGCGTCCTCGACGAGTTGCGTCGAGATCAGCTGGTAGCTCGCCGGGAAGAACATGCACTCGATGGAGCCCGCGAGGTCCTCCACGGTGGCGATCGCCCAGGCGTTGCCCTGCTTGGTCATCTTGCGCTGGAGGCCCGAGATGATGCCGCCGATCGTCACCACGGCGCCGTCGGCGTGCTCGCCGCCGGTCAGCTGGGCGATGCCCGCGTCGGCCTTGTCGGAGAGCACGTGCTCCAGCCCGAAGAGCGGGTGGTCGGAGACGTACAGACCGAGCATCTCGCGCTCCTGGGCGAGCAGATAGGTCTTGTCCCACTCCTCGTCGGTGAAGACGACGTCCAGCCCGAAGCCGGGTTCGTCGCTCTCCTCCTCGCCCATCCCGCCGAACAGGTCGAACTGCCCCTCGGCCTCCTTGCGCTTGACCGCCACCACGTTGTCGATCATCGAGTCGAAGTGCGCGGTGAGGCCCTTGCGGGTGTGCCCCAGGGAGTCGAAGGCGCCCGCCTTGATCAGCGATTCCGTGGTGCGCTTGTTGCAGGCGACCGCCTCGACCTTGTCGAGGTAGTCGGGGAAGGAGCTGTACTTGCCCTTGGCCTTGCGGCTCCGGATGATCGACTCCACCACGTTCGTACCGACGTTGCGGACGGCCTCCAGGCCGAAGAGGATCACGTCGTCGCCCTGCGCGGCGAAGTTGTGCACCGACTCGTTGACGTTCGGCGGGAGCACCTTGATGCCCATGCGCCGGCACTCGTTGAGGTAGACGGCCGACTTGTCCTTGTCGTCCTTGACCGAGGTGAGCAGGCCCGCCATGTACTCGGCGGGGTGGTTCGCCTTCAGATAGGCGGTCCAGTACGAGACCAGGCCGTACGCGGCGGAGTGCGCCTTGTTGAACGCGTACCCGGCGAACGGGACCAGCACGTCCCACAGCGCCTGGATGGCCTCGTCGCTGTAGCCGTTCTTGCGGGCACCGGCCTGGAAGATGGTGAAGTTCTTCGCCAGCTCCTCGGGCTTCTTCTTGCCCATCACGCGGCGCAGGATGTCGGCCTCGCCGAGCGAGTAGCCGGCGATGATCTGGGCGGCCTTCTGCACCTGCTCCTGGTAGACGATCAGGCCGTAGGTGACGGCCAGGACCTCTTCCAGGGGCTCCTCCAGCTCCTTGTGGATCGGGGTGATCTCCTGGAGCTTGTTCTTGCGCAGCGCGTAGTTCGTGTGCGAGTCCATGCCCATCGGGCCCGGACGGTAGAGCGCCGACACGGCGGAGATGTCTTCGAAGTTGTCGGGCTTCATCAGGCGCAGCAGGGAGCGCATGGGGCCGCCGTCGAACTGGAAGACGCCCAGGGTGTCGCCGCGCTGGAGGAGTTCGAAGGTCTTCGGGTCGTCCAGGGGCAGGGACAGCAGGTCGAGGTCGATGCCCTTGTTGGACTTCACCATCTTGACGGCGTCGTCCATGATCGTCAGGTTGCGCAGGCCGAGGAAGTCCATCTTCAGCAGGCCGAGCGACTCGCACTGCGGGTAGTCCCACTGCGTGATGGTCACGCCGTCCGTGTGCCGCACCCAGATCGGGGCGTGGTCGACGATGGGCTCGCTGGACATGATCACGCCGGCCGCGTGCACGCCCATCTGCCGCACCAGGCCCTCGACGCCCTTGGCGGTGTCGATGACCTTCTTCACGTCCGGCTCGTTCTCGTACATCCCGCGGATCTCGCCCGCCTCGTTGTACCGCGGGTGCGAGGGGTTGGTGATGCCGTCGAGGTCGATGCCCTTGCCGAGGACGTCGGCGGGCATCGCCTTGGTGAGGCGGTCACCCATGGCGTACGGGTAGCCCAGCACGCGCGCGGAGTCCTTGATCGCGTTCTTGGCCTTGATCTTGCCGTAGGTGCCGATCATGGCGACCTTGTCGGCGCCGTACTTCTCGGTCACGTACCTGATCACCTCGACGCGCCGACGCTCGTCGAAGTCGATGTCGACATCGGGCATGGAGACGCGCTCGGGGTTCAGGAACCGCTCGAAGATCAGGCCGTGCGGGATCGGGTCGAGGTCGGTGATGCCCATGGCGTACGCGACGATCGAGCCGGCCGCGGAGCCACGGCCGGGGCCCACCGCGATGCCGTTGTTCTTGGCCCACATGATGAAGTCGGCGACGACCAGGAAGTAGCCCGGGAACCCCATCTGGATGATGACGTCCATCTCGTACTCGACCTGCTTCTGCCGGTCCTCCGGGACACCGCCGGGGAAACGGCGGTCCATGCCCCGGCGGACCTCCTCCTTGAACCAGGAGACCTCGGTGTAGCCCTCCGGGATGTCGAACTTGGGCATGAGGTCGCGCTTCTCGAACATGCCCGTGGTGTCGACCATCTCGGCGATCAGGAGGGTGTTGGCGCAGCCCTCCTGCCAGGCGTCCGAGGAGTCGACGGCGTACATCTCCTCGGTGGACTTCAGGTAGTAGCCGGTGCCGTCGAACTTGAAGCGGTCCGGGTCGGAGAGGTTCTTGCCGGTCTGGATGCACAGCAGGGCGTCGTGGGCGGTCGCCTCGTGCGCGTACGTGTAGTGCGAGTCGTTGGTCACCAGCGGCGGGATGCCGAGCTTCTTGCCGATCTCCAGGAGGCCGTCGCGGACCCGGTGCTCGATCTCGATGCCGTGGTCCATCAGCTCCAGGAAGTAGCGGTCCTTGCCGAAGATGTCCTGGTAGTCGGCGGCCGCCTTCAGTGCCTCGTCGTACTGGCCGAGCCGCAGCCGGGTCTGGAGCTCGCCGGAGGGGCAGCCGGTGGAGGCGACGATCCCCTCGGACCACTGGGAGATGGTCTCCTTGTCCATCCGGGGCCACTTCTGCAGCCAGCCCTCGGCGTAGGCGTCGGAGGAGAGCTTGAAGAGGTTGTGCAGGCCGGTCTTGTTCACCGCCCACATAGTCTTGTGGGTGTAACCACCGGAACCGGAGACGTCGTCCCGCTTCTGGTGCGGCTGGCCCCACTGGATCTTGCGCTTGTTGCGCCGGGACTCGGGGGCGACGTACGCCTCGATCCCGATGATCGGGGTGACCCCGGCCTTCTGCGCGCTGTGGAAGAAGTCGTACGCCCCGTGCAGGTTGCCGTGGTCGGACATGGCGATGTGCGTCATGCCCATCTCGTTGCAGGCGTTGAACATGTCCTTCAGCCGCGCGGCACCGTCCAGCAGCGAGTACTGGGTGTGGACGTGCAGGTGCGTGAAGGGCGGCTTCGACACGGTTTCTGCCTCCAAAAGGAACAGGCGTCTACGATCTTCCGACCGGCTGCGGACAGTCTGGGGGGACAGCGTCGAAGTCTATGCCCCGGGACTGACACGAGCCGGGCACTCCCACGTACCTTCGAGCGTTGGGTACGGCAGATACGGCTGTCGTACACGTCATGCACCAGGAGGCACCCAGCGATGTCGGTCCACCCGCTCAACGACGAGCAGCGCGGCGAGGAGATCCTCGCCGTTTTCGACACCGCCTTCGGCGAGCTCCTGGCCGCCGACCCAGCCGCGTTCCGCGTGAAGTTCCGGAAGATGGCGGCCTCGGCCTTCGCCTTCTACCGCGGTACGGCGGGGCTCTTCTACCACGACCTGGACACCGACCGGCGCGGCGGCCCCTACCTGGACGAGCGCACCTCGCGCGTGTGGATCCACGGCGATCTGCACGCGGAGAACTTCGGCACGTACATGGACTCCAACGGCCGCCTGGTCTTCAACGTCAACGACTTCGACGAGGCCTACGTCGGCCCCTTCACCTGGGACCTGAAGCGCTTCGCCGCCTCCATAGCGCTGATCGGGTACGCGAAGGCGCTCAGCGACGAGCAGATCACCGACCTGGTCGAGGTGTACGCGGCCGCCTACCGCGAGCGGATCCGCGCGCTGGCCACCGGCGCCAAGAGCGACGAGGTGCCGCCGTTCACCCTGGACACCGCCGAGGGCCCGCTGCTCGGCGCCCTGCGCGCGGCCCGCTCGCTGACCCGTTTCGAGCTGCTGGACTCGATGACGGAGATCCGGGACTACGAGCGCCGCTTCGCCTCCGGCGGCGGCTCCATCGAGCTGGACGCGGCCACCCGCTACAAGGTCCTCGCGGCCTTCGACGGCTACCTGGAGACCCTCCCGGAGGCGTCCCTGTCCCGCCCGGACTCCTACCGCGTGAAGGACGTGGTCGGCCGTCGCGGCATCGGCATCGGCTCGGCCGGCCTGCCCTCGTACAACATCCTCCTGGAGGGCTCCACGGACGCCCTGGAGAACGACGTGGTGATCTACATCAAGCAGGCCCAGACCCCGGCCGTCTCCCGGCACGTCACGGACCAGGCGATCCGGGACTACTTCCGGCACGAGGGCCACCGCACGGTCATCTCCCAGCGCGCCCTGCAGGCGCACGCCGACCCGTGGCTGGGCTGGACCGAGCTGGACGGCGCGGGGCAGCTGGTCGCCGAGGTGTCCCCGTACGCGGTGGACCTGGACTGGAGCGACCTCGACGACCCGGAGGAGATCGCGGCGGTCGTCGCGGACCTCGGCCGGGCCACGGCGTCCATGCACTCGGCGGCCGACGACCAGTCCGGCGAATCCCTGGTGCCGTTCTCCACCGAGCGCGCCATCGACGCCGCGATCGCCGCCGACGAGGACGGCTTCGCCCCCCTGCTGACCGACTTCGCCCACACCTACGGCGCCCGAGCCCGCGCCGACCACCAGACCTTCGTCGACCTCTTCCGCAACGGCCGCATTCCAGGGCTGTAACCTTCGCGGATTCACAGGGCCCTTTTAGGGGTCCCCTACATGACTACGTGACAGACTCTCCACCGCTATGGACATATCCGGGACCCAGCTCAGAGCCGTGCGCGCGGCGCTGTTCACGGCGTTCGTCGTGACGCTCAGCACCGCGTCGCACGTGCTGCTGTCCCGGGCCCCGCTGCCGGTCACCACGGTGGGCGCGGTCGCCGCCGGGGTGTTCTGCACGGCGTACGCGCTGGCGGGCCGCGAGCGCGGGTTCGGCCGGATCGCCGCCCTGCTGATCCCGCTGGAGCTGGCCGCGGACACGGTGTTCACCACCGGCCAGCACGCCTGTTACGGCCGGGCCGGCGGCCCCATCGCCGGCCCGCTGCGCGCCGTCGGCTTCGACGTGCTGTGTCACGGCGGCACGGTGGGCACCCCGCTGGCGCAGATGGCCGGCGGCTCCCGCGCCTCCGCGGTCCTCGCGCACGCCGACCCCGCCGCCGCCTGGCTGCTGCTCGCCGCGCACGTCTGTGTGGGCCTGCTCGCCGCCGCCTGGCTGCGCCGGGGCGAGCGTGCCCTGACCCAGCTGCTGCGCGCGGTCGCCGCCACCACCTTCCGCCCGCTGCTCCTCGCGGTCGCCGCGGGCGCGGTCCGGCTGGCTCCGGTACGACGGCTGCCGCGTCCGGCGCCGCGGACGGCCGCCGCCCGCGAGCTGGTCCTCGTGCACTCCCTGGGACGGCGTGGACCGCCGTGCTCCGGGGCGCTCGCGCTGCCTTTCTCCTGCGCCTGAGCGCCCCTGCCTCCCGAGCACGCCCTCTCGTCCGAGCACGACGAGTCCCCCACACGTATCCCGCGTACGACATGTGCGCGTCGTCTATGGAGATCACCAACATGAGCAAGCGGAACAGCGCGGCTGCCAAGACCGCGGCCCGGGAGCGGCTGCGCGTCGAGCGCGAGAAGCAGGCCAAGCGCGCGAAGGTCAAGCGGCAGGTCATCGTGGCCTGCTCGGTCGTGGCCGTGCTGGCCGCGGCGGGCGGCATAGGTTACGCGGTCGTCCAGTCGAACAAGCCCAGTCACTGGGAGGCCGTGAAGGACGAGAAGGTCGTCGCCCCGGCCAACACCACGGGCACCAACGGCACCACCGTCGTCATCGGCAAGGCGAGCGCCAAGAAGACCCTCAAGGTCTACGAGGACCCGCGCTGCCCGATCTGCGCCCAGTTCGAGCAGACCGTCGGCCCGACGGTGAAGAAGGACATCGACGACGGCAAGTACAAGATCCAGTACATCGGCGGCACGTTCCTCGACGGCGACTCGCTCGGCAAGGGCAAGATCGGCTCGCGCGGCGAGGGCTCCAAGAGCGCCATGGCCGCCATGGGCGCCGCGCTGAACGTCAGCGACGAGGCCTTCCTGGAGTACAAGACCGCGCTGTACTCGAAGAAGTGGCACCCGGACGAGACCACCGACAAGTTCAAGAACGACAGCTACCTCATCGAGGTCGCCGACACCGTCCCGGCCCTGAAGAACAACAAGTCCTTCCAGGCGGACGTCAAGTCGGGCAAGTACGACGCCTGGGCGCTGGCCATGTCGAAGACCTGGGACACCAACAAGGACGGCGTGACGGGCACCCCGAGCTTCGTCATGAACGGCAAGATCCTGACGGCGGACTCCAGCGGCAACCCGCCGATGACGGTCGAGTCCTTCAACTCCCTGGTGGACGCGGCCCTCAAGGCCTGAGACCGGCCTGACACGGGCGGAATCTCCCGCTCCGCGTGAAGAGCAGGCGAACTTTCCCCGGTTCGCCTGCTCTTGGTCGTACCGGTCAGTAACCTCTCCGGACGTGACCAGTCGATACAGAGCAACAACTCAGGCCTCCGAGGGTGCCGAATCCCTCGCCCCCCGCCGCCGTACGGTCGTCAAGGCCGCGGCGGCGACCGCTGTTCTGGCCGCCCCGCTCGTCGCCGCGCTGCCGGCCCGGGCCGCCTCGGACACCCCGGCCTTCCTGCACGGCACCGCCTCCGGCGACCCGCTGCCCGACGGCATCCTGCTGTGGACCCGGGTGACCCCGGCCGCCGACGCCGTACCCGGCTCCGGGATCGGCCCGGACACCGAGGTCAGCTGGATCGTCGCCACCGACCGGGCGCTGACGAACGTCGTCTCCCGCGGCTCCGTCACCGCGACCGCCGGTTCCGACCACACCGTCAAGGCCGACGTCCGCGGCCTGGCCCCGGCCACCGACTACTGGTTCCGGTTCTCGGCCGGCGGCACGGACTCCCCGGTGGCCCGCACCCGCACCGCCCCGGCGGCCGACGCCACCGTCACCGGTCTGCGCTTCGGCGTGGTCTCCTGCGCCAACTGGGAGGCCGGCTACTTCGCCTCGTACCGCCACCTGGCCGCCCGGGGCGACCTGGACGCCTGGCTGCACCTGGGCGACTACATCTACGAGTACGGCACCGGCGAGTACGGCACCCGCGACACCGTGGTCCGGCAACACGCGCCCACCCACGAGATCCTCACGCTCGCCGACTACCGCATACGGCACGGCAAGTACAAGACCGACCCCGATCTGCAGGCCCTGCACGCCAAGGCGCCGGTCATCGCGATCTGGGACGACCACGAGTTCGCCAACGACTCCTGGTCCGGGGGCGCCGAGAACCACACCGAGGGCGCCGAGGGCACCTGGGCGGCCCGTCAGGCCGCCGCCAAGCAGGCCTACTTCGAGTGGATGCCGGTCCGCCCGGCCATCGCCGGCACCACCTACCGCCGGCTGCGCTTCGGCAAGCTCGCCGACCTCTCCCTGCTCGACCTGCGCTCCTTCCGCTCCCAGCAGGTGTCCACGGGCAGCGGCTCGGTCGACGACCCGGACCGCACCATCACCGGCCGGGCCCAGCTCGACTGGCTGAAGGCCGGTCTGAAGGCCTCCGACACCACCTGGCGGCTGGTCGGCAACTCGGTGATGATCTCGCCGTTCGCCATCGGCTCGCTCTCCGCCGACCTGCTCAAGCCGCTCGCCAAGCTGCTGGGTCTGCCCCAGGACGGCCTCGCCCTCAACACCGACCAGTGGGACGGCTACACCGACGACCGCCGCGAGCTGCTGGCCCACCTGCGCTCCAACGCGATCGGCAACACGGTGTTCCTCACCGGCGACATCCACATGGCGTGGGCCAACGACGTGCCGGTGGACGCCGGGACCTATCCGCTGTCCGCCTCCGCCGCCACCGAGTTCGTGGTCACCTCGGTGACCTCGGACAACCTGGACGACCTCCTCAAGGTCTCCCCCGGCGCCGTCTCCACGCTCGCCGCGCCGGTCATCCAGCTGGCCAACCGGCACGTCCACTGGGTCGACACCGACCGGCACGGCTACGGCATCCTGGACATCACCCCCGCCCGGGCGCAGATGGACTACTACGTCCTCTCCGACAAGACGAAGGCCGACGCGACCTCGTCCTGGGAGCGGTCGTACCGCACCCGCAGCGGTACCCAGAAGGTCGAGCGCACCTACGACCCGGTGTAGGCCCGCCTACAGCGAGTCGAGGAAGCCGAGCGCCACCCGCCAGGTGGCCTCGGCGGCCTCCTCGTCGTAGTCCGGCAGCCCGGGATCGGTGTAGAGGTGCCCGGCGCCCACGTACCGGTGGATCTCCACGTCGGCGCCGACCCGGCCCATCTGCAGATACCAGGCGCTCAGCCAGTCGTCCGGCTCGAAGGCGTCCGGCTCGGCCACGTGCAGCTGTACCGGGAGGCCGTCCACCGTGGCGTTGGCCGCGATGTCCGACGTGCCGTGCAGAAGCAGCAGCCCACGGGCCCGCTCGTCGCCCAGTGCCAGCGTCTGCGCGACCGCCGCGCCCAGCGAGAACCCGGCGTACACCAGACCGCGCTCCGAGTACGGCGCCGCCGCCAGCACGGCCCGCTTCAGCAGTTCCTCCTTGCCGATCGACTCGTTGAACTCCCTGCCCTCCTCGACGGTGTCGAACGTGCGCCCCTCGAAGAGGTCCGGCGTCCACACCTCGTGCCCGGCGGCACGCAGCCGGTCCGCCGCGTCGCGCACCGCGGGCCTGAGGCCGTAGGTCGAGTGAAAGAGCATGATGTTCATGCGCCCATGGTGCCAGCCGCCGCCGACAGCCCCGTCCCACCGCGGTCGGACCGGCCTCGCACCAGGCTCGGACCGGCCTCGTGACCGGGCTCGCACCGGGCTCGTGACCGGGTCCCACCGACCGGTGCCGGCCATGCAGTGACGTCCTTCTCACCGTCCAACATGTTCAGGACCCCGTAGATCCGGTTACGTTCGGAGCCATGGAGATGGAGAACGTACTCCGCCCGCTGATCGTGGTCGGCGGCGCCGTCGTCCTCACCCTGCTGATCGGCTGGGCGACCGACCTACTGCTGCGCAAGGCTGACGCGCGGCACAGCGAGACACCGCTGTGGGGACTGCTGCGCCGTGGCCGTGTCCCCTACCAGCTGGTGCTGTGCTCGGCCATGCTCAGAGGTTCCTACGACCAGGCCGAGGTGCTCCTGGGGCACCGGGGGGCCGTGGGACAGATACTGAGCCTGGTGCTGATCGGGTCGACCGCCTGGCTGGTGGTGCGCATAGCGGCCGCGGTCGTGGAGACCTCGTACTCGCGCTACGCCCGCGTCCACCACGACGCGGCCCGGGTGCGCCGGGTGCGCACCCAGGTGTCGCTGATCATGCGCGTGGTGACGGCGATCGTCGGTGTGGTGGCCGCGGCGGCGATGCTGCTGACCTTCCCGGCGATGCGCGCGGCCGGCGCCTCGCTGCTGGCCTCCGCCGGAATCGTCGGCATCGTCGCCGGTGTGGCGGCGCAGTCCACCCTGAGCAACATGTTCGCGGGGCTGCAGATCGCCTTCGGTGACATGGTGCGCATCGGTGACACGGTCGTGGTCGACGGCGAGTGGGGCACGGTCGAGGAGATCACCCTCACCTTTCTGACGGTACGGACCTGGGACGAGCGCCGGATCACGATGCCGGTGTCGTACTTCACCTCCAAACCCTTCGAGAACTGGTCGCGGGGCACCCCGGAGATGACCGGGATCGTCTACTGGCACCTCGACCACTCGGCGCCGATCGAGGCGATGCGGGACCGGCTCCGGGACATCCTGCGCGAGTGCCCTGCCTGGGACGGGCGGGCCTACGGCCTGGTGGTCACCGACTCCACGCCCAACACCATCCAGGTGCGCGCCCTGGTGACCGCCAAGGACTCCGACGACGTCTGGACGGCCCGGGTCGCCGTCCGCGAGCAGATGATCACCTGGCTGGCCGCCGAGCACCCGTACGCCCTGCCCCGGGTCAACACGGCCGACGCGGTCCTGCCGCCGGGCGGGATCATCCCCACCCAGGACGGCGTGACCCAGGGCCACCGGCTGCACCACCGCACCGCCCCGGTCGCCGCCGACCCCACCCCGCGCCCCGGCCGCTGACCGCGCCCCGCGTCCAGGCCGCTGACCGCGCTCTCGGCCCGGTCAGTGGCCGCGCTCGGCGCCGCCGTTGACCTGGACGATCTGGGAGGTGATGTGGCCGGCGACGGGGGACGCCAGCCAGTGCAGGGTGGCGGCGACGTCACCCGGTACGCCGGCCCGCCCGGTCGACGTCTCGGCGACGAGCCGCTCCCGCCGTGCCTCCTCGACGGGGCCGCCGAAGAACTCGGTGTCCTCGACGTACCCGGGCGCGACCACGTTCACGGTCACCCCGCGCGGCCCCAGCTCTCTGGCCAGGTCGTGGGCGTAGGGGTGCAGGGCCGCCTTGGCCGCGGCGTACGAACCGGTGCCCGAGCCCCGGAACGCCGCGATGGAGCTGAGGAACAGCACCCGCCCGCCCGGGTCGGCGAGCCGGTCCTTCAGGGCCTCGGTGAGCAGCACCGCGGACAGCGTGTTCTGCCGGAAGTTGCCGCTCCAGACGCGGGCGACGGCATCGAGCGGATCACCGGCCCCGGCGTCGGGCGCGAACGCCGCGTTCCCTCCGGCACTGTGGACCAGCACGTCCACGGTTCCGAACTCCTCGGCGACGAACCGCGCCACGCCGCGTACGTCGGCCGGGTCGGTCAGGTCGGCGGCCCGCACGACCGCACCCGGCACTCCCGCCTTCTCCAGCACCTCTCTGCGCCGCCCGAGCAGCAGCACCCGATCCCCGTCGGCCGCGAACACCCGCGCCGCCGCCAGTCCGATACCTGTTCCTCCACCACTGATCACAATGTTCCGAGCCATGATCCGAGACTACGAGCGGGAGGCCGACGCTGCCTTCGGATATCCACAGCCGCCATACGTTTGTATGACTGGCGCCATGTGCGCAGGCGAGCGGCGCGCAGGCGGGCGCTGCCTCGGGGCGGGCCGGAGGTCAGCGCAGGCTCCGGACGTCCAGGTGGCGTAGCACCCGGTCGACGATCTCCGGGTCCGCCCCCGGCTCGCTGCGTGCCGCCAGCACCTCGTGGCGCGCCGCGCTCAGCATCTCCGACTGGATCCGCCGGACCCGCTTGAGCCGCCGCACCCGCCTGTCGTGGCCCTCCCGCCGCTCGTCCTCCGCCACGTCGGGACTGATCCGGAACCCGATCTCGAAGGCGCGCCGCAGCATCTGCTCGGAGAGTTCCTCCGGCAGCTCCTCGACCTGCTCGATCTCCCTCAGCCGCCGCCGTGCCGCCTTCGCCGCCCGCAGCGCCAGCTCCTTCTCGATCTCCTTCTCGTGCTCGGTGTCGGCCCGCACTCCCAGCCGCTTCACCAGCCACGGCAGCGTCAGCCCCTGGAGCACCAGCGTCGCCATGATCACCCCGAAGGCGATGAAGACGATCTCGTCCCGGTCGGGGAAGGGAGACCCGTCGTCGGTCCTCAGCGGAATGGCCAGCGCCAGCGCCACGGACGCCACCCCGCGCATCCCGGACCACCACATCACGACCGTCTCCCGCCAGCTGGTCGGGATCTCCTCGTCGTAGTCCCGCCGGGCGTGCAGCCGCTTGGTCAGCCAGGTCGCCGGCAGCAGCCAGAGCAGCCGTACGACGACGACCACGCCCACGACGGCGGCCGCCCAGCCGAGCAGTTCGCCCCAGCGGCCGGACGCCGTACGGATCGCGTTGTGCAGCTCCAGGCCGATCAGCCCGAACGCCACGCCGGTGACGAGCGTGTCGACGATGTCCCAGAAGGTGTATCCGGCGAGCCGGGTCATCACGTCGTCGGCGTCGGTGGCGTACTCGGCGATGAACAGCGCGGTGGTGAGCACCGCGAGCACCCCGGAGCCGTGCAGTTCCTCGGCGACGACGTAGGAGACGTACGGGACGAGCAGGGTCAGGCCGATCTGGAGCGTCGCGTCGCCGAGCACGTCCATCAGCTTGTTCGCGCCCCAGCCGAGCGCCAGTCCCACGGCGACCGCGACGACGGCGGACAGCAGGAAGTCCAGCCCGGCCCGCCAGGGCGAGAACGTCCCGCTGATCACGGCGGCGATCGCCACGTGGTAGAGCACGATGGCCGTGACGTCGTTGAAGAGTCCCTCGCCCTCCAGGATGGACACCAGCCGGCGCGGCAGCCCGAGCTGCCCGGCGACGGCGGTCGCGGCGACCGGGTCGGGCGGGGCGACCAGCGCGCCCAGCGCGACCGCCGCGGCGATCGGCAGTCCGGGCACGATGGCGCTCGCGACGGCCGCCACGCACAGCGTGGTGAGGAACACCAGGGCCACCGCGAGCAGGAAGATCGGCCGTTTGTTGGCCGCGAACTGCCGCCAGGAGGTGCGCCGGACGGCGGCGTAGAGCAGCGGCGGCAGCAGGCCGGGCAGGATCAGCTCGGGCGGGATGTTCACGTTCGGCACGAAGTCGGCGACCGCGAGGACGATCCCGAACAGTGTCATCAGCACGGGTGCCGGCAGGCCCAGCCGGTCCCCGACCGGGACGCTCACCAGGGCCCCGAGCAGCAGCACGAACAACAGGGCCAGCTGATCCACGGCTTGCGCTCCGGGAGTCGACGATCACACGGCAGGCCTCAAGCCTGCCATGTCGCCCCCGAAGCCCGCCTACAGCGCGCGGCGCATCCCCTGGTGCGGAATGCCCGCCTCCTCGTACTCCGGGCCGTACGGCAGGTACCCCAGCCGTTCGTAGAAGCCCAGTGCGTGGGTCTGCGCGTGCAGGTCGACCGCGGTCAGGCCACGCGCGCGTGCGGCCTCCTCGATGGCCCGGACCAGGGCCACGCCGACGCCGAGGCCACGGGCCCGCGCGTGGACCGCGAGCCGGCCCAGGGAGCCGAGGGACGGGTCCCCGCCGGTCTTCTCCGCGGCCGTCTCGCCGTACAGCAGCCTGCCGGTGCCGAGCGGTAGGCCGTCCGCGTCGACCGCCAGCACGTGCAGGGCCGTGGCGTCGTGGGCGTCGTACTCCAGGTCCTGCGGTACGCCCTGTTCGACGACGAAGACCTGCTTGCGCACCGCGAAGCACGCCTCCAGGTCGGCGGGGTCCTCGGCGACCCGCACCTGGTAGCCGCGGGTGCTCATCCGTACGTCTCCTCACGGACCTGCTCCAGCGCCTTCTGCAGGTCGGCCGGGTAGTCGCTGGCGAACTCGGCCCACTCGCCGTCCCCGGGGTGCTCGAAGCCGAGGCGGACCGCGTGCAGCCACTGGCGGGTCAGGTGCAGCCGCTTGGCGAGGGTCGGGTCGGCGCCGTAGGTGAGGTCGCCGACGCAGGGGTGGCGGTGGGCGGCCATGTGGACGCGGATCTGGTGGGTGCGGCCGGTCTCCAGCTTCACGTCGAGCAGGGAGGCCGCGCGGAACGCCTCGATGAGGTCGTAGTGGGTCACCGAGGGCTTGCCGTCGGCCGTGACCGCCCACTTGTAGTCGTGCTGGGGGTGGCGGCCGATGGGGGCGTCGATGGTGCCGCTGGTCGGGTCGGGGTGGCCCTGCACCAGCGTGTGGTAGCGCTTGTCCACCGTGCGCTCCTTGAACTGGCGCTTCAGGGACGTGTAGGCCCGCTCCGACTTGGCGACCACCATCAGGCCCGAGGTGCCGACGTCGAGGCGGTGCACGATGCCCTGGCGCTCGGCGGCGCCGGAGGTGGAGATCCGGTAGCCGGCCGCCGCCAGACCGCCGATCACGGTCGGCCCCGTCCAGCCGGGAGAGGGGTGCGCGGCCACGCCGACGGGCTTGACGATCACGACCACGTCGTCGTCGTCGTGCACGATCTCCATGCCCTCGACGGGTTCCGCGACGATCTGCACGGGCGCGGGCGCCCCCGGCATCTCGACCTCCAGCCAGGCCCCGCCGCGCACCCGCTCGGACTTGCCGACCACCGAGCCGTCCACCTGGACCTTGCCCGCCGCGGCCAGTTCGGCCGCCTTGGTGCGGGAGAAGCCGAACATGCGGGAGATGGCGGCGTCGACGCGCTCGCCCTCCAGGCCGTCGGGCACGGGCAGGGTACGGATCTCGGGAAGCGTGCTCACCCGTCGAGTATGCCGGACCGCACCGACAGCCTCGTACGCAAGCCCGTACGGCACGCCCCGGCCCCGGTCGGTCCTAGTGCCCCGGCCGGTCCTTGTGCACCGGCCGGTCCTTGTGCACCGGTCGGTCCTTGTGCACCGGTCAGTCCTTGTGCACGGTCCCGTCCGGGTCCAGGCCCCGGAAGGACAGCAGCACGATCAGGACGCCGCCGCAGACGATCGCCGAGTCGGCCAGGTTGAACACCGCGAAGCCCCTGGGTGCGATGAAGTCCACGACCTGGCCCTCGAAGACCCCCGGCGAGCGGAAGATCCGGTCGGTGAGGTTGCCGAGCGCGCCGCCCAGCAGCAGGCCCAGGGCGACCGCCCAGGGGAAGCTGTAGAGCTTGCGGGCCAGGCGGAAGATGACGACGATCACGGCCGCCGCGATCAGGGTGAAGATGATCGTGAAGGCACCGCCGAACCCGAAGGCGGCGCCCGGGTTGCGGATCGCGTGGAACTCCAGCCAGTCGCCGATGACCTCGATCGGCGCGTGGTGCTCCAGCTTGGCGACCACGATCATCTTGCTGACCAGGTCGATGGCGTACGCGAAGGCGGCCACCGCGAACAGCACGGCGATCCGGCGCCCGCGCCCGGGCCGTCGTCCGTCCGGGGCCGGCTGCTGATCCGGGCCGGCCGGGCCGGGCGTCGCCGTCCGCTCGCCGCCGTCGTCCGGGGTGTCCGGCGTACCGATGATGCGCTCCGCCTCTGCCACGTGAGTCCCTCAACCTAGGTGCCTGCCTCGGGACGAGACTACGGCACGCCCCACGCGCCCCCCGTGCTCAGTAGCGGCGTTCCTGCTTCTGCTTGCACTCCACGCACAGGGTGGCCCTCGGGAAGGCCTGCATCCGGGCCTTCCCGATGGGGTTCCCGCAGTTCTCGCAGAGTCCGTAGGTACCGGCGTCCAGCTTCTGCAGGGCCAGCTCGGTCTGTTCGAGCATCTCGCGCGCGTTGGCGGCCAGCGCCAGCTCGTGCTCGCGCGTGATGTTCTTGGTGCCGGTGTCGGCGTCGTCGTCACCGGCGCCGTCCCCGGAGTCCCGCATCAGGCCGGCCAGGGCGCTCTCGGAGGCCTCGATCTCGGCGCGCAGCCGCACCGCCTCGGTCATCAGCTCCGTGCGCGCCTCGGCGACCTCCTCGGGCGTCCAGGGGTCCTCGCCCGGACGCACCGCGAGCTCGCCCGGCGCCGCCGTGGCGACCCGGGCCTTGGGAACGGCGGTCTCCGCCGCAGTGGCCGTGCCAGGGGTCTTCTTCGCAACCACCGTCGTGGCTCCCGTCTGCTTCGCGGCCCGCGCCGCGCCCGCTTTCTTGGCCGTGCTCTTCTTGGCCGTGCTCTTCGCCGCGGTCTTCGTCGCCGCGGTCCTGGACGCGCCCCTCCCCGACTTCCCCGACTTCTCCGCGACGTGCTCGGCCGCGGCCGGTTTCTCAGCCGCCGTCTCAGCCGCCTTCACGGCCGTCCGGTCCGCCGCGTCCTTGCCGGAAGCCTTCCCGGCCGTCGCCTTCTTCACCGGCGTCTTCCTCGCGGCCGTCTTCTTCGCGGCCGTCTTCCTGGCGGGGCTCTTCCCACCCGGCTCGGAGGCGGTCGCGCCTGTGGACCGGCCGGACGCCGACTGCTGAACGGCGGTCTTCTTCGCCACCATGGCCGCGGCCCCTTCACATATTGTGATCTTGCACGCGAATCGTGCTGGGACGATAAATCGACTCGAGTCCCGCGGCAACGGGGCACGCCGCCCGATCCGCCTGCCCCGCACCCCCCACGCAGCAGGTATGCATCCGTTGTGCCCAGCTCCCCACCGGGTAATCCGCCGAGCCGGACATCCCAGGATGCGAACACGCGTACCAGACCATTCGGGTCATCCCGGCGGGCGCGCGGGCGCGCGCGGGCAGGGCCCCTAAATCGGGTCGGCCGCTGTCCGTGCGGCGCCGTACACTGGGCGGAGCGAGAAGCGTGGATGGGGACGAGTAGCGGCGTACGCAGCCCAGAGCGACCCGGGGACGGTGGGAGCCCGGGGGCCGGCGCGACGTGAAGATCACCCCGGAGCCGCCGGAAGAAAGCCGCAGCTGGGAAGCGGTGGCGAGTAGAACCGGTTTCGCGACCCCAATGAGGGGGCTCACCGGCGCGTACGGCGTCCGGCGGGCCAAGGAGGGTGGTACCGCGGGAGCGCGCCGCACACGGCGTCCGCAAGACAAGGCTCTCGTCCCTCCGACGGAAGGCAGCAAGTCCGTTGGAGGAAGCTCGCAGATGACAGCGCCGACGTACCGCCAGGTGCCCGCCCAGGTCGACCTGCCCGCCCTCGAGCACGCCGTGCTCGACTTCTGGCGCGAGCAGAAGATCTTCGCCAAGACCCTGGAGCAGTCCGAGGGCCGCCCTGAGTGGGTGTTCTACGAGGGCCCGCCCACCGCCAACGGCATGCCCGGCGCGCACCACATCGAGGCGCGCGTCTTCAAGGACGTCTTCCCCCGCTTCCGCACCATGCGCGGCTACCACGTGGCCCGCAAGGCGGGCTGGGACTGCCACGGCCTGCCCGTGGAGCTGGCGGTCGAGAAGGAACTCGGCTTCAGCGGCAAGCAGGACATCGAGGCGTACGGCATCGCCGAGTTCAACGCCAAGTGCCGTGAGTCGGTGACCCGCCACACCGACGCCTTCGAGGCGCTGACGACCCGCATGGGGTACTGGACCGACCTCGACGACGCCTACCGCACGATGGACCCCGAGTACGTCGAGTCGGTCTGGTGGTCGCTGAAGACGATCTTCGACAAGGGCCTGCTGGTCCAGGACCACCGCGTCGCCCCCTGGTGCCCGCGCTGCGGCACCGGCCTGTCCGACCACGAGCTGGCGCAGGGCTACGAGACGGTCGTCGACCCCTCCGTGTACGTCCGTTTCCCGCTCACCTCCGGTCCGCTCGCCGGCCAGGCCGCGCTCCTGGTGTGGACGACCACCCCGTGGACCCTGGTGTCCAACACGGCGGTCGCCGCGCACCCCGAGGTCACCTACGTCGTCGCCACCGACGGCGAGGAGCGGCTCGTCGTCGCCGAGCCGCTGGTCGCCAAGGCGCTCGGCGAGGGCTGGGAGACCACGGGCCAGACCTTCACCGGCGCCGAGATGGAGCGCTGGACGTATCAACGTCCGTTCGAGCTCGTGGAGTTCCCGGAACCGGCGCACTACGTCGTGAACGCGGAGTACGTCACCACCGAGGACGGCACGGGTCTGGTCCACCAGTCCCCCGCCTTCGGTGAGGACGACCTCAAGGTGTGCCGCGCCTACGGCCTGCCGGTGGTGAACCCGGTCCGCCCGGACGGCACCTTCGAGGAGGACGTGCCGCTGGTCGGCGGCGTCTTCTTCAAGAAGGCCGACGAGAAACTCACCGAGGACCTGGCGCAGCGCGGCCTCCTCTTCAAGCACCTGCCGTACGAACACAGCTACCCGCACTGCTGGCGCTGCCACACCGCGCTGCTCTACTACGCGCAGCCGTCCTGGTACATCCGCACCACGGCCGTCAAGGACCGCCTGCTGCAGGAGAACGAGAACACCAACTGGTTCCCGGACACGGTCAAGCACGGCCGGTACGGCGACTGGCTGAACAACAACATCGACTGGGCGCTGTCCCGCAACCGCTACTGGGGCACCCCGCTGCCGATCTGGCGCTGCGCGGACGACCACCTCACCGTGGTCGGCTCCCGCGCGGAGCTCACGGAGCTGACCGGCACCGACCAGTCGGAACTGGACCCGCACCGCCCGTTCATCGACGACGTCACCTTCGCGTGCCCCCAGTGCGCGAAGACGGCCACGCGCGTGCCGGAGGTCATCGACGCCTGGTACGACTCGGGTTCGATGCCGTTCGCGCAGTGGGGCTACCCGCACAAGAACAAGGAGCTGTTCGAGAGCCGCTACCCGGCGCAGTTCATCTCCGAGGCCATCGACCAGACGCGCGGCTGGTTCTACACGCTGATGGCGGTCGGCACGCTGGTCTTCGACAAGTCCAGCTACGAGAACGTGGTCTGCCTCGGCCACATCCTCGCCGAGGACGGCCGCAAGATGTCCAAGCACCTGGGCAACACCCTGGAGCCGATCCCGCTGATGGACCGGCACGGGGCGGACGCGGTGCGGTGGTTCATGGCGGCCGGCGGCTCGCCGTGGGCGGCCCGCCGGGTGGGCCACGGCACCATCCAGGAGGTCGTCCGCAAGACCCTGCTGACGTACTGGAACACGGTGGCCTTCCAGGCGCTGTACGCCCGTACGTCGAACTGGGCGCCGTCCGCGGCGGACCCGGCCCCGGCCGACCGTCCGCTCCTGGACCGCTGGCTGCTGTCCGAACTGCACGCCCTCACCGACCAGGTGACGCAGGCGCTGGAGGCGTACGACACCCAGCGGGCCGGCAAGCTGCTGTCCGCGTTCGTCGACGACCTGTCGAACTGGTACGTCCGCCGGTCACGCCGCCGCTTCTGGCAGGGCGACAAGGCCGCGCTGCGCACGCTGCACGAGGTCGTGGAGACCGTCACCAAGCTGATGGCCCCGCTGACCCCGTTCATCACCGAGCGGGTGTGGCAGGACCTGGTGGCGCCGGTGACCCCGGGCGCCCCGGAGTCGGTGCACCTGGCGTCCTGGCCGGAGGCGGACCTGTCCGCGATCGACCCGGAGCTGTCGAAGCAGATGGTGCTGGTACGACGGCTGGTGGAGCTCGGCCGGGCCACGCGCGCGGAGTCGGGCGTGAAGACCCGGCAGCCGCTGTCCCGGGCGCTGGTCGCGGCGGTCGGCTTCGACGCGCTCGACCGGGAACTGCACGCGCAGATCACCGACGAGCTGAACGTCTCGTCGCTGGCGTCGCTGTCCGAGGTGGGCGGCTCGCTGGTGGACACCACGGCCAAAGCCAACTTCCGGGCGCTCGGCAAGCGGTTCGGCAAGCGGGTGCAGGAGGTCGCCAAGGCGGTCGCCGCGGCGGACGCGGCCGCGCTGTCGCTGGCGCTGCGCGAGGGCACGGCGTCGGTGGAGGTCGAGGGCGAGACCGTGACGCTCGCCCCGGACGAGGTGATCATCACGGAGACGCCTCGTGAGGGCTGGTCGGTGGCGTCGGACTCCGGTGCGACCGTCGCGCTCGATCTGGAGATCACGGAGGAACTGCGGCAGGCGGGCCTCGCGCGGGACGCGATCCGGCTGATCCAGGAGGCGCGCAAGAACAGCGGGCTGGACGTGGCCGACCGGATCTCGCTCCGGTGGGTCTCGACGGACCCGGCGGTGATCGCGGCGCTGGCGGAGCACGCTGCGTTGATCGCCGACGAGGTGTTGGCGACCGACTTCTCGCAGGGCGAGGGGGATGACGGATACGGCGCTTCCTTCACCGACGAGGGGCTCTCGCTGACGTTCCGCCTGCGCAAGGCGTAGCCGCCGGCCTGTCCGAGCCGCGCAGGGCGTAGCCGCCGGCCAGTCCGAGAAGGGGCCCGGTCTCCACGGAGGGGACCGGGCCCCCTCTCATGCGCGGGTCGGAACAGGTCTCGTGCGCGGTTCCCCGCGCCCCTTTCAAGCACCCCCCTCTCACGCCTGCGCGTCGGAGTGCTTGCTGTGCGCGGTTCCCCGCGCCCCTATAAACGCTCTCCCCCTCACGCCTGCGCGTCGGAGTGCTTGCCGTGCGCGGTTCCCCGCGCCCCTATAAACGCCCTCCCTCTCACACCTGCGCGTCGGAGTGCTTGCCGTGCGCGGTTCCCCGCGCCCCTATAAACGCCCTCCCCCTCACGCCTGCGCGTCGGAGTGCTTGCCGTGCGCGGTTCCCCGCGCCCCTATAAGCGCCCTCCCTCTCACGCCTGCGCGTCGGAGTGCTTGCCGTGCGCGGTTCCTCGCGCCCCTTCAAACGCCCGCCCTTCTTGCGCCTTCGGGTTGGGGTGCTTGTCGTGCGTTGGTTTCCGTGCGTCTGGTGGGGGCTGGGTGCAACGCGCGTAAAAAGGGCGGGGCCCCGGATCGGAATCCGGGGCCCCGCCCTTTGGTGCTCTGCCGACGGCTACGCGCGCTACGCGCCCGCCGTCAGTTGTCGTCCTCGTCGATGAGGAAGCCGCGCATCGGGGACGGCGCCTGGCCCATCGGAGAGGGGCCCTGCGGGCGTACCGGTGCCATCGGCTGGGTCATCGCCGGCGTCATCTGCTGCTGGCCGCCGTAGGACGGGCCGGCGGGCGACGGGCCGCCACCCATGGGCGGGTTGCCGCCGTAGGACGGGGCGCTCGCGCCGGCCGGAGCCATGGAAGGCGCCGGGGACGGCGGGAGGGAAGCGGCGGCCGGGGTGCGCGGCGGCGCCAGGGAGTCGTCGGCCTGGGTCTCCAGCTGACGCAGCTGGGACTCGAGGTACGACTTCAGACGCGTGCGGTACTCGCGCTCGAAGCCGCGCAGGTCCTCGACCTTGCGCTCCAGCGTGGCGCGCGCGGACTCCAGGGAGCCCATGGCGACGCGGTGCTTCTCCTGCGCGTCCCGCTCCAGCGCGTCCGCCTTGGCACGGGCGTCACGCTCCAGACCCTCGGCGCGGCTGCGGGCCTCGCCGACGATCTTGTTGGCCTCGGAGCGGGCCTCGGCGATCGCCTGGTCGGCGGTCTGCTGGGCCAGCGAGAGGACTCGGGCGGCGCTGTCGCCGCCGGGGCCCTGACCGGGGCCGCCCATCGGACCACCCATGGGGCCGCCCATCGGACCACCCATCTGCTGCTGCATGGGGGGCTGACCACCCATCGGACCGGGGCCCATGCCCTGGCCCATCGGACCGGGACCCTGACCCATGCCCTGGCCCATGCCCGGACCACCCTGACCCATCGGACCCTGACCCATCGGACCCTGGCCCATCGGACCCTGGCCCATGGGGCCCTGACCCATCGGGCCGGGACCCTGCGGACCGCCCTGGCCACTGGGACCGGCCGGCAGCTGCGGGGCACCGCTCGGCAGCTGCGGGGGCCCACCCATGGGGCCGCCCATCTGCTGCTGCGGCGGGCCCGATATGCCGGCGGGCACCGGAGCGCCGGGACCTCGCATGCCCTGCTGCGGCATACCGCCCTGCTGGGGCATTCCACCCTGCTGGGGCATCCCGCCCTGTTGCGGCATGCCGCCCTGCTGGGGCATGCCGCCCTGCTGGTCCGGCTCCGGGGGCTTGCGCATGTTCTGCTGGTTCTGGGCGGCGGCGCGGGTGGCCGCGGCCAGTTTGGCGCGCAGGTCCTCGTTCTCGCGGAGCAGACGGGTCAGTTCGGCTTCGACCTCGTCGAGGAAGGCATCGACCTCGTCCTCGTCATAGCCTTCTCGGAGGCGGACGGTCGTGAACTGCTTGTTCCGCACGTCCTCGGGGGTCAACGGCATCTCTTCACCTCAACGTAGTCGTCGGCGTTCGGCAAGACGGTAGGTCACATCGCTCATCACAGCCGACCAACGATCGCGATCAGGATGTAGACGATGATCATCAGTACGAAGAAGGACAGGTCGAGCGCCACGCCCCCGAGACGCAGCGGCGGGATGAACCGCCGCAGAAGCTTGAGCGGTGGATCGGTGACAGTGTAGGTCGCCTCAAGTACGACCACCATCGCCTTGCCGGGTTGCCATGAGCGGGCGAACTGGAACACGTAGTCCATGACCAACCGGAAGATGAGCACGATGAGGAAGCACATCAGCGCGATGTAGATCACATCCAGGAACACGCTCATGATCCGTGCTTCCCTCTCCCCTGTTCCGTGCTTCGTACCGGTGTTGCGTCTCAGCTCTGGTTGAAGAACCCGCCCTCTGCGATGCGGGCCTTGTCCTCCGCCGTGACATCGACGTTAGCAGGAGACAACAGGAACACCTTCTGCGTCACCCGCTCGATGCTGCCGTGAAGACCAAACACCAAACCGGCCGCAAAGTCGACAAGTCGCTTCGCGTCTGTGTCATCCATCTCAGTCAGATTCATGATCACCGGGGTGCCCTCACGGAAGTGTTCCCCGATGGTACGGGCCTCGTTGTAGGTCCGGGGGTGAAGCGTGGTGATCCGGTAAGGCTCTCTTTCCGACACGACCTTGGGCATGATCACCGGTGCGTTCTTCTCCAGACTTGCGCGTTCTTGTGTGATGGACACCACGGGGCCGATGCGCGCCGGGCGCCCGGATTCCGCTGACACGGAAGCGGAATGCGACACCGGTTCGCGCGGTGGGGACGGTTGCACCACTCGTACCGAATCGTCCCTTTGGGGCTGGTGTGCACTGTGGGACTGGTGCGACGGCTCGTGCCGCCGGTGGTCCCGCTCGGGCTCCGGGTCCAGTTCGGGCTCGAAGTCGTCGTCAGGGTCGAATCCGCGGCCGTCGTAACCATCGTCCTCCACGAGGCCGAGGTAGACCGCCATCTTGCGCATCGCGCCGGCCATGCTCTGAGTCCTCCGCTCTGTGGTGGATCGGTGACGACTGCCAAGTCCCGCGATCCACGAGGCCGTTGCGCCCACATCGGGCGACATTGACCATATTTTCTGCTGTGGTCCGACTTCTTGGCGACGTTACCCGAGCCTGGGGCGGACTCCGAGTACCGCAGTGCCGACGCGTACATGTGTCGCCCCGGCGGCCACTGCGTCCTCGAGGTCCGCACTCATCCCTGCGGAGACCATGTTCGCAGCCGGATGGGCTCGGCGCAGGTCAGTCGACAAATCCATCAACCGCTCGAACGCCGCCCGCGGACGCCCCGCGTACTCCCCGGTGAGCGGGGCGACGGTCATGAGCCCGTCGAGCCGCAGGCCCGGCGAGCCGGCGACCAGGTCGGCCAACTCTTCGATTCCGCCGGGCGCCAGACCACCGCGCTCGCCGCGTCCGCTCGCACCCGCGTCGAGCGCGACCTGGAGCAGGCACCCCACCTCGCGCCCGGCCCGCACCGCCTCCTTGGACAGCGCGTCCACGAGCCGGGAACGGTCCACGGACTGCACGAGATCCGCGTAACCCACCACGGATCGCACTTTATTGGTCTGCAATTGACCGACAAAGTGCCAACTGAGGGGCAGATCCGCACACGCGGCGGCCTTGGGGGCCGCGTCCTGGTCACGGTTCTCGGCGACCTGGCGGACCCCGAGCTCCGACAGGAGCCGCACATCGTCCGCCGGATAGGTCTTGGTGACCACGATCAGGGTCACCTCTTCGCGCTTGCGCCCGGCCGCCGCACAGGCGGCGGCGATGCGCTCCTCCACTTTCGCCAGGTTTCCGGCGAGTTCGGTCCTACGGTCCGTCATGCCCCATCAGTCCAGCCACACATAGCCCGCGAGCCGCCCGGTGGTGCGGTCGCGGCGGTACGAGAAGTGATCCACCGACTCCAGCGTGCACACCGGCGACTGCGCCCGGTCGAGCACCCCGGCGCGCACGAGCTGTGCGTGCACGCCGGCGCTCACGTCGACCGCGGGAGTGCCCCAGCTGGTCTCGGCGTGCGCCGTCGGCTCGACGGTGGCCACCTCGGCGCGCATGGCCTCCGGCACCTCGTAGCACCGCCCGCACACGGCCGGTCCGGTGCGGGCGACGATCCGGGCCGGGTCGGCGCCGAGTTCCGTCATGGCCCGTACGGCGGCGGGGACGACCCCGGCGACCATCCCGGGCCGGCCCGCGTGCGCGGCGCCCACGACGCCCGCGACCGGGTCGGCGAGCAGGACCGGCGTGCAGTCGGCGGTGAGGACGGCGAGGGCGAGCCCGCGGCGCGCGGTGACGACCGCGTCGACCTCCGGCACCGGCCGTTCCCCCCACGGCTCGTCCACGACGGCCACGTCGTTCCCATGCACCTGGTTCATCCAGACCACCAGGCCGGCGTCCAGGCCGAGCGACTTGGCGGCGATCTCCCGGTTGGTCCGTACCGATCCGGGGTCGTCGCCGACCGCCCCGCCCAGGTTGAGCTCCTCGTACGGAGCGGCGCTCACCCCGCCCCACCTGTCGGTGAAGGCGAAGTGCGCGCCGCTCACGGTCTCGCGCTGTGCTGTCACGTCGTAAGGATCACTTGAGGAAGTCCGGTACGTCCAGTTCCTCGGCCGCGCTGTCCGCGTAGGAGCGGGACGGCGGGACCGGCGGGGCGACCGGGATGTCGGCCACCGGCTCGGGGGCCGGCTCCGGGTCCTCCTTGGGGGTCACGCTGCCCAGCGAGCCGAAGGAGGGGCGGGACTCGGGCTGCCGCGCCGGGGCGGGCTCCTCGCGGCGCGCGGAGGCCGAGGACGAGCCGAGGACGTTGTCCCGGCGGGCCGGGGGCTGGCCGCCGTCGAAGCCGGCCGCGATCACGGTGACCCGGACCTCGTCGCCGAGGGCGTCGTCGATGACCGCGCCGAAGATGATGTTGGCCTCGGGGTGGGCGGCCTCGCTGACCAGCTGGGCGGCCTCGTTGATCTCGAACAGGCCGAGGTCGGAGCCGCCGGAGATGGAGAGCAGCACGCCCCGGGCGCCGTCGATGGAGGCCTCCAGGAGCGGCGAGGAGATCGCCATCTCGGCGGCGGCCACCGCGCGGTCGTCGCCGCGGGCCGAGCCGATGCCCATGAGGGCCGAACCGGCCTCGGACATGACCGACTTGACGTCGGCGAAGTCGAGGTTGATCAGGCCGGGGGTGGTGATGAGGTCGGTGATGCCCTGGACACCGGAGAGCAGGACCTGGTCGGCCGACTTGAACGCGTCGAGGACCGAGACCTGGCGGTCCGAGATGGACAGCAGTCGGTCGTTCGGGATGACGATGAGGGTGTCGACCTCTTCGCGGAGTTCGGCGATGCCGTCCTCGGCCTGGTTGGCGCGGCGCCGGCCCTCGAAGGTGAAGGGGCGGGTGACCACGCCGATGGTGAGGGCGCCGAGGGAGCGTGCGATGTTGGCCACGACGGGCGCGCCGCCGGTGCCGGTGCCGCCGCCTTCACCGGCCGTCACGAAGACCATGTCGGCCCCCTTGAGGACCTCCTCGATCTCCTCGCGGTGGTCCTCGGCGGCCTTGCGGCCGACGGCCGGGTTGGCGCCGGCGCCGAGTCCGCGGGTGAGTTCACGGCCGACGTCGAGCTTGACGTCGGCGTCGCTCATCAACAGCGCCTGCGCGTCGGTGTTGATGGCGATGAACTCGACGCCCTTGAGGCCGACCTCGATCATCCGGTTGATGGCATTGACACCACCGCCGCCGACACCGATGACCTTGATGACTGCGAGGTAGTTCTGCGGTGCTGCCACGTCGAAGGCCTCTCGCCTCGAATTACGTTGCCGTCTCCGTGCGGTGTTCCCGCGCGGGACGGCGGATGCCGAATGGGACGGTCCGTAGCGCCGACCCGAACCCTAACCCTGAAGTTTAGGGTTACCAGTGTGTCTGTTCTCTGGAGTCTTCTGAACAGGACACTAAGTCGACAAGTGGCGCCCGTTCAACGAACACGCCGAACCTCCCGTTTTTCTTTTCACCCTATGTGATCAGCCATAGCAGTGCCCAACCAGGGTGCTGGCCTGCGCTGATGTGCGTCAACTCGCCGATGACGCAGGGGCGGTGGGAACGCTCACATCGAAGTGCCGCGCTCCGGAAGCCGCTTTCATCAGCGCGGTGAGCGTGCGCGCCTTGGCGGCGCCGTTCTCGGCACTGCCCCACTGCACGACGCGGCCGCCGGTCAGCAGCAGTGAGACGTCGTCGTAGGAACGGACCTTGAGGGTCCTGGTGTCCCTGCGGACCGCGGCCGGAATGTCACCCGCGATGGTGACCGCCTCCCGCACCAGGCGTTCGGTGCCGAAACGGCGCAGGCTGGCGGTGGCGGAACCCGGCCGGGCGAGGCTCAGTTCCAGCGCCGGAGCGCCTTTCGGCGCCTGCGAAACCGTGGCGAAACGGACGCCTTCCTTGTCCACTTCGGTGAATTTTCCACCCTTTGCGATGAGCAGAACCGGCGTGCGTTCAATGACTTTCAGCCCGATTCCGTGGGGCCAGGAACGAACGACGTCGACCTCGTCGATCCGGGGGAGTTTCCGGCGCAGCCGGGCCTCGATGCCGTCGGTGTCGACGGAGACCATCGGCGCCCCGACGGGGACCGCGGCGGCCGCGAGGACCTGCTCCGGAGTCAGAACGGCCGTACCGGAGACGGAGACATGCCGTACGCGCAGCCACGGGGAGCCGTACAGCAGCCAGCCGGAACCGCCGCCGAGGAGCAGCAGCAGTACGGCCAGGATGACGATCACACGAAGGCGGCGCTTCCTCAACACCCTTGCGGGCGGCGGGCCGGACGACTCCTGCTGGCGTTCACCGCGCTCGGCGGTGGTCGGTCCGGCCACGCTGCTCACTCGCCTTTCGTCATACGGTCCTACCGGCTCGAGGCGATCGCCTCGTACACCATGCCGACGAGCAGGTCGTCGGCGTCCCGGCGGCCGAACTCGCTTGCCGCACGGGACATCTCGTACAGCCGGTGCGGGTCGGCGAGGACGGGCAGCACGTTCTGCTGCACCCACTCCGGGGTGAGTTCCGCGTCGTCGACCAGCAGACCGCCGCCGGCCTTGACCACCGGCTGCGCGTTCAGCCGCTGTTCGCCGTTGCCGATGGGCAGCGGGACGTAGGCGGCCGGGAGTCCGACGGCGGAGAGTTCGGCGACGGTCATCGCTCCGGCGCGGCAGAGCATCATGTCGGCCGCGGCGTACGCGAGGTCCATCCGGTCCAGGTAACTTACCGGGATGTACGGGGGCATTCCCGGCATCTGGTGCACCTGCGGCAGTTCGTTCTTCGGGCCGACCGCGTGCAGGATCTGGATGCCCGCCTGCTGGAGCCAGGGCGCGACCTGCTGGATGACCTCGTTGAGCCGCCGGGCGCCCTGCGAGCCGCCGGAGACCAGCAGCGTGGGCAGGTTCGGGTCGAGGCCGAAGCGGTGGCGGGCCTCCGGGCGGGCGGCGGCGCGGTCCAGGACGGAGATGGACCGGCGCAGCGGGATGCCGATGTAGCGGGCGTCACGCAGCTTGCTGTCGGGCGTGGAGACGGCGACCCTGGCCGCGTACCGGGAGCCGATCTTGTTGGCCAGGCCGGGGCGGGCGTTGGCCTCGTGGATCACGATCGGCACCCCGAGGCGCTTGGCGGCCAGATAGCCGGGCAGGGCGACGTAGCCGCCGAACCCGACCACGCAGTCCGCCTTGGTGCGCTCCAGGATCTGCTCGGCGGCCTTGATGGTGCCGCGCAGCCGGCCGGGGACGGTGATCAGTTCCGGGGTGGGCTTGCGGGGCAGCGGCACCGCCGGGATCAGCGCCAGCTCGTAACCGCGCTCCGGTACGAGCCTGGTCTCCAGGCCGCGCTCCGTGCCCAGGGCCGTGATCCCCACGGTGGGGTCCTGCCTGCGCAGGGCGTCCGCGAGGGCGAGCGCGGGCTCGATGTGGCCGGCGGTCCCCCCACCAGCGAGTACGACATGCACCGAAATTCACCGCTCTCCGGACGAGCGCGCCACCGGGGCGCGCCGTCGCATCGTGTTCCATCTCCGGGGTCCGCGAGGACCCCCGGCTCCCCGCTTTCTACCAAAGCGGGGTTGCCGCATCGCAAGCGCCGCCCGCGCAGCGGGCTCGTCGCGCGCGAAGGCGATCAGCAGCCCGATGGCGAACATGGTCGGCAGCAGGGCGGAGCCTCCGTAGGAGAACAGCGGGAGGGGGACACCGGCGATCGGCAGCAGGCCGAGCACCGCACCGATGTTGATCACCGCCTGGGCGGTGATCCAGGTGGTCACGCCTCCCGCGGCGTACCTCACGAAGGGGTCCTCCGTGCGTCCGGCCACGCGGATACCCGCATAGCCTAGAGCCGCGAAGAGGGCCAGTACCGACAGCGTGCCCGCCAGGCCCAGTTCCTCACCGGTGACGGCGAAGATGAAGTCGGTGTGCGCTTCTGGCAGTTGGCCCCATTTTTCCACACTCGCGCCCAGTCCCGAGCCGAACAGTCCGCCACTGGCCAGGGCGTAGATGCCGTGCACCGCCTGCCAGCAGTCGGCGACCCCGGTCTTCGGCTCGGTGGCGCCGATGCAGGCGAGCCGGGCCATCCGGTTGGGGCTGGTCTTGATGAGGATCACACCGAGCAGGCCGGCGATCGACAGCACACCCGCGAACAGCCGGGTAGGCGCCCCGGCCAGCCACAGCACGCCGAACAGGATCGCGGTCAGGATGATCGCGGTGCCCATGTCGCCGCCGAGCATGATCAGCCCGAGCAGCAGGAAGCTGACCGGGACCAGCGGCACCAGCATGTGCTTCCACTGGGTCAGCAGCCGCTTCTCCTGTTTGCGCGCCATCAGGTCGGCGCCCCACAGCACCAGGGCGAGCTTGCCGAACTCGCTGGGCTGGATCTGGAAGGAGCCGCCCAGCGAGATCCAGTTCTGGTTGCCGTTGACCGACATCCCTATCCCCGGTACCTGCACCAGCACCATCATGAAGACGGCACCGGCGAGGATCGGGTAGGCGAGCGCGCGGTGCAGTTTCACCGGCATCCGGGACGCGACCAGCAGCAGCACCCCGCCGATGCACGCGGCCAGGAACTGTTTGCGGAAGAAGAACGACCCCGGCAGTGACATCTGGAGCGCGGTGATCTGGGAGGCCGAGTAGACCATCACCAGACCGAGCACGATGATCAGCAGGCTGCCGCCGAGGATCAGGTAGTACGCGGTGAGCGGCCGGTCCCAGGCCCGGTGGGCGCGGGTGTAGAGCCGCCGCAGCGGGTTCTCGCGCGTCGTGCGGGAAGCGGCGGGCCTGCGCGCCGCCCGCTGCACGGGCGGGCGGCCGGTGCGGCTACCGGGCATCAACGCCTCCGCTGATCGTCGACCGTCGCACGCGTCCCTCCCAAGGTCGCCCGGCAGGCGGCCGGGTCAGGCGCCGAGTTCGCGAACGGCCTGGGCGAACGCGTCACCGCGCTGGTTGTAGTTGGCGAACATGTCCATGGAGGCACAGGCGGGTGCGAGGAGCACCGTGTCTCCCGGGACGGCGAGCCGCCGGGCCTCCTGGACCGCCGCGAGCATCGCCCCAGTGTCGGTCCGGTCGAGGTCGACGACGGGTACTTCCGGCGCGTGTCGCGCGAGGGCGTCCCGGATGAGGGCGCGATCGGCGCCGATCAGCACCGCGCCGCGGAGCCGCTTCGCCGACTTGGCGACCAGTTCGTCGAAGGTGGCGCCCTTCGCCAGACCGCCCGCAATCCATACGATCGGTTCATATGACGCCAACGAGGCTTCCGCCGCGTGCGTGTTGGTCGCCTTGGAGTCGTCGATGTACGCGACCCCGTCCACGTCGGCGACGTGCGCGATGCGGTGGGCGTCCGGGGAGAAGTTCCGCAGCCCGTCACGGACGGCCGTGGGCGGCACCCCGAAGGCGCGCGCGAGGGCCGCCGCGGCAAGGGCGTTGGCGATGTTGTGCGGAGCCGGCGGGTTGACGTCGGAGACCTCGGCGAGCTCCTGGGCGTTCTTCTGCCGGTTCTCGACGAAGGCGCGGTCGACCAGGATGCCGTCCACGACGCCGAGTTGGGAGGGGCCCGGGGTGCCGAGGGTGAAGCCGATGGCCCGGCAGCCCTCCTCGACGTCGGCCTCGCGGACCAGGTCCTCGGTGAGCTTGTCGGCGACGTTGTACACGCAGGCGACCTTGTTGCCCTCGTAGACGCGGCCCTTGTCGGCCGCGTAGGCCTCCATGGAGCCGTGCCAGTCGAGGTGGTCGGGGGCGAGGTTCAGCACGGCCGCCGAGTGGGCGCGCAGGGAGGGCGCCCAGTGCAGCTGATAGCTCGACAACTCCACGGCCAGGACGTCGTACCGCTCGTCCCCGAGGACCGCGTCGAGGAGCGAGACGCCGATGTTGCCGACGGCGGCCGTGCGCAGGCCCGCGGCCTTCAGGATGGACGTCAGCATCTGGACGGTGGTGGTCTTGCCGTTGGTGCCCGTGACGGCGAGCCAGGGGGCCGCGTCGGGGCCCCGGAGCCGCCAGGCCAGCTCGACATCGCCCCAGATGTCGACGCCGGCCTCGCGGGCGGCCTGGAAGAGCGGCTTGTCGGGCTTCCAGCCGGGCGCGGTGACGATCAGTTCGGTGCCCTCCGGCAGGGTCGCGCCGTCACCGAGCCGGACCGCGACGCCCAGCGCCTCCAGTTCTGCGGCCTGCTCGCGCGCGCGGGCGTCGTCGCCGTCGTTGACGACCGTGACGATCGCCCCGCGCGCGTGCAGCACCTTGGCCGCCGGGACCCCGGAGACGCCGAGCCCGGCGACGGTGACGTGCTTGCCCTGGAAGTCAGAAGGACCGGTAGGCACCGTGGAGGTCACTTGTCCGCTGCCCATCCTGCGTAGAAGAGGCCCAGTCCGACAATCACACAGATGCCCTGGATGATCCAGAAACGGACCACCACAAGTACCTCGGACCAGCCCTTGAGTTCGAAGTGGTGCTGGAGCGGCGCCATCCGGAAGACGCGCTTCCCGGTGAGCCGGAAGGAGCCGACCTGGATGACCACCGACATGGTGATGAGGACGAACAGGCCGCCCATGATGGCCACGAGGAGTTCGGTGCGGGACAGGATCGCGAGACCGGTGAGCACACCGCCGAGCGCGAGCGAACCGGTGTCACCCATGAAGATCTTGGCCGGCGAGGTGTTCCACCACAGGAAGCCGAGGCAGGAACCCATCAGCGCGGAGGCGATGACCGCGAGGTCCAGCGGATCGCGCACCTCGTAGCAGGCGTTGGGGTTGGTCAGCGTCGTCGCGTTGGCGCAGGACTCCTGGAACTGCCAGACGCCGATGAACGTGTAGGCGCCGAAGACGAGCACCGAGGCGCCGGTGGCGAGGCCGTCCAGACCGTCCGTCAGGTTCACGCCGTTGGACATCGCCAGGATCATGAAGAGCGCCCAGACCACGAACAGCACCGGGCCGATGGTCCAGCCGAAGTCCGTGATGAAGGAAAGCTTGGTGGAGGCCGGGGTGTTGCCGCGGGCGTCGGCGAACTGGAGCGACAGCACCGCGAAGGAGATGCCGACGATCAGCTGCCCGGCCATCTTCGCCTTGGCCCGCAGACCCAGCGAACGCCGCTTGACGATCTTGATGTAGTCGTCCAGGAAGCCGACCAGGCCCATCCCGCACATCAGGACGAGCACCAGCAGGCCCGAGTAGGTCGGGGTGTAGCCGGTGATCACCTTGGACAGGAAGTAGGCGGCGACCGTCGACAGGATGAAGGCGATACCGCCCATCGTCGGCGTACCGCGCTTGCTGGCGTGCTCGCGCGGGCCGTCGTCACGGATGTACTGGCCGTAGCCCTTGCGGGCGAGGAGCTTGATCAGCAGCGGGGTGCCGATCAGCGTCAGGAAGAGACCGATGACACCCGAGAAGAGGATCTGCTTCATCATCGGGCATCAACACCCTCGGCACCGGACTCCAGGAGCGCCTGCGCAACGCTCTCCAGGCCCACCGAACGTGACGCCTTCACGAGTACGACGTCCCCCGGGCGCAACTCGCTGCGCAACAGGTCGACCGCCGCCTGTGCGTCGGACACGTGCACCGACTCCTCACCCCACGAACCCTCGTTATATGCGCCCAGTTGCAGCCAGGAGGCTTCCACTCCCCCGACGGCGACGAGCTTGCCGACATTGAGCCGGACGGCGAGCCGTCCGACCGCGTCGTGCTCGGCGAGCGCCTCGTCCCCGAGCTCGGCCATCTTGCCGAGCACCGCCCACGTGCGTCCCCCCCTTGCCTGTGAGGCTGTGCCCATGGCCGCGAGCGCGCGCAGCGCGGCTCGCATGGACTCGGGGTTGGCGTTGTAGGCGTCGTTGACGATGGTCACGCCGTCCGGGCGCTCGGTGACCTCCATACGCCAGCGGGAGAGGGAGCCCGCCTCGGAGAGCGCGGTGGCGATCTCATCCACGGACATGCCCAGCTCATGGGCGACGGCGGCCGCGGCGAGCGCGTTCGACACGTGGTGCTCACCGTACAGGCGCATGGTCACATCGCTTGCACCGGAGGGTGTGTGAAGGCTGAACGCGGGCTGTCCCGTGTCCGTGAGTCGTACGTTCTCGGCGCGTACGTCCGCTTCGGCCGACTCTCCGAAAAGGACCACCTTCGCCTTGGTACGGGAGGCCATGGCCCGGACCAACGGGTCGTCCGCGTTGAGGATCGCGGCGCCGCCCTCGTCGGCCGACGGCAGCGCCTCCACCAACTCGCCCTTGGCCTGGGCGATCTGCTCCCGGCCGCCGAACTCGCCGATGTGGGCGGTGCCGACGTTGAGGACCAGGCCGATCCGCGGGGGCGTCAGGTCCGCCAGGTAGCGGATGTGCCCGATGCCGCGGGCGCCCATCTCCAGCACCAGGAACCTCGTCTCCTCGGTGGCGGACAGGGCGGTCAGCGGCAGCCCGATCTCGTTGTTGAGGGAGCCCGGCGTGAAGACGGTCGGCGCCTTGGTGCGCAGCACCTGGGCGATGAGATCCTTGGTACTGGTCTTGCCGGCCGAGCCGGTCAGCGCCACGAGGGTCGCGCCGAGCCGTCGTACGACATGACGGGCCAGGGCGCCGAGGGCGGTCTGGACGTCGTCCACGACGATCGCGGGCACGCCGACGGGACGCGACGCCAGTACGGCGACCGCGCCCTGTGCGACGACCTGGGCCGCGAAGTCGTGGCCGTCCACGCGTTCGCCCACGAAGGCGGCGAACAGGCTGCCCGGTCCGGCCTCCCGGGAGTCCCGGACGACCTCCCCGGTGACCTGGACGGACGGATCCGGTATGTCGTGCGTCTGCCCGCCGACGACTGCTGCGATCTCGGCGAGAGAGAGGGCGATCACAAGTTCATCCCCTGGGTCTTCTGGATTTTCATCCCTGGGTTTTCCGGATGGCTTCGCGAAGCACCTGGCGGTCGTCGAAGGGACGGATCACGCCGGCGATGTCCTGGCCCTGCTCGTGGCCCTTGCCGGCGACCAGCACGGTGTCGCCGGGGTGCGCCCGGGCGACGGCGGCCTCGATCGCGGCGGCCCGCTCCTCGAAGAGCAGCACCTCCCCGCGCTCGTGGGCGGGCACCGAGGCGGCGCCTTCGAGCATGGTCGCGAGAATGGCGAGGGGGTCCTCGGAACGGGGGTTGTCGGAGGTCAGTACGGCCGTGTCGGCGAGCCGGGCCGCGGCGGCGCCCATCGGGGCGCGCTTGGTGCGGTCGCGGTCGCCGCCGCAGCCGAGGACGATCAGCAGCCGGCCCTTGGTGACCTTGCGCAGGGCCCTGAGGACGGACTCGACGGCGTCCGTCTTGTGCGCGTAGTCCACGACCGCGAGGTAGGGCTGTCCGGCGTCCACGCGCTCCAGGCGGCCCGGGACCCCGGGAACGGCGGCGACGCCGTCGGCGGCGGTCTGCGGTTCGATTCCCGCGGCAGCGAGGGCGACGATCGCGGCGAGGGTGTTCGCCACGTTGAAGGGCCCGGGCAGCGGCGACTTGGCGGCGATCCGGACGCCCTCGGGCCCGACGACGGTGAACGTGGAGTCCATCGGGCCGATGTGGACGTCGGTGGCACGCCAGTCGGCGTCCGGGTGGCCCTCGGCGGAGTAGGTGACCACCGGGACGGTGGCCTCCCGGGCGAGCCGGCGGCCGTACTCGTCGTCCACGTTGACCACGCCCCGCCTGCTGCGCCGCGGGGTGAACAACTGCGCCTTGGCCTGGAAGTAGTCCTCCATGCCGGAGTGGAACTCCATGTGTTCCGGGCTGAGGTTGGTGAAGACGGCGATGTCGAAGACACAGCCGTCGACCCGGCCGAGGACCAGGGCGTGGCTGGAGACCTCCATGGCGACCGCCTCGACCCCCCGCTCGCGCATGACCGCGAACAGGGCCTGGAGGTCGGTGGCCTCGGGGGTGGTGCGCTCGGACTTGATGCGCTCGTCGCCGATGCGCATCTCGACCGTGCCGATGAGGCCGGTGTTGCGGGTCGACTTCAGGCCACCCTCGACCAGGTAGGCCGTGGTGGTCTTGCCCGAGGTGCCGGTGATGCCGATCTGGAGCAGGTCGCGGCCGGGCCTGCCGTAGATGGTGGCCGCGAGCTCGCCCATCCGCGCGCGCGGGTCGTCGACGACCAGGACCGGCAGGCCGGTCGCGGCGGCCCGCTCGGCGCCCGTCGGGTCCACGAGTACGGCGACCGCGCCCAGGCCGGCGGCCTGGGTGACGAAGTCGGCGCCGTGCGCGCGGGCGCCCGGCAGGGCGGCGTACAGATCGCCGGGGCGGACCGCGCGTGAGTCATGGGTGATGCCCGTGACCTCCACGGCGTTGTCCGCGCGGTCCGGGACGGCGGTCCCCAGCTGATCGGCGAGCTCCGCGAGGGGTGTGGCGGGGTTCTGAACCGGTCGTGGCGGCCCCGGATATGTCACGGAAGCGCCCTTCTGGGTGGTTTGGGACTGATCAGCGTGTGGCACGGCGGTGAGCGTACCGGGCGTACCCGCTCCGGGGCGAAGTGAGGGGCGCGGGGTGCCGGGGTTGCCGGGATCGGGAGTGATCGTTGTCACGGGCTCGTTCCTGGTGGTCTGTGCGCGGTGCTGCGGCGCTGATCAGGGCTTGTAGTCGACGGGCAGGTTCGCCGCCCTGGCGCCGGTGGGCGGGATCTGGAGGGTCTTGAGGGCGAACTCCATCACCTGCTTGTAGATCGGGCCGCAGATCTGGCCGCCGAAGTAGCTGCCGGCGGTGGCGTTCTGGATGGCGCAGTACACGGTGATGCGGGGCTTGTCCGCGGGGGCGAACCCGGCGAAGGACGAGGTGTAGCCGCGGTACCTGCCGGTGGCCGGATCCACTCGGTTGGCGGTGCCGGTCTTGCCGGCGACGTTGTAGCCGGGGATGGCCGCCTTGGCGCCGGTGCCCTGCTCGTCGTCGACGACCGACTCCAGCATCTCGGCCAGGGTGTCGGCGGTCTTCGCGCTGACCACGCGGGACTTCTTGGGCTGGGCGGCCGGGGTGAAGCGGCCGTCGGCGCCCTTAGAGCCGCGGATCAGGGTCGGGTCGACGCGGACCCCGCCGTTGGCGATCGTCGAGTAGACGGAGGCCGCCTGCATGGCGTTGATGGAGAAGCCCTGGCCGAAAGGGATCGTGTACTGCTGCGAGGTCGACCACTTGTCCGGGGCGGCCAGGATGCCCTTGGTCTCGCCGGGGAAGCCGAGCCCGGAGTAGCTGCCGATGCCGAACTTGCGCAGGTACGAGTAGAGGACCTGGTTGGCCTGTTCCTGGGTCCTGCCGAGCTGGCCGGCGGCGAGGATGGTGCCGATGTTGCTGGACTTGGCGAGCACGCCGTTGAGCGTGAGGTACCAGGTGTCGTGGTCGACGTCGTCCTTGAAGAGCCGGTCGCCGCGGTGCAGCCGGTTGGGGACCACCACGTGGGTGAGGGGGGTCGCCACGTTCCGTTCCAGGACAGCCGCCATCGACATGACCTTGGCGGTGGAGCCGGGCTCGTAGGCGTCCTGGAGGGCCGCGTTGCCCATCGCCTCGGCGTCCGCCGTCGACAGGTCGTTCGGGTCGAAGCCGGGCGAGTCGGCCATGGCCAGGATCTGACCGGTCCTGGTGTCCTGGACGACCACGTAGCCGCGGTCCGCCTTGGACTTCTTGACCTGCTCGGTGATGGCGTTCTGGGCGGCCCACTGGATGTCGCGGTCGATGGTGAGCTCCACGTCGGTGCCGGGCACCGCGGGCGTCTCGGTGGACGCCACGGTGGGCACCTCGCGGCCGCCGGACTGGGCGTAGCGGATCTTGCCGTCCTTGCCGGAGAGCTCCTTGTCGAGCTGCTGCTCGATACCGCCGCCGCCCTTGCCGTCGGCGTTGACCCAGCCCAGTATCCCGGCGGCCAGGTCGCCGTTCGGGTACACCCGCTGACTGCTGGGGTCGGCGAAGACGCCGGCCAGCACGTTGACGGTGTTGTTGTCGGTCGAGGCCTTGGTGGTGAGCGCGGCCTTCAGGTCCTTGATCTGCTTCCAGACCTGCGGGGTCTGCCGGGTGGCGAGCCGGACGTAGCGCAGCTCCCTGTTCGCCGGCCGGAGCAGCTTGACCAGGTCGGCCTGGGTCTTGCCGAGGATCGGGGCGAGCAGCGCGGCGGCCTGCTCGGGGCCGTCGTCCACCTTGAGCTGCTTGCTGGTGAACATCGTCGGGTCGGCGGTGATGTCGTACGCGTCCTCGCTGATCGCGAGGGCCACGCCGTTGCGGTCGGTGATCCCGCCGCGCTCGGCGGTCAGGGTGTGCACCACGTAGCGGTTCAGCTCGGCCTTGGCCGCGTAGGCGCTGGCGTCGACGGCCTGCACCTGGAGCAGTCGGCCGACGAAGACGAGCAGGACGAGGGTGAGGGCGAGGCCGACCATGCGCAGCCGCGGGCGGGGGCTGCCGAGGCGCAGCGGGGGCTGGGCCGGGGCCCGGGACGCGCTCGGGCGGCGCACCGGGCGGGCACCGGGTCCGGGCTGCCGGCGGACGGCGCCCCGGGGATCGCGGGGGTCCCGGGGGCGGGGCGGCTTGGCGGGGCCGGGCACACGGCGGCGCGGTTCCCTGTCGGACACTTCCGTCACCTGCCGGGGGTCGGGGTCGGGGTGGTCACGGGCGTGGGGGCGGTGGTGGCCGTCAACGGCACGGAGGCGGTGGCCGACGGCGTGTCCGTCAGGGTCTCCGGCGTGTCCGTCAGGGTGTCCGGCGGTGTGTCCACCGGGGCCCCCGGGGTCCCTGTCGGGCCGGCGGCGGACGGCACGCGGAGGGCCTCGGGGGCGAGCGGCCGGGTGCCGTCCGCGCTGGACCCGAGCAGGGCGGCGGGACTCGGGACGCCCTTCACCGTGCCGTCCGGGTCCAGGAAGACCGGGTCGCCGCCGGGCACCATGCCGAGTTCGCGGGCCCGGCGCTGGAGGGCGTCGGGGGCCGAGTAGGCGTCGATGTCCCGCTGGAGGGCCTGTTCCTCGTCGGTGAGGTTCTTGGTCTGCTTCTGGAGGTCGTCGAGTTTGAACGAGCCCTCGCTGAGCGCCGAGTTCAGCACCAGCAGACCGATCAGACCGCCGCCGAGGAGCAGGACGACGAGCAGCACGAACGGGGTGCGGGCGGCCTGGTTGCCCCGGCCGGCCGGAAAGAGCCGGGCGAGGCGGGCGGCCCGCCCCCTCAGCTCGGGTTTCCTACTCACGTGTCCTCCGGAGGGTCCGGACGTCCCGCTCGCTCACGCCGCTCATTCACCCGCTCGCTCACGCCGCTCATTCAATGGACTCCCTGATGCGCTGGGCGCCACGAAGACGCGCGGGCGCGGCCCGGCGGTTCTCGGCGACCTCTTCCTCGGTGGGAAGTTCGGCACCGCGCGTGAGCAGCTTGAGCCGGGGCTGGTACTGCTCGGGCACCACCGGCAGCCCGGGCGGCGCGGTGGAGGCGGCGCCGGCCGCGAACACCTGCTTGACCAGCCGGTCCTCGAGCGAGTGGTACGACAGCACAGCGATCCGGCCGCCGACCGCGAGGGCCTTGACGGCGGCCGGGATCGCCCGTTCCAGGACCGCCAGTTCACCGTTGACCTCGATCCGCAGCGCCTGGAAGGTGCGCTTGGCCGGGTTGCCGCCGGTGCGCTTGGCGGCCTGCGGCAGCGCGTCGCGGATCAGCTCGACGAGCCGGGCGCTGTTGCTGAACGGCTCCTTCTCGCGCTCGCGGACGATCGCCGACACGATCCGCTTGGCCTGCTTCTCCTCGCCGTAGGCGTAGAGGATGCGGACCAGGTCACCGGCCGGGTAGGTGTTGAGGACCTCGGCGGCGCTCATGCCGGTCGTCTGGTCCATCCGCATGTCCAGGGGTGCGTCCTGGGCGTAGGCGAAGCCGCGGCCGGCCTCGTCGAGCTGCATGGAGGAGACGCCGAGGTCGAACAGCACGCCCTGCACGCGCGCGATGCCGAGGCGGTCCAGTACGTCGGGGAGCTCGTCGTAGACGGCGTGCACCAGGGTGGCGCGCTCGCCGAAGCGGGCGAGCCGCTCTCCGGACAGGCGCAGCGCCGCCGTGTCGCGGTCCAGGGCGACCAGGCGGGCCTCGGGGAAGCGGGTCAGCAGCGCCTCGCTGTGGCCGCCGAGGCCGAGGGTGCAGTCGACGACCACGCTTCCCGGCGCCTCCAGCGCGGGTGCCAGCAGGTCCAGGCACCGCTGGAGCATCACGGGAACGTGTCGACTCTGACTCAAGGGGGCCTCTCAGTTCCGGCGCAGAGGACGCACCGCCGGGTCCCCGCCCGCTCGGTACGCGCGCCGCGCACGTGGGGAGACGGCCCGGGCGCCGTGCCGGGGTCTCCGGGGGATGTCACCAGCGGGGAGAGTCTCGCCTCCCGCTTCGCGTCACTTTAGTCCACCGTGTCGCCCGGTCAATCAACCGGCCTGCGCGGCGCGTACGGCATGCCCGGCGGGCGGCGATTGGTGCTCGATCACCCGCCCGGACCCGGTTTGCCCCCACTGTGGGGTAGCTCACAACAAGCCACGATGGCGTTCTTTGTCCCCTCTCACAGGAGGCCGTGACCACCCGTGACCAGTAACGTCGTGACTATGACGACTTCCGCAGCAGCTCCCACTGGATCCGAAGGCGCCATAACCACCGGTGGCACGGTGACGGACCGCCTGGTCGACGCCAACCGGACTTACGCCGACGCCTTCACCGACCCCGGCATGGACGCCCGGCCGGTCCTGCACGTGGCCGTGGTGGCGTGCATGGACGCGCGCCTCGACCTGCACAAGGCCCTCGGCCTGCAGCTCGGCGACTGCCACACCATCCGCAACGCCGGCGGCGTGGTCACCGACGACGTGATCCGTTCCCTCACCATCAGCCAGCGCAAGCTCGGCACCCGCAGCGTCGTGCTCATCCACCACACCAACTGCGGCCTGGAGGCCCTCACCGAGGACTTCCGCTCCGAGCTGGAGATGGAGGTCGGCCAGCGGCCGGCGTGGGCGGTGGAGTCCTTCCGGGACGTCGACCAGGACGTACGGCAGTCCATGCAGCGCGTGCGCACCTCGCCGTTCCTGCTGCACACCGACGACGTCCGCGGCTTCGTCTTCGACGTCCGCGCCGGTCTGCTCCGCGAGATCGACCCCGCCTGACCGTCCTCCTGGACTTCACGGACCTCCTGAAGACCCCGGAACGTCCCTCCGAAAGCTGTCGGCCCGCTGTCCAATCGCCGGTCGAAAGGCCGTAAGACCGACATAGTGCGGGCAGTTGTCCACAGGCGAGTGACACGAATCGGTAACGGCAGCAAGAATGCGGTGTGGGACGTCACGCGGAACCATTCACGCGTGGTGTCCGTGATTCGGGGTGGGCCGGAGATGCGAGACGGAGCGCCGGCCCGGGCAATAACGGGCCGAGGAGGGCCGGGTGACGACCTATGACGATCGAGCGAGCCTTACTGATCTGACCGCCACTGTGGAGCGGGTCCGCAGTTCGGTGGAGGCTGTGATCGAGGGCAAGCCGGAGGTCGTACGGCTTTCGCTGACCGTACTGCTCGCCGAGGGGCATCTTCTGATCGAGGATGTCCCGGGCGTGGGCAAGACGATGCTGGCGAAGGCGCTGGCACGGTCCATCGACTGCACCGTGAGGCGTATCCAGTTCACTCCCGATCTGCTGCCGTCGGACATCACCGGCGTGTCCATCTGGGACCAGCAGCGCAGGGATTTCGAGTTCAAGCCGGGCGCGATCTTCGCGCAGATCGTGATCGGCGACGAGATCAACCGCGCCTCCCCCAAGACCCAGTCGGCGCTGCTGGAGTCGATGGAGGAGCGGCAGGTCACCATCGACGGGCAGACCTATGAACTGCCCAGCCCGTTCATGGTGGTCGCGACCCAGAACCCGGTCGAGATGGAGGGCACCTACCCGCTGCCCGAGGCCCAGCGGGACCGCTTCATGGCGCGGGTCTCGGTCGGCTACCCGAGCGTGGAGGCCGAGTTGCAGATGCTCGACATCCACGGCGCGGTCAACCCCCTGGACGACCTCCAGCCGGTGGCGCACGCCCACGACATCGTGAAGCTCGTCGAGGCCGTGCGCGGGGTCCATGTCGCCGAACCGGTCCGCCGGTACGCGGTGGACCTGGTCGCCGCCACCCGCACCCACCCCGACCTCAGACTCGGCGCCTCCCCGCGCGCGACGCTGCACCTGCTGCGCGCGGCGAAGGCGTCCGCGGCCCTGAGCGGCCGGGAGTACGCCCTGCCGGACGACGTGCAGGCGCTCGCGGTCGCGGTCCTGGCGCACCGGCTGCTGCCCACCGCCCAGGCCCAGCTGAACCGGCGCACCTCGGAGCAGGTGGTCCAGGAGATCCTGCAGTCCACCCCGGTGCCCGCGGCGCCCCAGCAGCAGAGCGGCTTCGGCGGTCTGGGCCGGGGAGTGCCGGCGTATCCGCAGCAGCCCCCGCGGAGTCTGTGATGGGCGCCCCGGCGGAGGCCGACCGCGGGGAGCCGGGCGGGTTCCGCACGGCCCTGGCCGGGCTCACCACCCGAGGCCGCTCCTTCCTGGCGGCCGGTGTCGCGGCGGTGATCTGCGCGTACATCCTCGGCCAGGCCGATCTGCGCCGGGTCGGGATGCTGCTCGCCGTGCTGCCGCTGATCTGCGCGGCCGTGCTCTACCGCACCCGCTACCGGGTGGCCGGCAGCCGCCGGCTCTCCCCCGCGCGGGTACCGGCGGGCAGCGAGGCCCGGGTCCATCTGCGGATGGACAACGTCTCGCGGCTGCCCACCGGCCTGCTGATGCTCCAGGACCGGGTGCCCTACGTGCTCGGCCCGCGCCCCCGGTTCGTCCTGGACCGGGTCGAGCCGGGCGGCCGCCGGGAGGTCTCCTACCGGGTCCGCTCGGACCTGCGCGGCCGCTATCCGCTGGGCCCGCTCCAGCTGCGCCTGACCGACCCGTTCGGGATGTGCGAACTGACCCGCTCCTTCTCCACGTTCGACACCCTCACCGTCATCCCGAAGGTGGAGCCGCTGCCGCCGATCCGGCTCAGCGGCGAGGCGAAGGGGTACGGCGACGGGCGGCAGCGCTCGCTGGCCCTGGCCGGCGAGGACGACGTGATCCCGCGCGGTTACCGCTACGGCGACGACCTGCGCCGGGTGCACTGGCGTTCCACCGCCCGCTACGGCGAGCTGATGGTGCGCCGCGAGGAGCAGCCGCAGCGCGCCCGCTGCACGGTGCTCCTCGACACCCGGGGTGGCGCCTACGAAGGAGCGGGCCCGGACTCGGCCTTCGAGTGGGCGGTGTCCGGCGCCGCCTCGGTCCTGGTCCACATGCTCGAACGCGGTTTCTCGGTGCGGCTGTTGACCGACACCGGCAGCTCGGTGCCGGGCGAGGGCACGGACGGCTTCGCGGGCTCGCAGGAGTCGGCGGACGCGGCCGGGCTGATGATGGACACCCTGGCCGTGGTCGACCACTCCGACGGCGCGGGCCTCTCCCGGGCCTACGACGTGCTGCGCGGCGGGAACGAGGGGCTGCTGATGGCCTTCCTGGGCGATCTCGACGAGGAGCAGGCGGCGGTGGCCGCGAAGATGCGCCGGCGCAGCGGCGGTGCCGTCGCGTTCGTGCTGGACCCGGACACGTGGGTACGCGAACCCACCGACGTGCCTCCGCCGGGCGGCGGCGCCCACGAGGAGCGGCTGCGGATGCTGCGCGAGGCGGGCTGGACGGCCGTCAGCGTGCCGCGGGGTGCCTCGCTCGCCGACCTGTGGCGGCAGGCCGACCGGGAGCGCACCTCGACGGCCGCGCTCAGCGGGGAGGCACGGTGATGAGCGGACGGGCCCGGCTGGCCCTCACCGCGGCCGCGGCGACCCTGATGGCGTCCTGCGCCCTGCTGCCCCTGGTCTCCCCGCGGACCTGGCTGCTCCAGGCGGCGTTCCTGGTCGCGATCCAGACGGGCGTGGGCGCCGCCGCCCGGCGGGTCCCGCTGGCCCGGCCGCTGACCGTGGCCGCACAGGCCCTGGTCTCCCTGCTGGCCCTGACCCTGGTCTTCGCCCGGAGCCACGCCGTCCTCGGTCTGATCCCCGGCCCCGGCACCTTCCGGTACTTCGCCGACCTGCTCCAGCAGGGCTCCGAGGACGTCAGCCGGTACGCGATACCCGCGCCGCTGTCGGACGGCATCCGGCTGATGGTGGTCGGCGGGGTGCTGATCGTCGGGCTGATCGTGGACACCCTGGCGGTGACCTTCCGCAGCGCGGCCCCGGCCGGGCTGCCGCTGCTCGCGCTGTACTCGGTGGCCGCCGGTCTGTCCGACGGGCCGTACGACTGGCTGTGGTTCCTGGTGGCGGCGGCCGGCTACCTGATGCTGCTGCTCGCCGAGGGCCGGGACCGGCTCTCCCAGTGGGGCCGGGTGTTCGGGGGCGTCGCCCGGTCGCCGGGCGGCCCTGAGCTCGGTGCGGTCGCCCCGGTGCGCACCGGACGCCGGATCGGCTTCGCCGTGCTGGGCGTCGCCCTGTTCGTGCCGCTCGCGATGCCCTCGATCGAGGGCGGCCTGCTGGACGGCACCGGGGCCGGGGTCGGCGTGGGCAGCGGGAACGGCGGCACGATCTCCGCGGTCAACCCGCTGGTGTCGCTGCGGGACAGCCTCAACGTGGACGAGGACCGCCAGGTGCTGTCCGTCCGCACCAACAGCGACGACCCCACCGACATGTACCTGCGGATCGTGTCGTTGGACGACTTCGACGGCACCACCTGGAAGCCGGCCCAGCGGCACATCACCGGGGTGCCGGACAAGTTCCCCACCCCGGCCGGCCTGAGCGGCGACGTCAAGCGCGCGACGGTGCGGACGACGATCTCGGCCGCCGACTGGTACGCCCAGGACTGGCTGCCGATGCCGTACCCGCCGAGCGAGGTGCGGGTGGCCGGCACCTGGCGCTACGAGCCGGTCGGCATGACCCTCGTCGGCGACCACGGGCAGAACACCCGCGGTGAGACCTACCAGGTCACCAGCCTGAACGTGCAGCCGACGGCGGAGCAGCTGGCCGCGGCGCCGGAGCCGGCGGCGGCGCTGCGGAAGGAGTACACCAAGGTGCCCTCCTCGCTGCCGTCCGTGGTGGCGCGCACGGCCAGGCAGGTCACCGCGGGCTCGTCCAGCCACTACGAGCAGGCGGTCAAGCTCCAGGACTACTTCGCGGTGACCGGCGGCTTCCAGTACGACACCCAGGTGGCGGTCGGCCGCGGCGAGGGCGCCATCGCGAACTTCCTGAAGCAGAAGCGCGGCTTCTGCGTGCACTTCTCCTTCGCGATGGCGGCGATGGCGCGGACGCTGGGCATCCCGGCCCGGGTCGCGGTGGGCTTCGCGCCCGGCACCCCGCAGGCGGACGGGTCGGTGTCGGTGGGGCTGAAGGACGCGCACGCCTGGCCCGAGCTGTACTTCGAGGGCGTGGGCTGGACCCGTTTCGAGCCGACCCCGACGCGTGGCACGGCGCCGTCGTACACCGTCTCGGACACTCCGGGCTCGTCGGTGCCGAACGAGGCGCTGCCCTCCACGGCCACGTCGACGGCGCCGTCCGCCTCGGCGTCGGAGAGCGCGGGCTGCACGCCCCAGTTGCGCAAGCAGGGCGTCTGTGAGAGCCCGTCGGCGGTGGGCACGGTGCAGCAGAGCGACAGCGGGCCGCCGTGGTGGCAGCTGGCGCTGTGGGCGCTGGCCGGGCTCGCCGTGCCGGTGGTGCCGTTGTCGCCGATGCTGTACCGCAAGCGGGTGCGTGCCCGGCGGCTCGGGGCCCATGACCGGAGCCCCGAGGGCGTGGCGGCGCACACGCTGGCCGTCTGGCAGGAACTGACCGACACCGTCTGGGACTTCGGCGTCCCGCCGGACGACTCGCAGACCCCGCGCGGCACCGCCGCCCGGATCGTCCTGCTCGGCCGTCTCGATCCGGAGGCGGAGGCCTCGGTGCACCGGGTGGCGGACGCGGTGGAGCAGGTGCTGTACGCGCCGCGGCCGCGGCCTGCGGCCGGGCTCGCGGACGACGTCCGCAGGGTGACGGCCGCGTTCAACGACTCGGCCGGCGTCCCGTCCCGCCTCAGGGCGCTGTTCGCTCCCAGGTCGGCCGTACGCGCGCTGTGGGCTGCGTCGGCATGGTGGGAGGGGCTGCGGGAACGCGCGACGGCGGCCCGCCCGACCCTGCGAAAGCCGTCGAGCCAGGAAGGCTGACCGGGGGGAGCTGGAGACGGGGGCACTGGAAGGGGGCGCCGACCGCGGCGCCCTCCAGGGGCGCGAGGAACTGCGCGACCAGCCCCCACCGACCGGCAGCGGCTCACGACCCGCAGCGCAGCGAAGCCCTGTCTGCTGCCGCCCGCCAACGACTGAGGGGTGACCGCCCGATGGCGGTCACCCCTCAGTCACGCTCTGTCCGGCCTCCCGGCGAAGCCGTCACTGGCCCTGTTCGTCGCGGCGCCGCTGCCAGCGCTCTTCGATGCGGTCCATCATGGAGCGCTTCGGCCGCCCCTGACGGCGCGCCTGCGGGCCTCCCGCGGGCTGCTCGCCGGGCTTGGGGGCGTTGCGCCAGCCGGTGACGGCGAGGACCGCACAGCCCAGCATGACGAGGAAGCCCACCACGCTGACCCAGATCTGCTGGACGACCATTCCGGCGATAAGGAGCGCGATACCGACGAGGAAGCCGGCCACCGCCTGGTAGACCCGTCGCCGGGTGTACGTCCGCAGGCCGCTTCCCTCAAGCGCTGTCGCGAACTTGGGGTCTTCGGCGTACAGCGCTCGCTCCATCTGCTCAAGCATTCGCTGCTCGTGCTCCGAGAGCGGCACGGCGTCCTCCTCATCGTGCAGTCGCCGGGGCGACCCGGGGGGTCCCTTCAGGATAGGCAGGGAATCGCCCCCGTGAAACCCGCCCCTCTAGGCCAATTGGCCAACCGGAACCCGCCATGGCGGTCCCGGCTCGCTGAGGCTTCCATTCCCCGGCGGCCGACCCGTCATGCCGGGCGGTCTCCCTCGATCATACGGCGCAAACCGCTCGATCGGGGGGCCTGTGGCGTACTCCATCCGCTGCCGAGCCCCTGATCAGCGGGGTCGTCTCAGGAGTCTCTCAGACACCGGCGGCACCCGGCGTCTCGCCGAGCACGTGGAGCTGGGTGGCGAGGGCATGGAAGGCGGGCAGCTCGGCGGCGGCGGCCTCCAGCGTGAGCAGCGCGTCGAGGGCGCCGGGCTCGGTGTCCACCAGGACGCCGGGGACCAGGTCGGCGAAGACCCGCACACCGTGCACGGCGGCGACGGCCAGGCCCGCGCCCTCGACCAGGCCGGTGAGCTGCTCGGCGGTGAACCGGCGGGGCATCGGGTCGCCGCCGCCCCAGCGGCCGTCGGGGTCGTCGAGGGCCTGCTTGGCCTCCGTGAAGTGGCCGGCGAGGGCGCGGGCGACCACGGCCCCGCCGAGCCCGGCGGCGAGCAGGCTGAGGACGCCCTCGGAGCGCAGCGCGGCCACCGTGTTGCGCACGCCCTCGGCAGGGTCGTCCACGTACTCCAGGACGCCGTGGCAGAGCACCACGTCGTGACTGCCGCGCTCGACCACCTCGAACAGGCCGAGGACGTCGCCCTGGACGCCCGTGACCCGGTCGGTGACGCCGGCCTCGGCGACGCGGCGCTCCAGCGCGAACAGCGCGTTGGGGCTGGGGTCCACGACGGTGACGCGGTGACCGAGGCGGGCGAGGGGGACGGCGAAGTTGCCGCTGCCGCCGCCGGTGTCGAGTACGTCCAGGGACTCCCGGCCGGTGGCCTTGACCCGGCGGTCGAGGGCCTCCTGGAGGACCTCCCAGACCACGGCGGTACGGAGAGAAGCGCGGGGTCGTGTGGGGTCCGGCACGGCAGTTGACTCCTCGGCGCGGCACCGCCTGCTGCCCGGCGGCGCGAACTCGGTGCCTTCCCGGCCCGGGCGCGGGCGGAAGGAAGGCTTCAGGCGTTCTCCACCCTATTGCCTCCGCCGCCTCGCCTGGTCATCCCGCGTCGGGCAGCTCCCTTCCCGGCCCTCCAGGCCCTCCCGGCCTACCCACGCCTCCCGGCCTGCCAGGTCCTCCCTGCCTTCCCACTCCTCCCGGCCTTGCCGCTTCTCCCTGCCTGCGCGGCCGTTCCGTGCCGCCGTCCGGTCGCTCGTCCTCCTGCCGGCGCGGCTGGGGCAGCACGGGCTGGAGGACCAGCATCCGCTCGACGATGCGGACGAACATCGCGACGTCCCGTATCAGGTCGTCGGCGTCCCGGCGGCCGGCCGCGCCCTGGATGCCGGCTTCGGCGCGGGCGCGGCGGCCGGCGCCGGAGGCGAACAGGGCACTCCACTCGGTGAGCTCGGGCGCGACCTCGGGCAGCACCTCCCAGGCGCTGCGGATGCGCGCCCGGCGGCGGGGCGAGGTCTCGGGCTGGGCGCGGGCGGCGAGCACGGCGGCCGCGGTGCGCAGGGCGGCCAGATGGGCCGTCGCGTAGCGCTCGTTGGGGGTGTCGAGGAGTTCGGCCTCGTCGAGGGCCGCGCGAGCCTGGGCGAGCAGGTCGAGGGCGGCGGGCGGGGCCGTGGCCCGGCGGAGCACGGGGTGCACGTCGCTCGCCGGGCCGGTCAGTGAGGGGGCAGGGCCGGTGGCGCGGCGCCGACGGGCGGCGGCTGACGGGTTGGCCATGACGAACCTCCTGTCGTCTGGGTGACGGCTCCGCACACGGGGTGCGTGCCGTATGTGCCCATCGTGAGGTATGCCACTGACAATCCGTTCTGACCTGCGCTTTTGCTTCGATCGCAAGTTCGGGCTAGTTTTTGCACTGACCAGTCAGTTCAAAAACGCGGCCGATGCGGACGAAGAGGGGGTACCCCGTGGACGGGGTTTCTGTCACAGCCCAGGGCCTCGGGCTGAAGGGCCCGCGGGGGTGGGTGTTCCGGGGCGTCGCCCTGGACGCCGGGCCCGGGGCGCTGATCGCGGTGGAGGGGCCGTCCGGCTCGGGCCGCACCTGTCTGCTGCTGACGCTCACCGGCCGGATGAAGGCCACCGAGGGCACCGCGACCGTCGGTGAGGCCCGGTTGCCCAAGCAGTCGGCGGCCGTGCGCCGGATCGGCGCGGTGGCCAACGTCGCCGGGGTGACCGACCTCGAACCCGCCCTGACCGTCGGCGAGCACCTGCGCGAACGGGCCCTGCTGCAGAGCCGGTTCGGTGACTCCCTGCGCGATCTGCTGCGGCCGCGCGCGGAACGGGGCGCGCGGGCACGTCAGCGCGTCGACGACGCGCTGACGGCCGCCGGGCTCGACCTGGAGTCGCTGCCCAAGGGCGCCCGGACCGCCGTACGGGATCTGGAGCGGATCGAGGCGCTGCGGCTGTCCGTGGCGCTGGCACTGATCGCGAAGCCCCGGCTGCTCGCCGTGGACGACGTGGACCTGAAGCTGTCGGGGCCCGAACAAGCCGAGGTGCGGACGCTGTTGACGTCCATCGCCGCGGCCGGCACCACGGTGCTCGCGGTGTGCGCGGAGGCGATGGCGGGGGCCGTCGTCGTACGCACCACCGGCCCACAGACCACGGAGGCGGCCGCGGAAACAACGGAAGCCACGCAGGCGACCGAGGCCGCGGAGGGCACGGAAGCCGCCGACCGGAAGGGGGACGGCGATGCGCTCGCCGCGACTGGCCGCGCTTGAGCTCAGGCGCTTCGGACGAGGGAGGCTGCCGCGCGCGGCCCTGGTGGCCCTGCTGGTGCTGCCGCTGCTGTACGGGGCGCTGTACCTGTGGTCGTTCTGGGATCCGTACGGGCGCCTGGACCGCATCCCGGTCGCGCTCGTCAACGACGACAAGGGGGCGTCGGCGAACGGCCAGAAGGTCAGCGCCGGCGCCGACATCGTGGCCGGGCTGCGGGACAGCGACACCTTCGACTGGCACGAGGTGAGCGACGCCGAGGCCCGCCGGGGTGTCGAGGACGGCACCTACTACCTGTCGCTGACCATGCCCGCCGACCTCAGCGCGCGCGTCGCCTCCAGCGCGGGCGCCGATCCGGAGACCGGCGCGCTCCGGGTGCGTACGAACGACGCGAACAACTACATCGTCGGTCAGATCTCCCGCACGGTCTTCAACGAGGTGCGTTCGGCCGCGTCCACCAAGGCGTCCCGGTCGTTCCTGGACCGGATCTTCATCTCGTTCTCCGACATCCACGGGCAGACCGTGAAGGCCGCCGAGGGCGCCGACACCCTCACCGGGGGCATCGGGAAGGCCGAGAAGGGCTCGAAGGACCTCGCGGACGGCCTGGCGGACGCCAAGACCGGCAGCGGGAAGCTCGCCAAGGGCATCAAGAAGCTGAACACGGGCGCCGGGACCCTGGAGACCGGTTCCCGGCAGGTCGCGGACGGCACCCAGGAACTCGCCGACAAGGTCGACGGTGTCTACGGCAAGGTCGGCCCGTACCTGGCGAAGAACGAGAAGACCATCGGCGACACCGCCCGGCTGGTCGCCGACTCGGCAGGGACCGTCCGGGACAACCTGGGCGTCCTGGTGAAGACGGCCCCGGCGGCGGTGAAGACGGCGCACGCGGCCGCCGGCACCCTGGACGAGGTCTACCGGGCCCGCTGCTCGGGACAGCTGCTGACGGACCCGGTCTGCCCCGACCTGAAGAAGGCCAGGGACGCGGCCGACGACGTGGCGGCCGTCGCCGACGACCTGAACACCCTGATCGCCGACCAGAACGGCGACCTGAAGACGCTCGACGAGAACCTCGGCACGCTCCAGACGCAGGCCCGGGCCCTCGCCGACCGCGCCCCGCACCTCTCCGAGGACGTCGCCGACGCCGTCCAGAAGATCGACAAGCTGAACGACGGCGCCGCCCGGGTCGCCGCGGGCACCGCGAAGCTGCACACCGGTCTCGGCACGGCCGCCACCGGCGCCTCCGACCTCGACTCGGGCGTCGGAAAGCTCAAGACCGGCGCCTACGACCTCGACGGAGGCATGTACAAGCTGATCGACGGCTCCGGAAAGCTCGCCGGCGGACTGCACGACGGCGCGGGCAAGATACCCGACTACGACAAGAAGGACCGCGACCGGCACACCGGGGTCATGGCCGACCCGGTCCAGCTCGCCTCCCACGACCTGCACAAGGCGCCCAACTACGGGACCGGGTTCGCCCCCTACTTCATCCCGCTGTCCCTGTGGGTCGGGGCGATGGTCGCCTACATGCTGATCCCACCGCTCAACCGGCGTGCCCTGGCGGCCGGTTCGGCGGCCTGGCGGATCGCGCTGGCGGGCTGGCTGCCGGTGGTCGCGGTCGGGGTGCTGCAGACGGCCGCCCTGATGGCCGTTCTGCACTGGGCGATCGGGCTGCAGATGGTGCGCGCGGCCGGCACGGTCGGGTTCCTGTTCCTCGTCGCGGCCTGCTTCGGGGCGATCGTGCAGTGGCTCAACGCCCGCTTCGGGGCGGCCGGGCGGATCCTGGTCCTCGCCCTGCTGATGGTCCAGCTGACGTCGGCGGGCGGCACGTATCCCGTCCAGACCAGCCCCCGCTTCTTCAACGCCGTCCACCCGTTCCTGCCGATGAGCTACGTCGTAGCGGCGCTGCGCAGGCTGATCACGGGCGGCGGCCTCGGACCGGTCTGGCAGGCCTGCGCCGTCCTGGTGGCGTTCACGGCCGGCGCGCTGGCACTCACCGCGCTGTCGGCCCGGCGCCGGCAGGTGTGGACGCTGGACCGGCTGCATCCCGAACTGAGTCTGTGAGGCCTCGATGACCTCCTCCTCCCTGACCCCCTCTCCCCTGACCTCCTCCTCCGTACCCGCCGGGGCCGGCGTTCCTGTGAGAATCAGAACCATGGAAAGCAGCAGCACCACGGGCGGCGGCACACGCCGTGAGGCCACCCGGCAGAAGCTCTACGAGGCCGCCGTCACACTCATCGCCGAGCAGGGCTTCTCCGCCACCACGGTGGACGAGATCGCCGAGCGGGCCGGCGTCGCGAAGGGCACGGTCTACTACAACTTCGCGAGCAAGTCGGTTCTCTTCGAGGAGCTGCTGCGGCACGGCGTCGGCCTTCTCACCGCCTCGCTGCGGGAGGCCGCCGAGCGGACCGCGCGGGAGGGCGGCGGCCGGGTCGACGCCCTGGACGCGATGGTCCGCGCGGGTCTCGTCTTCATCGACCGCTACCCGGCCTTCACCCAGCTCTACGTGGCCGAGCTGTGGCGCACCAACCGGGCCTGGCAGTCGACGCTCATGGTGGTCAGGCAGCAGGCCGTCGCGGTCGTCGAGGGCGTGCTGCGCGAGGGCGTGGAGAACGGCGAGTTCAGCGACGAGATCGACGTCCAGCTGACGGCGGCCGCGCTGGTCGGGATGGTGCTGGTGGCGGCCCTGGACTGGAAGTCCTTCCAGCCGGAACGCTCCCTGGACGACGTCCACGCGGCGCTCTCCCGGCTGCTCCAGGGACGGGTGAGCGGGAAGGCCTGAACCGGGGGCCGGACGTGCGAAGGCGCCGGTCCGCCGGTGGCCGCGTCCCCCGCGGGCCACCGTCGGACCGGCGCCTTCCCTGCACCCCCGTACTTCCCCGTTCCCCCGGTTTACCGGAGTTCCCCCGGGTCCCCTCTCCCCCGTGTCTCGCTTCCGCCGACCGACATCGGCGGAAGGAGCGGTCAAGGGCGCCGGCGCCGTTCCGCCGCCCCGTGTCGGCGGTACCGCACCTCGCGCCCTCTTCCGTGCCTCAACTCTCCCGTCCGCGCAGGCCGGGGCCCATCCGCGCGGGTACTCAACTCACCGTCTGGGTACCTGTACTCAGGTCTGCGCACCCGGACCCAGGACGCGCGGCCGCCGACTGGCTACGATCGCGTCCGTGTCGGTACTCCCCTTGGTCTTCACCAGCGGCTGGGCCAGCGGAATCAACGCGTACGCGGTGGTGCTGCTGCTCGGTCTGTTCGGCGCGACGGGCCTGAGCGACGACGTCCCCGAGACGCTCCAGCGGCCCGAGGTGCTGATCGTCGCGGGCGTGCTCTTCCTGTGCGAGGCGGTCGCGGACAAGATCCCGTACGTCGACTCGGTGTGGGACTCCGTGCACACGGTGGTCCGGCCGGTGGCGGGCGCCTGGGTCGGGGCGCTGCTCGCCGGGCAGAGCGGCTCGCTCAACGACGTGGTGGCCGGACTGGTCGGCGGTTCGACGGCACTGGCCAGCCACACCGTCAAGACCGGGACCCGGATGGCGGTCAACACCTCCCCGGAGCCCTTCAGCAACATCGTGCTGAGCCTCGCCGAGGACCTCGGGGTCGCCGGGATCGTGACGTTCGCGATGTTCCATCCGCTGGCGGCGGCGATCATCGCGGCGGTGCTGCTCGCCACGGGTCTGATCGTGCTGGTGTTCCTGATCTCCCGGATCCGGCGGTTCTGGCGCCGCCGGGCCCAGCGCCGGGAGGAGCGGCGGCTCGCGGCGCAGGTGGAGCGGCCACCCGGCTGACGGCCCGCCGGACCGGACTGTCAGTGGCGGTCGATAAGGTCGCGGGCATGGGACGGATTGCGGTGATCGGCGCCGGGATGGGCGCCATGGCGGCGGCCGCCCGGCTGGCCGTCGCGGGCCACCGGGTGACGGTGTACGAGCGTACGGAGACGTACGGCGGTGCGGTGCGCCGCTTCGAGCGCGACGGGTTCGCCTTCGACACCGGCCCGGGGCTGCTGCCGCTGCCCGCCGTGTACCGCGACCTGTTCGTCAAGACCGGCCGGGAACCGCTGGAGGACTGCGTCGAACTGGTCCAGGTCGACCCGTCGGCCCGGCACGTCTTCGCGGACGGCACCGAGGTGTCGCTCCCGAACGCGTCCCGCGCGGGCGTCGTCACCGCCCTGGACGCGGCCCTGGGCTCCGGCGCCGGGCAGCGCTGGGGGGACTTCCTGGTGCGCGCCCGGGAGGCCTGGGACCGCACCCGGCGCCCGCTCCTGGAGGAGCCGCTGTGGCCGAACTGGCAGGTGCTGGCGGAGCGTGAGCCGTACCCGTCGGTCCCGCACAAGAAGCTGCTGCGCACCCGGCGGGCGGCCACGCTCGCCGAGATCGGCGCCTGGGAGCTGCGCGACGAACGGCTGGCGGCCCTGCTGAACAGCCACGCCCTCGCGCACGGCCTCGACCCCCGGACCGCGCCGGCGAGCGCCGCCGTGCTGCCCTACCTGGAGCACGCCTTCGGGGTCTGGTATGTGCGCGGTGGCATAAGGGAGTTGGCGCGCGCGGTGTACGAGCGGTGCCAACGGCGACGGGTCGAGTTCGTCTTCGGCGCCGAGGTCACCGCGGTGCGGGCGAAGGACGGCCACGCGGTGGGGCTGGAACTGGCCGACGGCACCGTGGTCGACGCGGACCACGTGGTGGCCGGGGTGGACCCGGTACGGCTCGACGCCCTCGTCCGGCCGACGGGGTGCCGCCTCGACGCCGACGGCGATGTGAGGGCCGGCACCGGGGCGCTCCGTCCGAGCCGCTGCACGGTGCTGCTCGCGCTCCGCGGCGCGCGCGAGGCGGGTGCCGCGCATCGCACGGTCGTGCACGCGCCCGACGACCAGACCGAACTGGACCTGCTGGTCGCGCCCGGCGGTGACCGGCCGGTGCGCCCCACCGTGACCGTGCTGCGCCCCGACGACCCGGCGCTCCGGCCGGACGGCGGCCACGAGTCCGTGGTGCTGTCGGCGGTGGTGTCGAGCGAGGCCGGCTGGGAGCGGTCGGACACGGTCCGGGCCTACACGGACTTCCTCCTGGAAGCCGGCGAGGCCGCCGTGCCGGGGCTGCGGGAGCGGCTGCTGTGGCAGGAGACCCTGGCACCAGGGCAGGTCACGGGTGCCGCCGCGGCCGGGTCCGGGGCCGGAGAGGTCTCCGCGCCCGCCCTCGCGGCCGGCCACGGCCGCTTCCTGCACCCGGCCAACACCACCCGGCTGCCGGGCCTGTACCGGGTGGGCGACTGGGCGCATCCGGGCGGCGGGCTGCCGCACGCGGGCATGTCGGGCGCGCTGGTGGCCGGGCTGATCGTGGAGGGGCCGGAGTTCCGCGGCTCACAGTGAGTGGCCCGGGTTCCGCGGCTCACAGTGAGTGGCCCGGGTTCCGCGGCTCACAGTGAGTGGCCCGGGTTCCGCGGCTCACAGTGAGTGGCCCGGGTTCCGCGGCTCACAGTGAGCGGCCCGGGTTCCGCGGCTCACAGTGAGCGGCCGGAGTTCCGCGGCTCACGAGTGCGAGCCGTGCTCCTCAGAAACGGTACTGCTCGTCGTACCCGTTGCCCTGGTGAGCCTGGCCCTGGCCCTGCTGTGCCTGGCCGTCGCCCTGGTAGGGGTACTGCTGCTCCTGCGGGAGTTCCCCGCCGTAGGTCTCGTCGGCGCGCTGCTGCGGCACCCAGACACCGCCCGCCGGGGTCTCGCCGTAGCCGCCGGTGCCGTACTGGCCCTGGGCGTAGCCCTGCTGGTCGTACTGCTGGGTGCCGTACGACGTGTCGTATCCGGCCCCGCCGTAGGTCTGGTTGCCGATGTACGGGTCGGAGTAGTTGGCGTACTGCTGCTGGCCGTTCGCGTCGTAGCCGTACTGCTGCTGGCCGTAGCCGGAGTAGTCGTAGGCGTAGTTCTGGTCGGTGCCCTGGGCGGCGTACGCCTGGTCCTGGCCCGCGGTCGCGTAGGCGGCCTGCTGGTCGCCGGCCGCGGCCTGGCCGGAGTCGCGGTAGACGCCGTAGGAGCCGGTGTCCTCGGGCATCGGCTGCGGCTCGTAGACCGTGCCGGCCTCGGCGGCCGGCTCGCCGGAGCGGGGGCCGGGGGTGAAGACGTCGTCGCGGTCGTAGTCGTCGTCGGCGCGGTAGGCGGGGGTGCTGCCGGTGGCGTAGCCGGCCTGCTGGCCGGCGTAGGCGGCGTCGGCCGCGTCCGGGTCGGTGGCCTCCAGGCCCGGGTCCTCGTCCGGCTCGCCGCGGCGGCGCCTGAGCAGGCCGCCGCCGTCACTGTCCGCGTCGGGGCGCTTGACCGCCCAGCCCGCCTCGAAGCCACGGCGGAACGACAGCGTGACGTACGTCTGGCCTACCGCGAAGGCGATCGCGCCCACACCGATGACGATCACGGACGGGATCAGCACACCGAAGACGACCCCGAGGAAGCCGACGAAGGCCAGCAGCCGCCAGCGCAGCCGCGCCTTGTACTGCAGCAGCACCTCGCCGAGCAGCCACAGTGCCACGACGCCGAACGCTACGTAGAGGACCGTCCAGCCCATGTACGCCCCTCCTCCAGTGACCGCTACGCAGTGTGTCCTACTCCGGTGCGGCCGGTCTAGGCCCGCGTGGGTTGGTGCAGGCCCAGGTTCTCGTAGATCTCCAGCGTCGCCGTGGAGTTGTTCAGCGTGATGAAGTGCAGTCCGGGCACTCCCTCGGCCAGCAGCCGGGCGCAGAACTCCGTGGCGTACTCGATACCGATGGAGCGTACCGCCGTCGGATCGTCTTTCGCTGTGAGGATCCGCTCTTTCAGGACGTCCGGGAAGACCGCATTGCTGAGTTTGGGCAGCCGTTCCAGCATCTTCACACTGGTGACGGGCAGGATTTCCGGAATCACGGGGGTCTCGCAGCCGGCCGCGCCGACCCGGTCGCGAAGGCGAAGGTAGGACTCGGGCTGGAAGAACATCTGCGTGATGGCGTAGTCGGCGCCCGCGCGGCACTTGTCGACGAAGTGCCGGACGTCGGTCTCCCAGTCGGCGGACCGCGGGTGCATCTCGGGGAACGCGGCGACGCCCACGCAGAAGTCCCCGGACTCCTTGATGAGCCGGACGAGTTCGGCCGCGTAGGTCAGCCCCTGCGGGTGCGCCACCCACTCGCCCATCGGATCGCCGGGCGGGTCGCCGCGCACCGCGAGCATGTTCCGGATCCCGGCGTCCGCGTACTGGCCGATGATGTTGCGCAGTTCGGCGAGCGAGTGGTCGACCGCGGTCAGGTGGGCGACCGGCGTGAGCGTGGTGTCGGCGACGATCTGCTGGGTCTCCTTGACCGTGCCCGCGCGGGTGGAACCGCCGGCGCCGTAGGTCACGGAGACGAAGTCGGGCGCCACCGCCTCGACCCGCCGGAGCGCGCTCCACAGGTTCCGCTCGCCCTTGGGGGTCTTCGGCGCCGAGAACTCGAAGGAGTACGTGGTCTTGCCGCTCGCGAGCATGTCGCGCACGGTGCGTGCGCGATCAGTCCTGGTTGACGCGGTTCCTAGGGCCATACCCGCAGGTTAGTCAGGGGCGGACGGACACCCAACCACACTCGGGATATTTGCCCGAATTGCCGACCTCGCGTCCGGATACTGGACATGTTTCCGGACAGCCGGGGCGCACGGAGCGTCACGCGGACCGCAGCCGCTTCGCGAACTCGGCCGCGGCCGCGCCGGGGTCGTCGGCCGCGGTGAGCGCGCGGACGACCACCACGCGCCGGGCGCCCGCCGCCAGCACCTGGTCGAGGTTGCCGAGGTCGATGCCGCCGATGGCGAACCACGGGCGGTCGGTGCCCAGGGCCGCGGTGTGACGCACCAGGTCGAGCCCGGGGGCGTGGCGGCCGGGCTTGGTGGGGGTGGGCCAGCAGGGACCGGTGCAGAAGTAGTCCACGCCGTCCTGGACGGCGGCCGCGGCGGCCTCCGCCTCGGCGTGCGTGGAGCGGCCCACGAGGACGTCGGGGCCGAGGATCGCGCGGGCCGCCGGAACCGGCAGGTCGCCCTGGCCCAGGTGGAGCACGTCGGCGCCGGCGGCGTGGGCCACGTCGGCACGGTCGTTGACCGCGAGCAGCTTGCCGTGCCGGGCGCAGGCGTCGGCGAACACGGCGAGGTGCGCCAGCTCCTCGGCGGCCTCCATGCCCTTGTCGCGCAGCTGCACGATGTCGACACCGCCCGCCAGGACCGCGTCCAGGAACTCGGCGAGGTCGCCCTGCTCCCGGCGGGCGTCCGTGCACAGGTAGAGACGGGCGTCGGCCAGCTGGGCGCGGGCGGTGTCGGTCATCGGTGGGTCCCCCGTGGTGTCGGTGCCGGTCGGCTCAGACGGCGAGCGCCTGGGCGCGGCGCTTCACCTCCGTGCCGCGATTCTCGCTGAGCGCCTGCGCGGGGGTGCCGGGCAGGGTCTCGTCAGGAGTGAAGAGCCACTCCAGCATCTCCTCGTCGGTGAAGCCGTCGTCCCGGAGCAGCGTCAGGGTGCCGGCCAGGCCCTTGACGACCTTGTCCCCGTCGATGAAGGCGGCGGGGACGTGCAGCGCCCTGTTCTCACCGCGGCGGACGGCGATGAGCTGGCCCTCCTTGACCAGCTGCCGCACGCGGGTCACCTCGACGTCCATCATTTCCGCGATGTCGGGGAGGGTGAGCCAGGCGGGGACGAGAGCATCGATGTTTGCGTCAATCTCGGTCACGGGGTCAAGGGTAGGCGTTTCGGTGGGTCGGGTGCGATCGGTGGTCCGTCGGGTGCGGCGACGCCGGGGCTTGTCGCGCAGTTCCCCGCGCCCCTTCGGGGCGCGTTTCCCGCAGGGCGCTTTCAGACAGTCGTGGCGTTCTTGAGCGGATTCCCCGGGTCGGACAGGGCATCGGCGTCCATCCGCGCGCCTGCCTCGATCAGGCGGCGGCCCTGGGCCAGGTCACGTGGGCGGCCTACCGCCAGGAGGGCGACCAGGCGGTCCTCGTGGAGCCAGCAGACGCTCCAGGCGGGGGTCGACGGGTCGCCGCGCCAGATCATGCGGTCGGCCCCGGCGTGGTGGCCCGCGTACTGGACGAAGCGGCCGAACTGCTCGGACCAGAAGTACGGCACCGGGTCGTAGACCGCGTCGGACTCACCGAGGATGTTCGCGGCCACCGTGCGCGGGCCCTGGAGGGCGTTGTCCCAGTGGTGGACCAGCAGGCGGGCGCCGTAGCGCCCGGACGGGAAGGAGGCGCAGTCGCCGACCGCGTAGACGTCCGGTGCGCTGCTGCGCAGGTGGTCGTCGGCGAGCACGTCGCCCTGCGCGCCCAGTTCGATGCCGGAGCCGGTCAGCCAGCCGGTGGCGGGGCGGGCGCCGATGCCGACCACCACGGCGCCCGCGGCGATCCGGGAGCCGTCGTCGAGGATCACCGCGCCGGGTTCGACGCGTGCCACGCGCGCGCGGGTGCGCAGTTCGGTGCCGCTGTCGGCGTACCAGGTGGTCATCGGCGCGGCGACCTCGGCCGGCAGCGCGCCCGCGAGCGGCCGGTCGGCGGCCTCGACGACGGTGACCGCGCAGCCGGCCTCGCGGGCCGCGGTGGCGAACTCGGCGCCGATCCAGCCGGCGCCGACCACCACGATGTCGTGCTGCCGGGCGAGCACCGGCCGCAGCCGCTCGGCGTCGTCGAGGGTGCGCAGCAGATGGACGCCGGGCACGCCCTCGGTGCCGGGCAGCCGGACCGGTTCGGCGCCGGTGGCGAGCACCAGCACGTCGTACGGCACCGGTCCGGCCTCGGTGTCCAGCTCGTGGTCGGCGGTGCGCACGCCGAGCGCGTCGCGGCCGAGCGCCAGCTCGATGCCGAGGGCGTCGAAGTCGACCTCGAAGGCGGAGCCCTCCGCCTTGCCGAGCAGAACGGCCTTGGAGAGCGGCGGCCGGTCGTACGGCTGGTGCGGCTCGGCGCCGATCAGCGTGACGGTACCGGTGTACCCGCGCTCGCGCAGGGCGACGGCGGTCTGCACCCCGGCCATGCCCGCGCCGACGACGACCACGCGTCGCGCCTGTGACGTGCCCCGCGACTGTGTCTGCCCGCTCACCTGATCACCATGGACAAGAACGATAGACAACTGACACGGAGTCAGTCAGGGGGCCTGCCGGGTGACCTGTTCCACAGCGTCCGCCGAGGCCGTCCTACCGGGGCGGAGCGGTGCGGGCTAGGGTGGCGTACAAGCACACGCGGGAGTCCGGACGCACCGGGCTGAGAGGGAGGCTGGCGGCCTCCGACCGTACGAACCTGATCCGGGTCATGCCGGCGAAGGGAGGGGCTGGACGCCCATGTCCTCACACACGTCCGACGTCCTCGTCATCGGGGGCGGGATCATCGGCCTGGTCACGGCCTGGCGGGCGGCGCAGCGCGGGCTCGCGACCGTCGTGGCCGATCCCGCGCCGGGCGGCGGGGCCGCGCAGGTCGCGGCCGGTATGCTGGCCGCGGTCACCGAACTGCACTACGGCGAGCAGACCCTGCTGGGGCTCAACCTGGCCTCCGCCCGCCGCTATCCGGGCTTCGCCGCCGAGCTGACCGAGCTCACCGGCCAGGATCTCGGTTACCGGCGCTGCGGCACGCTCGCGGTCGCCCTGGACGCCGACGACCGCGCCCATCTGCGGGAGCTGCACACCCTGCAACGGGAGTCGGGGCTGGAGTCCGAGTGGCTGTCCGGGCGGGAGTGCCGGCGCCTGGAGCCGATGCTGGCGCCCGGGGTGCGCGGCGGGCTGCGGGTGGACGGCGACCACCAGATCGACCCGCGCCGGCTGGCGGCCGCGCTGGTCACCGCGTGCGAACGGGCCGGGGTGGTCTTCCACCGCGACTGGGCCGAGCGGCTGACGGTGGTACGGGAGCGGGCCGCCGGTGCCGTCACGCGCGCGGGCGAGCGACTGGGCGCCGGGCAGGTGGTGCTCGCGGCCGGCAGCCTGAGCGGGCGGCTGGCGGGCGTCCCCGACGACGTGCTGCCGCCGGTGCGGCCGGTGAAGGGCCAGGTGCTGCGGCTGACCGTGCCCCCGCGGTACGCGCCGTTCCTCAGCCGGACGGTGCGGGCCGTGGTGCGCGGTGGCAGCGTCTACCTGGTGCCCAGGGAGAACGGCGAACTGGTGGTCGGCGCGACCAGCGAGGAACTGGGCTGGGACACCACCGTCACGGCGGGCGGTGTCTACGAGCTGCTGCGGGACGCCCACGAGCTGGTCCCCGGCATCACCGAGCTGCCGCTGACGGAGACCCGGGCCGGGCTGCGTCCCGGTTCCCCCGACAACGCGCCGCTGCTCGGGCCGACCCGTCTGGACGGGCTGCTGCTGGCCACCGGGCACTACCGCAACGGGGTGCTGCTCACGCCGGTCACGGGGGACGTGATGGCGGAGCTGCTGGCCGGCGGTGAGGTGCCGGAGGAAGCCCGTCCGTTCACGCCGAGGCGATTCGGCTCCGTTCTCGACGTACTCATGGAGCAGACCGCATGAACATCTCCGTCAACGGGGAGCGCCGGGAGATCGCCCCGGGCACCGCTCTCGACACCCTCGTGAAGTCCCTCACGGCGGCGCCCTCCGGGGTGGCCGCGGCCGTCAACGAGACCGTCGTACCGCGCACGCAGTGGCCGGTGACGGGTCTCGCCGAGGGCGACCGGGTGGAAGTCCTGACCGCCGTGCAGGGAGGCTGAGCGCCGTGGCCGACGATCCCTTCGTCCTCGGGGACACGACCTACTCCTCGCGGTTGATCATGGGTACCGGGGGCGCGCCCAGCCTGGAGGTGCTGGAGCGGGCGCTGGTCGCGTCCGGCACCGAGCTGACCACGGTGGCGATGCGGCGGGTGGATCCGGGGGTACGGGGCTCCGTGCTGTCGGTCCTCGAACGGCTCGGGATCCGGGTGCTGCCCAACACGGCCGGGTGTTTCACCGCGGGCGAGGCGGTGCTGACGGCCCGGCTGGCGCGGGAGGCGCTGGGGACCTCGCTGGTGAAGCTGGAGGTCATCGCCGACGAACGGACGCTGCTGCCGGACCCGGTCGAGCTCCTTGACGCGGCGGAGACGCTGGTGGACGACGGGTTCACGGTGCTGCCGTACACGAACGACGATCCGGTGCTGGCGCGGAAGCTGGAGGACGTCGGCTGTGCGGCGGTGATGCCTCTCGGGTCGCCGATCGGGTCGGGGCTCGGGATCCGCAACCCGCACAACTTCCAGCTGATCGTCGAGCACGCGCGGGTGCCGGTGATCCTGGACGCGGGGGCCGGTACGGCGTCGGACGTGGCGCTGGCGATGGAGCTGGGGTGTGCGGGGGTGATGCTGGCGTCGGCGGTGACGCGGGCGCAGGATCCCGCGCGGATGGCGCTGGCCATGCGGGCGGGGGTGGAGGCGGGGCGGCTGGCCCGGCTGGCGGGGCGGATCCCGCGGCGCCACTTCGCGGAGGCGTCGTCTCCGGCGGAGGGCCTGGCCGCCCTCGACCCGGAGCGCCCCGCGTTCTGACCGCCGGCCGTGTTCTCCCACCCGCGCACCACCCGAAACCGTGTGCTGAAAAAGCAGAGCTCTCCCGCGGGGGCGAAGCGCCGTCGGCGGCTTCAGGGAGTGGGCGAGCAGGGAGCGGGGTGGTCAGGGAGCGGGGTGGGGGGCGGGCGGCCTTCGGGGGTGGCGGGCGGCGCGCCGTCGGCGGGCGCGGGGAGCGGCCTCCGCATGGGGGGCCTTTGTGCCGTCGGCGGCTCCAGGCAAGCGAGGGAGCGGCCTTCACTTGTGGGGGGCCTTTGTGCCGTCGGCGGCTTCAGGGAAGTGGGGCGCGGGGAGCGGCCTTCGCGTGTGGGGGCCTTTGTGCCGTTGGCGGCTTCAGGCAAGCGAGGGAGCGGCCTTCGTTTGGGGGGCCTCTGTGCCGTCGGCGGCTTCAGGGAAGTGGGGCGCGGGGAGCGGCCTTCGCGTGTGGGGGCCTTTGTGCCGTTGGCGGCTTCAGGGAAGTGGGGCGCGGGCTTCGTGTGTGGTGTTCGGTGTCGTCGGCGGAGTCGGGTCAGGGCCTGGACAGTTCCTCGTTCGCGCGGGTTGTGATCAGGGTCAGGACTCGGCCGGCCGTCGCCAGGTCCTCCGTCGGGATGCCGGCGTACAGGCGGGCGGCGATCCCGGCGCTCTCGGTGGAGGTGCGCTCGTACAGGTCCCGGCCGGTGGCCGTGACGTGGAGCCGGGACTCGTGCGCCTCCAGCAGCTCCGCGGCCGTCAGCTCCTCGATCACGCCGTGCACGACCGACGCGTCGGTCTTCAGCGCGCCGGTGACCTCGGCGACGAGCTCGTCACGGTCGACGGAGGCACCGGCGACCACGGCGGCCCGGAGCGTGACGCTCTGGTGGAACGTGATGCCGTAGCGGCTCAGCACGCCCTCCAGGAGGGCCCGCGGGGCGTGGTGCGCCAACGCGATGACACGGGCGTTCAGGGCAGGTGCGGTGGTGGTGGTCATGACTGCTCCTTCTCGTTCTCGGCGTGCGGATCAAGAGGTGCGTCGAGCAGGGCGACGAGGTCGTGGGTGAACTGGTGTGCGCGGTCGGAGTGCTGTCCCCCGAGCGGCTCCAGCAGCTGGTTCAGGAGGCCTTGGACGACCGTGATGGCCCGCCCGGTGACCTCGCGGCCCTGCTCGGTGAGCGTCAGCCGCATGGCCCGTGGGTCGCCGGGATCGCGGGTGCGGGCGACGAGTCCGGCGGCCTCCAGGGCGCGGGCGAGTTTCGAGACGTACAGCGGTTCGAGCCCGGTGTGGTCGGCGAGGCCGCGCTGACTGGGCCGCTCACCGCTGCGTGCCATGCCGTACAGCGACGCGACCAGCGCGTACTGGGCATGGGTCAGGCCCAGCGGTGCGACCGCCCGGTCGACGGCCACCCGCCACTTCATCGACAGGCGCCAGACGAGGAATCCGGCCGTCGCGTTCTCCGCTGCTGTACTCACAGCAAATACAGTACATGGCTACTATGTACATGGCTACTGTTTTGTTCGGCGAGCGTGACGACCGTCACAGCTCCGCTGCAGTCCATGGGCGAAAGCGGTCTCAGCAGTGGGGCCCACGGTGCGGGCTCGTACACTCGCCGGGTGGATACGACCCTTCAGGACCCTCTTGTCGGGCAGGTGCTCGACGGCCGGTACCGCGTCGACGCGCGGATCGCCGTCGGCGGCATGGCCACGGTCTACCGGGCCCTGGACGTCCGGCTGGACCGCGTGCTCGCGCTGAAAGTGATGCACCCGGGCCTCGCCGCCGACGGCTCGTTCGTCGAGCGGTTCATCCGCGAGGCCAAGTCGGTCGCCCGGCTGGCCCACCCGAACGTGGTGCAGGTCTTCGACCAGGGCACCGACGGCACGTACGTGTACCTCGCCATGGAGTACATCGCCGGCTGCACCCTGCGGGACGTGCTGCGCGAGCGCGGCGCGCTCCAGCCGCGGGCCGCGCTGGACATCCTGGAGCCGGTGCTGGCCGCGCTGGGCGCCGCGCACCGCGCCGGATTCGTGCACCGGGACATGAAGCCCGAGAACGTGCTGATAGGGGACGACGGCCGGGTCAAGGTCGCCGACTTCGGACTCGTGCGCTCCGTGGGCTCGGTCACCAGCACCACGGGGGCCGTGCTCGGGACCGTGGCCTACCTCGCGCCCGAGCAGGTCGAGAACGGGTCCGCCGATCCGCGCGTCGACGTGTACGCGTGCGGTGTGGTGCTCTACGAGATGCTCACCGGGGAGAAGCCGCACGACGGGGACTCCCCCGCGGTGGTCCTCTACAAGCACCTCCACGAGGACGTGCCGCGCCCGTCCGCCGCCGTGCCGGGTCTCGCCCCCGCGCTGGACGAGCTGACCGCCCTCGGGACCGCCCGCGACCCCGGGGTCCGGCCGCAGGACGCGGTCGCGATGTTCGCCCTGGCGCGCCGGACCCGGGCCGCGCTCACCGACGCGCAGCTGGACGCCGTACCGCCGCAGGCGCTGGCGGACGGCCACGACATCGCCGACGACCGGACCAGTGTCATACCCCGGTCGCTGGACGTGCCCCGCCCGCTGCCGGTCAACGAGGACGACGGCGGCGTGCTGCGGACCAGCCGGTTCGAGGCGGAGCCGGTGCCGGAGCGGCGGCGCGGGGGCCGTCGCTCACGGCGCGGACCGATCGCGCTGATCGTCGCCGTACTGCTCGTCCTCGGTGTCGGCGCCGGCGTCTGGTACATCAACTCCGGGCAGTTCACCAAGGTCCCCCCGCTGCTGTCGAAGACCGAGGCCCAGGCCACCGCACGGCTGAGGGACGCCGGGCTCGACGTCAAGGCGGTCGAGCACGCCTACAGCGACACGGTGAAGCGGGGCACGGTGATCAGCACCGACCCGGCGGCCGGCAAGCGGATCCGCAGCAACGACTCGGTGACGCTCACGATCTCCGACGGCCCCGAGACGGTGAACGTGCCGGACGTGCAGGGACGGACACTGGCCGGGGCCAGAGCGCTGCTGAGGGCCGACGGGCTGGCCGCGGGCATGGTGACGCGGGAGTTCAGCGACGACGTGCCCAAGGGGTCGGTGATCAGCACGGATCCCGGCGCCGGGAGCAAGCGGCACGCCGGGACGGCGATCGCGCTCGTCGTCAGCAAGGGCTCCCCGGTCGACGTCCCGGACGTCACCGGCGACGACCTGGACGAGGCCCGCCAGGAGCTCCAGGAGGCCGGGCTGAAGGTCACGGTCTCCGCGACCGAGGTCAACTCCGAGTACGACCAGGGGCAGGTGGCCAAGCAGAGCCCCGCGGGCGACGCCCAGCTCGCGGAGGGCGACACGGTGACGCTGACGCTGTCCAAGGGCCCGGAGATGGTCGAGGTGCCCGACGTGGTCGGAGCCACCGTCGAGGACGCGGAGAAGCTGCTCGCGCAGTCCGGCTTCGAGGTCAAGGAGGACCGCGGGCTGCTCGGGCTGTTCGGCGACACCGTGAAGAAGCAGTCGGTGGACGCCGGGGAACAGGCGCCGAAGGGGTCGACGATCACCCTCACCATCCGGTGACGGGAGCCGGGCGCCGCCGTGCCACCCTTGACGGGTGAACGACCAGCAGTCCCGTCCCGCCGGGAACCCTCCGTCCGGCCCCGCCCGCAACCCCGTCGGCGGTCATGTGCCCGTCGCCGGCGGCCTGCACTCCGTGGGGCTGTCCTACGCTCGTGAGCTGAAGGCGGAGACCGTGCAGGTCTTCGTCGCCAACCCGCGCGGCTGGGCGACCCCGGCGGGCAACCCCGGGCAGGACGAGGCGTTCCGCGCGGCCTGCGCGGAGGAGTCGGTGCCGGCGTACGTGCACGCCCCCTACCTGATCAACTTCGGCTCGGGCACCGAGGCGACGGTGGAGAGGTCGGTGGAGTCGCTGCGGCACTCGCTGCGCCGCGGCCGGGAGATCGGCGCGCTCGGGGTGGTCGTGCACACCGGGAGCGCGACCGGCGGGCGGGCCCGGGAGGTGGCGCTGAAGCAGGTACGGGCGCACCTGCTGCCGCTGCTCGACGAACTGACCGCGGACGACGACCCGTTCCTGCTCCTGGAGTCCACCGCCGGCCAGGGCGCCTCCCTGTGTTCGCGGACCTGGGACTTCGGGCCGTACTTCGAGGCGCTGGACGCCCATCCGAAGCTGGGCGTCTGCCTGGACACCTGCCACGTCTTCGCCGCCGGGCACGACCTGACCGGGCCGAGCGGCATGCATCAGACGCTGGACCTGCTGGTGGACACCGTCGGCGAGGGACGGCTGAAGCTGATCCACGCCAACGACTCCAAGGACGTCGTCGGCGCCCACAAGGACCGGCACGAGAACATCGGTGCCGGGCACATCGGCGAGGATCCGTTCCGCGCCCTGATGACCCACCCGGCGACCGCGGGCGTACCGCTGGTCATCGAGACGCCCGGCGGCAAGGAGGGGCACGCGGCCGACGTGGAGCGCCTCAAGCGGCTCCGCGACGGCTGACGCCCGGCGGGCCGGGGCTCACGCCGCCGCCAGCGGCACCGCCGCCAGCAGCAGGCCGGCGGCCAGCAGGGCCATCGAGCGGCGCAGCCACCGGTACTTCGCCGACAGGATCACGCTGACGTCCTGGAACTGGGTGAGCAGCCAGCCGACCCGGTCCGCCGCCGCCTCCGCGGCGGCCCCGCGCAGCGCCTCCCGGTCGACACCGCCCAGCGCGTCGGCGTAGAAGGTCGGGCCGGGTGCCGAGCGGACCGTGCGGGTGCGGGGCACGATCACCGCGAGCAGCAGCAGCGTGCCGGCCGCCCAGAGCGCCCCGCCCGCCGCGAGACAGACCAGGGCGAGGCCGGAGGCGCCGGCCGGTGCCCCTCTGCCGAGCACCAGCGCCGGTACCGCGACGGCGCCCGAGAGCAGGACGGACGCCTTCACGTCCGCCCTGCCCAGGTCCTCGCGCACGGTCAGCAGCAGCCGTTCGGCGACATAGTGCGCGGCGGCGTCGGCGGGGTCGCCCGAGTTCATCGGCGCGCCTCGGGGCTGGAGTCGTCCTCCACCCCCGTCCCCTCTCCGGGGACGGCGTCCGTCGGGGAGACCGGCGGGGCCGGCGGGATCGGCGGGGGCGCGTCGGCCGGGAGCAGCGGGGGCGCCGGCGGCATCGGCGGTATCGGCAGCGAGGTCGGGGCCTGCGGGATGCCGTTCGGGAAGACACCGGTGGAGACCGTACGGCTGTACTCGATCAGGGCCTGCACCTGGTCGTCGATCTGGTGGCGCTGCACCACGCCCTGGTTGATCAGGTTGGTGAGGTAGTCCAGGGCGCCCTGGCGCTGTTCGCGGGCCTGCTGCTGGAGCACGCCGAGGATCTCGTGGGCGCGGCTCGGGTCGGCGGCCATCATGTGGGCGTACTGGGCGGTCTCGCCCGCGCCGATCAGCTTCTGCGCGTCGTCGAGGTTGGCGGCGATCCGCGCCTTGTTGGCGGTGTCGATGGCCTCCTGGACCCTGGAGCCCTTCTCCACCGCGACCATCTGGGCCTGGTGGTCGGCGGCCGCCTGGCCGAGGTCGATACGGACGAACACCTGCGTGGCGAGGCCGAGTTCGGCGCCGAAGTCGCCCCACCGGCCGCTGGCCAGCTCGTCCTGGATGGCCTCGTCGACCTGCTGGGCCGAGTCCAGGCTGTAGCGGCGGCTGAGTCCGCGCAGCCGGGCCTCCAGCGAGGGGCGCAGCATGCGCTCCACGTCGACCACGCGCTTCTCGGCGGCGAGGTAGAAGTCGTGCACCTCCCAGTTGACGTCCGCGCCCGCCCGGAACCGGGACCGGTCGCCGTAGGTGGGCAGCTCCAGCTGGAAGGAGACCTGGTGCTGGCCGCGGGCGATCCAGCACACCGAGGTGGGCTTGCCCATCAGCGGCTTGTTGAAGTGCTCGGCGCCGCGCACCGTGATGACGCTGTGCCCGCCGTTCCTGTAGTAGAGCACCGACGCCACCTGGCTGTTGCGGTGCCGGTAGGCGGCCTGTGGCGCGAACTCGCGGACGAAGGGGCCTCTGAGGTCGTGCGGGAGGACGAACTCCTGGTCCTGCGGGGGCCACTGGTTGTACGTCATGGTGTACTCGCTCCCTGGACCGCCCCCCACAGGCGGCGGACCTGCTGTTCGTTCAGTGGTTGGTCGGGGTCTTCGGTGAGTTCCTTGATGAGGGACAGCAGCCGGTTGCGGTCGTCGTGGCCGTGCACGAGGAGCGGCAGGAACCGCTCCAGCCGGCCGGCCCAGGGCTGGTCGGCCGAGCGGCGCAGCCAGTCGGACACGGTCTCGACGGCCGCCTCGTACGACCGAGGGGTCTGCAACGCCGTCCACAGCAGCCCGGCGAGGTCCGGGGCGAGGGCGGGCCGTACCTCGGCGAGGGCGAGCATCAGCGGCCAGTCGCCGTGGCCCTCCAGGTCCTCGTGCAGGTTCCACAGGTCGCTGGCGGGCAGGCCGGCGAGGTAGACGGTGGACTGCAGGCCGAGGTCCTGCTGGGGCCGGCGTTCGTCGGAGAGCCAGGCGCGGATCCGGCGCAGGGTCTGGGCCTCGGGGTGGGCGCCGGCGAAGTGGGCGACCTGGACGGACGCGGCGGACCGCAGCTTGCCCTCGTCCCGGACGCCGATGCCGCCGAGCAGGTCGAGGGAGTCGCGGACGGTGCCGGTGGCGCGTCCCCGGCCGAGCACCGCGCCCGCGGTCCAGCGCAGTTCCTCGTCGCCGTACCGGGCCCAGGAGGCGACCAGGGCGCGGATGGCGGTGCCGACCTCCGGCGAGCCGAGGGCGACGTCGAGGACGGTCGCGGCGAACAGCCGGCGGGGCGCCCGCTCGGACCGGGCCATGGGCTGGACCAGTTCGTGCACGGTGTGGGAGAGGTCGAGGCGGCACAGGTGCCCGGCGGCCACGGCGGCCCGGACCCAGACCTGCGGCCGGCCGTCCTCGCAGAGCCCGGCCAGCCAGCGCAGCACGGGTCCGCGCGCGTTGTGCCGGTGCTGCCACAGGTGGCCGAGGACGGCGGGGGCGAGCGCCTCGCCCGCGAACCGCACGGTGCGCACCGGCACCTCCTCGGTGCCCACCTCCTCGGTGCCCAGTTCGGCGACCGCGCGGGCGGAGACCAGCCGGGCGTCGACGCCGTCGCTGAACAGCGGGCGGCCGGGGGTGGCCTCGGGGTCGACGGTGACGGCCAGTTCCCAGGCGAGCACCTCGGCGGCCTCGGCGACGGCGCTGAGCGAGGCCCCGTCGAGGACGGCGACGGCGATCCGGTAGGCCGCGTCCCGCAGCCGCTCCGGGGTCTCGGAGCGGAGTCCGCCGGCGAACCACTCGGCGGCCTGGTTCTCGGCGAACTTCCGGCACTCGGCCATGAGTTCGTCGTGGCTGAGCTTGCCCCGGGTGTGCTGGGCCAGCAGGGTGGCGAAGTGCGCCGCCTCCGCCGGCCGCAGGTCGTTCAGGCCGCGCGCCGCGAGGACGTCGGGGTCCAGGGCGGTCGCCCGGGCACGCTCGTAGTCGGGTCCGGCGCCGTCGAGTTCGAGGGCGAGGTGGCCTTCGAGTACGGCGGTCTGGGCGGCCGGGGTGTGGACGCGGTAGTAGCGGGCGCTGCGGGAGAGCACGTCACCGGGTTCGGGGGTGGCGAGCAGGACCGCGTAGGCGTCCTTCCGGCCGAGCAGTTGGCAGAGCCGGTCGAGGCCGGTCTCGTCGGGCAGCGCGGCGCCCGGTTCCAGGGCGTAGCCGTGGCCTCCGCTGATCTGGTCGTCGTCGAGCTTGTCCAGGTCGGTGCGCGGGTCGAGCCGGGAGACGCGGCCGCCGGTCACCCTGTCCAGCAGGGACAGCGCGGTGTAGGCGCGGCCGGTGCCGGGCTGGCCGAACAGCACCAGGAGACGGCCGGTGCTCAGCTGGTCGAGGTGGTCGTCGTACTCCGCGGGCTGCTTGAAGACCTGGCGGAGCCGGAGCAACTGGTCCTCCGGGAGGGGGCCGGCGAGCACGCGTTCCGTGGTCTGCCGGCCGTAGAAGTTCATGGTGCCGACGGAGCCGGAGCTGACCAGGGTGCCGGATCCGTACTGGCTGACGGTCGAGCGGTAGACGCGGGAGGCGGCGGCCGCGGCGCCGGGCAGTGCCTCCTCGCCGAGCGGGTCGGCGGCCGGGCCGCCGATGACGTCGGCCTTCTCCGGCTCGGGTGCGCCGGCGGGCTCGGCGCCCTGCGGCTTGTCCGGTTCGGCCTTCGGCTGTGGCTGCTGTTGCTGTGGTTTCGGGGAGTTCTGGGGCGGCTGGGGGCCCTGTGCGTTCACCGGCCACCACCGTCGGAGAAGTTGATGGTGTCGATGGTGCCGCCGACCACGATCCGGCCGGTGCCGTGCTGGTGGATGTTCTGGACGACACGGTCCCCGGCGGCGGGGGCGGCCGGGGCGGCCTCGGTCGTCGCGCCGGCCTCGTCGGTGTGGGGTGGTGGCTGGCGGGGCGGTTGCGGGCCGGCCGCCGTCGCGTCCAGCGCCTGCCCCCCTTCCGGGCCCGGCTCGGGCGGTTCGGACCGGCCCGGGACCATGAACCAGGCGGTGGTGCGGCCCTCCTTAAGGTCCACGTCGTGCCGGCGGTAGTGCCCGGGATCCACCCAGCGTCCGCCGGGCAGGATGAAGTCCTCGTGCACGCGGTCGGAGGCGGCCACCACCAGCGGCGCGCCGTCCGCGGCCCGGAGGATCGCCTTGGTGACGGCGCAGTCGGCCAGCCGGCAGGCCAGGTCCACGGCGCGCCCGGAGCGGCCGTGCGCGTCGGCGGTGACCCGCCCGATGTGCAGGCCCACGCGCAGCCGCAGCGGCTTCCTTAGGTGCTGGTTGGTCTCGCGCAGGTTCTGGTGGAGCTGTTGGATCCACTCCCCCACCACCCGGACGGGCGGTACGTCGGGCGCCAGGACGCCGAGGATGCCGTCGCCGCGGTCCTCCTGGTAGAGCCGGGGCGGGCGGATGCCGGCCTGCTCGAAGGCGGTGCCCGTGACGTCGTAGAGTCTGCGCCGCATCTCGGGTTTCTCGGTGTCGGTCAGCAGACCCGAGCCCTGTGCGTCCACGTTGACGATGAAGCCGTACGCGGCTTCCCCCTCCATCGCTTTCTCCTCCCAGCTGTCCCGCCGGACCACCGGCTGCCTGGCTGCGATGGTCGCGGAGCCGGCCGGTCGTCGCTGTAGCCGTTTACACAGCACGGGACTCGGTGCTTTCAGGTCTCGTGCGGTTGTCCGGCGGCGAGCAGGCGGAGCGGGTCCAGGTCGGCCACGGCCAGGGTGCCGGGGCCGGTGCGGACCAGGCCCTGTTCCCGTAACAGGCGCAGCGCCTTGGCGACGGCTTCCCGGGTGGAGCCCACGGACGCGGCCAGTTCGTGCTGCGCGAGGGGCAGCCGGATGGTCACGGCCTCGTTCTCCCGGCGGCCCGCGCGGTCGGCGAGTTCGACCAGGCGCTCGGCGAGCCGTTGCAGCACGGTCATCGAGGCCAGCGCCCGGCGCTCGTGGTCCGCGCTGCGCAGCCGCTCGGTGAGCTGGACCGTCATCAGCGCGTTGGCGTGCGGCCGGGAGGCCAGGAACCGGCGGAACCGCTCACCGGGTACGACCAGGCCGGTGACCTCGCCGAGGGTGCTGACCGAGGCGCTGCGCGGACGGCCGTCGAGCGCGGCCATGTCCCCGACGACCTCGCCGGCCCTGCGGAGCGCCAGGATCAGCCGGCCGCCGCGCTCGGTCGGCGTCCACACCGTGCACCAGCCGCTGAGCAGGACCACCGCGAAGGTGGTGCGGTCGCCCTCCGTGATGACCGTGTCGTACGCCGGGTATTCGTGCCGGGTGCCGAGGCTCGCCAGTGCCTCCCGGTCCCCCGGTCCGAGTCCCCCCATGAAGGTATGCCGCTCTCCGAACAGCCCCACCGTCGCCCCCGACCGCTCGCCCCCGAACAGGATCACAAGCGGAACCTCAACGGCCCCTCGGATCCGTCTTCACCCGGCGCGTCTCCCGCCAGGCAAGGATCTCAGCGTAGCGCTCTGGGCACGGAATGTGCTCGCTGTTACCGGAACGAGCCCGAAGCCTTCACGGGAATACCCCAGGGGGGTATACAGGTTGACGTCACAGCAGGATCCGCACCTGACACCGGGGGTCAGCCATGGACCACGACCACACCCTTCACGAGCACACCGCTCACGACCACACCGTTCATGACCACGCCGGCGGGGCGTCCTGGGCCACGGCCGTCCAGGCCACCCTGCACTGCCTCACCGGGTGCGCCGTCGGCGAGGTGCTCGGCATGGTCGTCGGCACGGCCTTCGGCTGGGGGAACCTGCCGACCACACTGCTGGCGATCGTGCTGGCGTTCCTCTTCGGCTACTCGCTGACCATGCGCGGGGTGCTGCGGGCGGGCGTGGACCTCCGTACCGCGGCGCGGGTGGCGCTGGCGGCGGACACCGTCTCGATCGCCGTGATGGAACTGATCGACAACGGCACGATCCTGGTCTGGCCGGCCGCGATGGACGCCCAGCTGGGCGACGCGCTGTTCTGGATCTCGCTGGCCGTCTCGCTCGTGCTGGCGTTCGTGGTGACGACGCCGGTCAACAAGTGGACCATCGGGCGGGGCAGGGGGCACGCGGTGGTGCACCGGTACCACCACTGAACCGGCACCACCGCTGGGGCATCCCGGCTCAGACCCCGGGGCCGTCCCCCGGTCCCTCCTGGTAGGAGTAGCGCTGCTCCTTCCAGGGGTCGCCGATGTTGTGATAGCCGCGCTCCTCCCAGAAACCCCGGCGGTCGGCGGTCATGTACTCGATGCCGCGGACCCACTTGGGGCCCTTCCAGGCGTACAGCTGGGGCACGACCAGGCGGACCGGGAAGCCGTGCTCGGCGGTGAGGAGTTCGCCGTCCTTGTGGGTGGCGAAGAGCGTGCGCTCGGCGGCGAAGTCCGCCAGGCGCAGGTTGGAGCTGAAGCCGTACTCCGCCCAGACCATCACGTGGGTGACCTCGGAGGCGGGCGGCGCGAGCTCCAGGACGGTCCGTGCCGGGATGCCGCCCCACTCGGCGCCGAGCATGCTGAACTTCGTCACGCAGTGCAGGTCGGCGACCACGGTGGTGTACGGCAGAGCCGTGAACCGCTCGTGGTTCCAGGTGTGCGTGTCCCCGTCGGCGGTGGCGCCGAAGACCCTGAACTCCCAGCGCTCGGGCCGGAACTTGGGCACCGGGCCGTAGTGGGTGACCGGCCAGCCGCGCTGGAGCCGCTGTCCCGGCGGAAGCTCGGACCCTGCGGCTCCTCTGGACGCGTGCTCCACCGGATGACCCATGCCTTCCATCCTGACAGACCACGGGCGATGCACCTGACCAGGCAGACCACCGCAGAGATCACCAAAAGGTCCAACTGATGCCAAGCGCGGACTTACTTACTAAGTACGCACTTACTGGACGATCTTCTGTGCCGGTGCAATCATGCGCCGCAAACATCCCCATCCGTCCGGTACGGAACCATGCGGAAGGAGCCTCTGCGATGCAGGGCGACCCCGAGGTCATCGAATTCCTCAACGAGCAGCTCACCGGCGAGCTCACCGCCATCAACCAGTACTTCCTGCACGCGAAGATGCAGGAGAACTTCGGCTGGTACAAGCTCGCGAAGTACACCCGGCACGAGTCGTTCGACGAGATGAAGCACGCCGAGGTGCTCACCGACCGGATCCTGTTCCTGGAGGGGCTGCCCAACTACCAGCGGCTGTTCCACGTCCGCGTGGGGCAGACCGTGAAGGAGATGTTCGAGGCCGACCGGCAGATCGAGGTGGAGGCGATCGACCGGCTCAAGCGCGGGATCAAGGTGATGCGCGAGAAGGGCGACGTCACGTCCGCGAACATCTTCGAGGACATCCTCGCCGACGAGGAGCACCACATCGACTACCTCGACACCCAGCTGGAGCTGGTGGAGAAGCTCGGTGAGGCGCTCTACATCTCGCAGATCATCGAGCAGCCGGAGAGCAGCTAGGCGCTCCGCGGGAAGGGCCGGGGCAGGTCGTCGGCCGGCTGCGGGCCCGTCGCGGCCGCTCGCCATGCTTCCCGCGCCCCTTCGGGACGCTCACCGGCCAGCGCCGTCAGCACTGGCCTGCCCTGTTCCGCCGCCTCGCGGCGGGGGCAGGCGCCGCGGCCGAGGAGCGCCTGGATCCGGCGGACGCACGAGCCGCAGTCGGTGCCCGCCTTGGAGGCGGAGGCTATCTGGCGGGGGGTGCAGGCGCCGTCCGCGGCGTGCTGCTTGACCTGGGCCTCGGTGATGCCGAAGCAGCTGCAGACGTACACGCGGTTCCACCTCCCTGCGGGGACGGTTCTTCCTACTGCCATCCCGCTTGTCGGTGAGGCAAACCTAACCTTACCCATCACCGGGGAACCGCAAAAGTGCGAGGGGCGCGGATCCGGTGTGATCCGCGCCCCAGAGCAGTCGCCCGGTGCCCTTACTGGGCCCGGTACATCTCCGCGACCAGGAACGCCAGGTCCAGGGACTGGCTGCGGTTCAGGCGGGGGTCGCAGGCCGTCTCGTAGCGCTGGTGCAGGTCGTCGACGAAGATCTCGTCGCCGCCGCCCACGCACTCGGTGACGTCGTCACCGGTGAGCTCGACATGGATGCCGCCCGGGTGGGTGCCGAGGGCCTTGTGGACCTCGAAGAAGCCCTTGACCTCGTCGAGCACGTCGTCGAAGCGGCGGGTCTTGTGACCCGAGGCGGCCTCGAAGGTGTTGCCGTGCATCGGGTCGGTCACCCAGGCCACGGTGGCGCCCGAGGCGGTGACCTTCTCGACCAGCTCGGGGAGCTTGTCGCGGACCTTGTCGGCACCCATCCGGACGATGAAGGTCAGCCGGCCCGGCTCGCGGTCCGGGTCGAGGCGGTCGATGTACTTCAGCGCGTCCTCGGCCGTGGTCGTCGGACCGAGCTTGAGGCCGATCGGGTTGCTGATGCGCGAGGCGAACTCGATGTGCGCGCCGTCCAGCTGCCGGGTGCGCTCACCGATCCACACCATGTGCCCGGAGACGTCGTACAGCTTGCCGGTGCGGGAGTCGACCCGGGTCAGGGCGGACTCGTAGTCGAGCAGCAGCGCCTCGTGCGAGGAGAAGAACTCGACGGTCTTGAACTCCTCCGGGTCGGTGCCACAGGCCCGCATGAAGTTCAGCGCGTTGTCGATCTCGCGGGCGAGCTGCTCGTAGCGCTGGCCCGACGGGGAGGACTTCACGAAGTCCTGGTTCCAGGCGTGCACCTGGCGCAGGTCCGCGTAACCGCCCGTGGTGAAGGCGCGCACCAGGTTCAGCGTGGAGGCCGACGCGTTGTACATCCGCTTCAGCCGCTCGGGGTCCGGGATCCGGGACGCCTCGTCGAAGTCGAAGCCGTTGACCGAGTCGCCGCGGTACGTCGGCAGCGTCACGCCGTCGCGGGTCTCGGTCGGCTTGGAGCGCGGCTTGGAGTACTGGCCGGCGATCCGCCCCACCTTCACCACGGGCACCGACGCGGCGTACGTCAGCACGGCACCCATCTGGAGGAGCGTCTTGAGCTTGTTGCGGATGTGGTCGGCCGACACCGCGTCGAAGGCCTCGGCGCAGTCGCCGCCCTGGAGGAGGAACGCCTCTCCCTTGGCGACGGCCGCCATCCGGGCGCGCAGCTGGTCGCACTCGCCCGCGAAGACGAGCGGCGGATACGACTCCAGCTCCGCAACGACTGCGCGCAGAGCCTCGGGGTCGGGGTACTCGGGCTGCTGCGCCGCGGGCAGGTCTCGCCAGGTGTTGCCAGCGCTCGCGCTGGTCTTAGCGTTCACGGTCACCTCGTAAACATTACGGGGTCGTGTCGCCATATTTTCCTCCGGCTCGACTGGTGAGACGCCGTGATTGTCCTGTGGACAGGGCGGCCGGTGGGGTAGGGTTTTCCACATGTTCGCGCACTCGACCCAGAACTGGTGGTGGACCGCTTCTCCGGCGGCCCACTGACTGCGCGTACGCAAGACTTCGCGAAGGCCGCCCGAGGGGCGGCCTTCGGTGTTTCCGGGGTCGTTCCTCTCCCACCTGCCAAAGGACCGCAGAGGAACCATGGACCTGACCCAGTTGCTCCACGACGACCGCCCCTTCGCCCTGCTCCGGCGCCGCACCCCCGGCCACGACGAGAACACGGTGGAGGTCCTGGTCGGCCCCGTCACCGCCCGCGACCGGCTCGCCGACCTGCCGGAGGAGGGTCTGGCCCTGGTGCCGTTCCGGCAGATCCGCGAGCGCGGCTTCGACGTGCGGGACGACGGGACGCCGTTGCTGGTGCTGACCCCCGAGGTGGTGGGCCGGGTGCCGCTGGCCGAGGCCCTCGCCGTGCTTCCCGCGCACGACGTACGGGTGGAGCGTGGCGGCTTCGACGTCGACGACGACGCGTACGGCGAGATCGTGGACCGGGTGCTGCGCGAGGAGATCGGCCGGGGTGAGGGCGCGAACTTCGTGATCCGCCGGACCTACCAGGGGGAGGTGCCGGGCTTCGGACGCGCCGACGCGCTGGCCCTGTTCCGGCGGCTGCTGGCGGGCGAGCGGGGCGCGTACTGGACCTTCGTCGTGCACACCGGGGACCGGACGCTGGTGGGGGCAAGCCCGGAGGTGCACGTGCGGATGTCCGGCGGCACGGTGGTGATGAACCCGATCAGCGGCACGTACCGCTATCCCGCCGAGGGCCCCACCCCCGAGCACCTGCTCGGCTTCCTCGCCGACGGCAAGGAGATCGAGGAGCTGTCGATGGTCGTCGACGAGGAACTCAAGATGATGTGCACCGTCGGCGACATGGGCGGGGTCGTGGTCGGCCCCAGGCTCAAGGAGATGGCGCACCTCGCGCACACCGAGTACGAGCTGCGCGGGAAGTCCTCGCTGGACGTGCGGGAGGTCCTGAAGGAGACCATGTTCGCGGCGACCGTGACGGGGTCGCCGGTGCAGAACGCCTGCCGGGTCATCGAGCGGCACGAGGTGGGCGGGCGCGGCTACTACGCGGGCGCGCTGGCGCTGCTCGGCCGGGATTCCGGGGGCGCCCAGACCCTGGACTCCCCTATCCTCATCCGCACCGCCGACATCGACGCGCGGGGACGGCTGCGGGTTCCCGTCGGCGCCACGCTGGTGCGCGGCTCGGACCCGGCGGGCGAGGTCGCCGAGACCCACGCCAAGGCGGCGGGGGTGCTGGCGGCGCTCGGGGTACGGCCGGCCCGGCCGCGGGGCGAGGAGGGGCGCCCACGGCTGGCGGACGACCCCCGGGTGCGGGCCGCGCTGGACGGGCGCCGGGCGTCGCTCGCCCCCTTCTGGCTGCGGATGCAGGAGCGGACCGGGGAGCTGGCCGGGCACGCGCTGGTGGTGGACGGGGAGGACACGTTCACGGCGATGCTCGCGCACCTGCTGCGCTCGGGCGGGCTCGACGTCACCGTACGGCGTTACGACGAGCCGGGGCTGCGGGCGGACGTGCTCGCGCACCCGGGTCCGGTGGTGCTGGGCCCGGGACCGGGTGACCCGTCCGACCTGGACGATCCGAAGATGCGGTTCCTGCGGGAGCTGACGGCGTCGGTGATCCGGGAGCACCGGCACGGGGTGCTGGGCGTCTGCCTCGGGCACGAGCTGATCGCGGCGGAGCTGGGGCTGGCGGTCGTACGCAAGGAGGTCCCCTTCCAGGGGGCGCAGACGACCGTGGACCTGTTCGGGCGGGCGGAGACCGTCGGCTTCTACAACAGCTTCGTGGCCCGGTGCGACGAGGACGCGGCGCGCGAGCTGGCGGCGCACGGGGTGGAGGTGAGCCGGGCGGCGAACGGCGAGGTGCACGCCCTGCGGGGGCCCGGGTTCGCCGGGGTGCAGTTCCATCCGGAGTCGGTGCTCACGTTGGACGGGGCGTCGATCGTGCGGGAGCTGGTGGCACAGCTGCGGGGTACCGGAACCGTTCAGGCCTGAGCTTCGGGTGCGGGTGCGTGGGGGCTTGTCGCGCGGTTCCTCGCGCCCCTCAGGTCTCCCGCCGTGGCCGTCGCGTCGAAGCCCGGCCCTGCCGTCGCCCCGTTCCGCGGATCTCCGCGGAACGGGGTGTGCGGCGCCGGCCGTCCGGGCTCAGCCGAAGAAGACCCCGGCCTCCTCGTACAGCTTCGGGTCCACCGTCTTCAGCTTGGCCGTGGCCTCCGCGATCGGCACCCGGACGATGTCGGTGCCGCGCAGCGCGACCATCCTGCCGAAGTCGCCGTCGCGGACGGCCTCGATGGCGTGCAGGCCGAAGCGGGTGGCCAGCCAGCGGTCGAAGGCGCTGGGCGTACCACCGCGCTGGATGTGCCCGAGGACGGTGGTCCTGGCCTCCTTGCCGGTGCGCTTCTCGATCTCCTTGGCCAGCCACTCGCCGACCCCGGAGAGCCGGACGTGCCCGAAGGAGTCCAGGGACTGGTCCTTGAGGACGACGTCGCCGTCCTTGGGCATGGCGCCCTCGGCGACGACCACGATCGGGGCGTACGACGCCTTGAAGCGGGAGGTGATCCAGGCGCACACCTGGTCCAGGTCGAAGCGCTGCTCCGGGATGAGGATGACGTTGGCGCCGCCCGCGAGACCGGAGTGCAGGGCGATCCAGCCGGCGTGCCGGCCCATCACCTCGCAGACCAGGACCCGCATGTGGGACTCGGCGGTGGTGTGCAGCCGGTCGATGGCCTCCGTCGCGATGCCGACGGCGGTGTCGAAGCCGAAGGTGTAGTCGGTGGCGGACAGGTCGTTGTCGATGGTCTTCGGGACACCGACGACGGGCACGCCGTACTCGTCGGTGAGGCGCGCGGCGACGCCCAGGGTGTCCTCGCCGCCGATCGCGATGAGCGCCTCGACCTCCAGTTTGGCGAGGTTGTCCTTGATCCGGCGGATGCCGTTCTCCTGCTTGAGCGGATTGGTGCGCGAGGAGCCGAGGATGGTGCCGCCGCGGGGCAGGATGCCGCGCACGGCGGGGATGTCGAGACGGACGGTGTCGCCTTCGAGAGGTCCGCGCCAGCCGTCCCGGAAGCCGACGAAGTCGTAGCCGTACTCCTGCACGCCCTTGCGGACGACGCCCCGGATGACGGCGTTGAGCCCGGGGCAGTCGCCGCCTCCGGTCAGTACTCCGACCCGCATGGAAATGTCCCTTCGCCGCGGTTGCCTGGTGAGGCTCACGCTAGTGGTGATCCAGGTCACACAGGGATGGGCGGGAAGGGCAATTCCGGTGAATCAGTGGGCGGTTGGTTTACTTGCCGTCAAGCGCGAAGATCACATCAGCTGTGGATCATTCGTCGTCGAGGCCGCGCTCTATGGCATACCGGACCAGTTCCACCCTGTTGTGCAACTGCAGCTTGCCGAGGGTGTTCTGGACGTGGTTCTGGACCGTGCGGTGGGAGATGACCAGCCGCTCCGCGATCTGCTTGTAGCTCAGGCCCTTGGCGACCAGCCGCAGCACCTCGGTCTCGCGGTCGGTCAGCCGGGGCGCGTCCGGCCCGTCGGCGTCCGCGGCCGGAGCCGGTTCGGAGGCCAGCCGGCGGTACTCGCCGAGGACCAGACCGGCCAGGCCGGGCGTGAACACCGGGTCACCGACGGCGGTACGGCGCACCGCGTCGAGGAGTTCCTCCGTCGACGCCGACTTCAGCAGGTAGCCGGTCGCCCCGGACTTCACCGCCTCCAGCACGTCGGCGTGCTCCCCGCTGGCGGACAGCACCAGGACCCGCAACGCCGGGTTGTGGCCGACGAGTTCCTTGCAGACCTGGACACCGGGCCTGGCCGGCAGGTTGAGGTCCAGGACGAGGACGTCGGGCGCGGCGGCCTTGGCGCGGCGCACCGCCTGGTCGCCGTCCCCGGCGGTGGCGACCACCTCGAACCCGGCCTCGGCCAGGTCCCGGGCGACCGCGTCGCGCCACATGGGGTGATCGTCGACCACCATCACCTTGATGCTCATCGCCGCTCCGCCTTCCCCGGGGAGACCTTCGGTACCTTCAGCTCCACTTCCGTGCCCTGCCCGGGAGTCGAGAACAGCTCGGCGCTGCCGCCGAGGTCACGCAGCCGGCCGCGGATCGACTGGGCCACCCCGAGCCGCCCCTCCCCCTCGGCCTGGGCGAGCCGCCCCTCCGGGATGCCGGGCCCGTCGTCCCGTACGGTCACCACGATCCCGTCGGGCTCGTCCTCGACCAGGATCCAGGCCCGTGCCTGCTCCCCGGCGTGCCCGCGCACGTTGTCCAGGGCGGCGCCGACGGCGGCGGCCAGCTCGCGTGCCGCGCGCGGCGGCAGCTCCACCGGCGCGCCGGGTTCGGCCAGGTTGACCCGGGACCCCGCGTACGGCGCGAGCAGGGTGCGCAGGTCGACGGGACCGGCGTCGTCCGGTTCCTCGACCAGGCGTACGACCGCGCCCTCGGCCGCGTCCTCCGAGAGCCGGGAGGGCGGCACCAGGCCGCCGGAGACCAGGGTGCGCAGGGCGACCTCCTGCTCCCCCGCGAGCCGTCCCAGCTCGGCCGCCTCACCGCCGAGGACCGCGCCGCGCCGCTGCACCATGGCGAGCACCTGGAGCACGCCGTCGTGGATGTCCCGGGCGAGCCGTTCCCGTTCGCGGGTCGCGGCCTCGATCTCCAGGGCGCGGGCGAGGGTGCGCTCGGAGGCACGGGCGACCTCCACGACGTACCCGATGGCGATGGAGGCGACCCAGACCAGGACCACGCTGTGGACGGTGTCACGGGCCGGGTGGCCGCGCTCGATCAGGTTGGCGGCGGCGACCGGGGTGGAGGCGAACGCGGCCCAGCGCCAGCCGCCCTTGATGGCGTAGGCGAGGACCGCGCCGGCCGTCCATATCGACGGCAGGGTGGGGCCGCCGCGGTCGATGTGGCCCTGGGTGACCACCCAGGGGGTCAGCACGATGCCGGTGAGCGCGACGGCCAGGTCGACGGCGAGGAAGCGCTTGGTGCAGGCCGCCGCGTTCTGCACGCGCGGCAGGGTCGCCAGCGTCCAGACGGTCAGGACGGCGAAGTAGGCGATGGCGACGCCGGGGCGGTCGTAGTCCTCGTAGGCGGAGGCGAACAGGCCGACCGCGTAGAGCAGGGTCAGCACCCGGTAGCCGGTGAGCGCACGCCACAGGGGCTGCTCCACCGACATGCGTACGACACGTTCCCGCTTGGTCATCTCCCCCGGTCCCCCCTCGCCCCCCGGCCGCAGACTACGACTCGGTGGTTCTCTTGTCGGCCTTCGCCGCGTCCTTCTCCGCCCTGGCCGCGTCCTTCTCGGCCTTGGCGGCCTCCGAGATCTGCCGCTTGGCGGCGGTCGCGTAGATGTCGACGTACTCCTGGCCGGAGAGCTTCATGATCTCGTACATGACCTCGTCGGTCACCGCGCGCAGCACGAACCGGTCGTGTTCCATGCCCTGGTAGCGGCTGAAGTCCAGGGCCTTGCCGATCCGGATGCCCGGCCGCATCAGCTTGGGCATCACCTGTCCGGGCGGCTGGATCTTCTCGGTGTCGATCATGGCGACCGGGACCACCGGGGCGCCGGTCGCGAGCGCCACGCGCGCGAGGCCGCCGGGCTTGCCGCGGTAGAGCCGGCCGTCGGGCGAACGGGTGCCCTCGGGGTAGATGCCGAACAACTCGCCGCGCTCCAGCACCTCTATGCCGCTCTTCACCGCCGCCTCGCCGGCGCCGCGCGCCCCGGAGCGGTCCACCGGGAGCTGGCCGACGCCCTTGAAGAAGGCCGCCGTCAGGCGCCCCTTCACGCCGGGCGTGGTGAAGTACTCGGCCTTCGCGATGAACGTGACCTTGCGGTCCAGCACCGCGGGCAGGAAGAACGAGTCCGAGAAGGACAGGTGGTTACTCGCCAGGATCGCCGGGCCCTCGGCCGGGACGTTCTCCAGGCCTTCCACCCAGGGCCTGAAGGTGACCTTGAGCGGTCCCCCGATAGCGACCTTCATCGCGCCGTACAACAACCGAGTGCCTCCTGTTTCCGTCGATGAGACCTTAACCCGGAGCGCCGGGAATGGCCCCGACGACCCTGGTCGGTGTCAGTGCCGTCGCGTACGGTGAAGCACATCCGAAGTCGTCGTTTCCGCCCCTCGCAGTTCCCACCTCTCGCAGTTCCCCGAAGTTCCCGGAAGTTCCCCCCTCTCATGAATTGGAGAGCGAAGGTGCCGGTTCTCCCCGGAGCCGAGCCGTACCGCCATGCCGGCGGGGAGGTCGGCGTCCTGCTCTGTCATGGTTTCACCGGCTCGCCCCAGTCGCTGCGCCCCTGGGCCGAGCACCACGCGGCACACGGCCTGACCGTGTCCCTGCCCCTGCTGCCCGGACACGGCACGCGCTGGGAGGACATGCAGGTCACCGGCTGGGAGGACTGGTACGCGGAGGTGGACCGCGAGCTGCGGCTGCTGCGCGAGCGCTGCTCCCAGGTGTTCGTGGCGGGTCTGTCGATGGGGGGCGCGCTGGCCCTGCGGCTGGCCGCGCGGAACGGGACAGGTGTGGAGGGCGTGGTGATCGTCAACCCGGCGAACAAGGTGCACGGCCTGTCCGCGTACGCCCTTCCGGTAGCCCGGCATCTCGTCCGCACGACGCCGGGCATCGCCAGCGACATCGCCAAGCCGGGCGCCGCGGAGCTGGGGTACGACCGGGTGCCGCTGCACAGCGCGCACTCGCTGAGGAAGTTCTTCCGCCGGGTGGACGGCGAGCTTCCGCAGGTGACCCAGCCGCTGCTGCTCCTGCGCAGCGCCGAGGACCACGTGGTTCCGGCGGTCGATTCCGCCCGGATCCTGAGCCGTGTGTCGTCCACGGACGTAACGGAGGTCGTGCTGGAACAGAGTTACCACGTGGCGACGTTGGACCACGACGCGGACCGGATCTTCGAGGAGAGCCTCGCCTTCATCGGCCGGCTCGCACCCAGTGTCGGCAAGGAAGGGACGGCCGCAGTTGGCTGAGCACGACTCCGACCGCGAGGACCGCGAGCCGGACGAGAAAGGGGTGCCCTTCGACGAGGCGGCCGCCTGGGCGGCGATCGTCGCGGGGTACGGCGAGGAACCGCCGGATCCGCCGGGCACGACACCGTACAAGCCGGTGGAGGACCTGGCGCTGCCGCCCATGGAGGAGGACGAACCCGTGCCGGGGCCGGCGGCTTCGCAGGAGAAGTCCCCGGCCAAGCCGCTGGGCAGTTCCGTCTCCTTCGCGCCGGGCGTGGGCCCGCGTGACTACACGGCGCCGGAGCCGTCCGAGGACGACTTCGACGAGGACGACGAGGGGCACTTCGTGCCGCCCGAGCCGCCGCCGCTGCCGACCGCCGACACGACCGCCAGGTTCGCCTGGCTGGGCGTGGTGGGCGGGCCGCTCCTGCTGCTGCTCGCGGTGCTGCTGGGCTGGGACATGACCTGGTGGCTGGCGACGCTGGGGATCGGCGGGTTCCTCGGCGGGTTCGTCACGCTGGTGACCCGCATGAAGACGGACGACGACGAGGACGGGGACCCCGGCCGGGGCGCCGTGGTCTGAGTCGCGTCAGGACGCCGGAATCCTGAGGGCGGCCAGCACGGGCAAGTGATCCGTGGCCGCTCTCAGGGCAGTACCCCTTGACGCCGCCCTCGCACTGCTCGGCCCCCGGGGGGCCTCACAGGCTTCGGACGGCTGCGCCGGACTCCGTCCGTCGGTTCTGGTTCAGATCGCGGGCAGCCGGAGGGCGGCCAGTACGGGCAAGTGATCCGTGGCCGCCCTCAGGTCCGCTCCGGTCACGCCGGGCTGGTCCAGGGGGACGCCGCAGCCGAGCACCTCGATGCCCTTCGTGGCGAAGATCGCGTCGATGCGCTGGTGCGGGTCGGTGGACCCGGAGGTCAGCTCGCCGCCCCAGGGCGCGGTGGTACGGCAGTCCTGGAAGGCGCCGGCCAGGCGGCGGAAGGTGCGGCCCTCGGGCCGGTCGTTGAGGTCGCCGCCCGCGACGGCGTGCGGCACGCCCAGCGCGGCGACCCGGTCGAGGAGCATGCCGCCCTGCTCGTGGCGCTCGTCCTGCTGGAGGCTGAGGTGAAAGCTCGTGACGCCGAGGCGGACGCCGCCGAACCGGACGACGGCGGTGGCGAAGCCCCGGCGGTGCAGGCCGGGGGTGAGCGGGAGGAGGACGTCCTCGGTGCGCTCGACGGTGGCGCGGAGGTCGCAGAGGATCGCCGGGCCGGCCGCGGTCGCGCCGCCGGTGAGGATCACCAGGTCGCAGGCGGAGGCCAGACGGGCGAGCTTCTTGCGCCAGCGGAAGAAGCGCGGAGCTTCCTGGATCAGGACCAGGTCGGGGGCGCAGGCCCTGATGACGCGCGCGAGGGCGTCGGTGTCGTCCCGCAGGGAGCGGATGTTGTAGCTCAGGACGCGGATGACGGCTGAACCGTCGGGCTCTGTGTGGGAGTTGGGGAGCGACGCCATGTGGATCAATGTACGCCCAATGGCTCGGGGCGCGAGGTGGGTGCGCGACCGCCGGTTCGTGGTGGCTGGTCGCGCAGTTCCCCGCGCCCCTTGGGGGTTGCAGTCGCCGCGCCTCAGGAGGTCCGGGGCATCACATGATCGGGTCGGGCTCTCTCGCCAGGTCGGCCGCGCCCACCAGGCCCGCCTCGTTGCCCAGCTGGGCCGCGATGACGTCGGCCACCGGGCGCCAGTTGCCGCCCACCAGCCAGCGCTTGTAGGACTTGCGGATCGGGTCGAGGACCAGTTCGCCCTCGTCCGAGAGCCCGCCGCCGACGATGAACGCGGAGGGGTCGAAGAGCGAGGCGAGGTCGGCGAGACCGGCGCCGGCCCAGCGGGCGAGCTCGCGGTAGGAGTCGACGGCGACCGGGTCGCCCTGGCGGGCGGCCATGGAGATGTGCTTGCCCTCGATGCCGTCGGGGCTGCCGTCGCCGAGGCCGAGCAGGATCTCGGCGTGCTCGGGGGTGGCGTTGGCGCGCTGCTTGGCGTAGCGGACGAGGGCACGGCCGGAGGCGTACTGCTCCCAGCAGCCCTGCGAGCCGCAGCCGCACAGCAGCCCGTCCGGGACCATCCGGATGTGGCCGAACTCGGCGGCCACTCCGAAGTGCCCGCGGCGCAGCTTGTTCCCGATGATGATGCCGCCGCCGAGGCCGGTGCCGAGGGTGATGCAGATGACGTTGCGGTGGCCCTTGCCCGCGCCGAACTTGTACTCGCCCCAGGCGGCGGCGTTGGCGTCGTTCTCCACCACCACGGGGAGGCCGACGCGGGCCTCGACCTCGGCCTTCAGCGGCTCCTGGCGCCAGTCGATGTTGGGCGCGAAGTAGACCGTGGAGCGCTGCCGGTTCACGTAACCGGCGGCTCCGATGCCCACGCCGACGATCTCGTGCCCGGCACGGGCGCCCTCGACGGCGGAGGCGATGGCGTCCACGATGCCCTCGGGCGTACCCGGGGTCGGCACCTTGTGGGTCGAGAGGATGTTGCCTTCCTCATCGACCACGCCGGCCGCGATCTTCGTGCCGCCGATGTCGACGCCGATGGTGAGTCCCATGAATCCCTCAGTTTCGGTCGAGCCCCGCTACGGCCAACCGTACCCGAGAGGGCTTTCAGTCGAGGTCGATGCGTTCGCCGGGGCCCGGGTCGTCGCCCTTGTCACCCTTGTCGTCCCGGCCGCCGTCGGCGTCGTCGGTGCCCTTGCCTGCCGTCCAGCGGGTCTCCTGGGTCCGGACCGCGGAGCGGTAGGCCGCGAGGAGTTCGCCGCCGGCCGCGGCCAGGTGGTCGAAGACGTCCGGGTTGCGCTCTATGACGGGCTCAACGGCGCTCTTCGCCTGCTGCACGACCTGCCGGACCACCTGCTGGGCGGCGGGTCCCGCGACCGCCCCGAGGAGCGGGCTCTGCAGGCCGGAGAGCTTGTCCGCGACGGCGTCGACGAGCTTGCGCAGTTCCTCGGCGGCCGACCCCGGCGGCGGCCCGTACTGGGTGCGGCGGCGGGCCTTCTCGGCCGCCAGGTCCTCGGCGCAGGCGGTGGCCCAGGCGTCGGCGTCCGTCGCCCGTGCCTCGTCCGCGGCCCCGGAGGCGTCAGCTGTGGGGCGCTCTTCGCTCATGGCGGACTCCTGACTACGGTTCGTCCCTCCGACGTTACCCGAACGGGCGTACCGGTTTCACCGTCAGCGCGGCCACAGCCGCGGGTCGGGCGCGAAGCGCAGCCGCAGCTCGCCGTCGCGCAGGGCGGCCCCGGCGACGGTGCAGCGGCGCAGGGCGGAGGGCAGCGCGACGATCCGGCGGAACCCGCCGACGGTGATGACCACCTCGTCGCCGCGCCGCACCAGGTCGAGGTCGTCCCGTATCGCGCCGGGCAGCGGAACGTGCCAGACCAGGACGCCGTCCTCCGCGGTGCGGTCGACGACGGGCCACTCGACCGGGGGGTGCCCGGTGTTGACGCCGGGCACGGCGAGCGCGGCGAGGTCGTCGGCGCCGCGCGGGTCGTGGCCCAGGTGGGCGACCGGCGTGACCGGGAGGGCGGCCGTCCACTCCGCGAGGGCCTTGCGCTGCTGGGCGACGAGCCCGTGCAGGGGGACGGCCTCGGGCAGCACCCGGTTGGCGACCAGGGTCTCGGTGGGCAGGCCGCGCAGGGCGAGGCCGAGGCGGGCGGTGCGGACGGCGTCGGCGCCGGCCGGGCCGGGTTCGGCGACCAGGCGTACGGCGGTGCGGCGGTCGCCGAGGACGGCCTCGACGGCGGCGAGCTCCACGTCCCAGCGGGCGGCGGTCTCGTAGAGCCAGTCGGCGGGCATCGGGACCCCGGCGAGCCGGCCGAGGACGGGCCGCAGGGCGCGGGCCGCCTGCCGTTCCGGCGGGAGCAGCCGGCGCAGGTAGCGGCGGAGTTCCTCGGGGAGGGCGAGCAGGTCGAGGGCGCGCGGGGTGGGCGGGAGGTCCACGACGAGCAGTTCGTGGCGTTCGGAGAGGGCCGCGTCCCGTACGGCACGGAGCAGGGACAGTTCCTCGGCGCCGGGCAGGGGGGTGAGTTCCTCGGCGTCCAGGCGGGAGGCGCCGAGCAGGTCGAGGACGTTCGCGGCGCGGGTCTGGAAGGCGGTGAGGTCCTCGCGGAAGCGGGCGGCCGCGTCGGGGCGCCAGGCGGTGAGGTTCGGGGTGATCCGGGTCGGCTCCGGTCCTGTCGCCGCGCCCAGGGCCGCGCCGAGGGTGTCGGTGCGGTCGGCGCCGACGACGAGGGTGGGGACGCCTTCGCCGGCGGCGCGCAGGGCGGTGGCCGCGGCGACCGTCGTACGACCGCTGCCGCCGGGGCCGGTGATCAGGATGGTGCGCATGAGGGTGAACCGTAACCGACGTCCAGGTGAGCCCTCGCTGTGGCGGGCGCGGGGGGCGCTTACCGGCGCGGGCAGGGTGCCGCCGCGCCCACCCGTGCCGCCCTGCGGCACGCCTGCCCGCGGCTGCGCGAGGTAAAGAGACACGGCGGCTACAGCGCCCCGTCAGGGGCGCGGGGAACTGCGCGACCGGCCACGACGGACCCGCAACCGGGGTCCTGCCCGCACCCCCGCGACGCGACTACTGCTCGCCCGACTCCACGCGCTTACCCCGCGGCGCGACTACTTCTCGCCTGACTCCACGCGCTTCTTCAGCCCCGCCAGCGCCCGGTCGATGATGACCTTCTCGGCCTTGCGCTTGATCATCCCGAGCATCGGGATCTTGACGTCCACCGTCAGCGAGTACGTGACCTCGGTCGCCCCCGCCCCCGCCGGCTTCAGCAGGTACGACCCGTCCAGCGACCGCAGCATCTGCGACTTCACCAGGGTCCAGGAGACCTCGTTGTCGCCGGTCCACGTGTACCCGAGCGTCTGGTCGTCCTTGATCGCACCCGCGTCCATGACCAGCCGGACCTGTTCGGCCCGCCCCTTGGCGTCGGTCTTCAGCACCTCCGCCTCCTTCACCTCGCCGGTCCAGTCCGGGTACCGGGCGAAGTCGGCGATCACCGCCATGACGTCGGCCGGGGCCGCCTCGATCGTGATGCTCGAGCTGGTGTGTTCCGCCATCGCCGTGGCTCCTCCAGATGCGGGCCGGTGAGACCATTTGAAAGGGGTCGCCGCACGCGTGCGCACGCGTGTGCAGCGTGAAGGCTACCGCGCGCCCGACCAGCCGACTTCACCCCCTGTCCGGGGCGGTCACCATTCCAGCGCCCAGGGCCGCCCCGCACCCGCGAAGTGCCCGACGTTCACGCACTCGGTGGCCCCGATCCGCATCCGCTTCACCAGCGGCTGGTGGACATGCCCGAAGAGCGAGTAACGCGGCTTCGTCCGCCGGACGGCGTCCAGCAGCGCCCGGCTGCCCCGTTCGAAACGGCGCGCCACCGTGTCGTAGACCAGCTCCGGCACCTCAGGCGGGATGTGCGTGCACAGCACGTCGACCTCGCCGACCGCCTCGATCTTCGCTGCGTACTCCTCGTCGGAGATCTCGTAGGGGGTGCGCATCGGGGTGCGCAGCCCGCCGCCCACGAAGCCGAACACCCACCCGCCGATCTCCACCCGCTGGCCGTCCAGGACCGTCGTGCCCGGCCCCGCGTACTCCGGCCACAGCTGCGGCATGTCGACGTTGCCGTACGTCGCGTACGTCGGCGTCGGGAACGCCGCGAACATCTCGGCGTACTGCTTGCGCACCGCCTTCTCGATCGCGGTCGCACGGTCCATGGCGATCCCGCCCCACAGCCGCGCCCCCAGCTCCCTGGCCTCCTCGAAACGGCGGGCGGTGCGCAGTTCGACGAGCCGGTCGGCGTTCTCGACGCCGAACAGGTCGGGGAAGATGCCGCGCGAGTGGTCGGCGTAGTCGAGGAAGAGGACGAGGTCGCCGAGACAGATCAGGGCGTCGGCGCCGTCGCCGGCTCTGGCCAGGTCACGGGCGTTGCCGTGCACGTCACTGACCACGTGGACGCGGGTCTTGCGGGGGCCGGGGGGTGAGGCTGCCATGGTGATCAAGGGTAGGCCTGTGCGGCAAACGTGAACAGGCGATGGGCGCACCTGCGGTTACTGGTCAGTCACTAAAGCGGTGGACTACCGTACGCGAAGGAACACCAACCTGTGTGACGCAGCGAACATCTCGCCGGGACCCCCTGTCGAAGAAGCCATACCGGCGGGTAACGTCCGGGCAGTCCAGTCGTGCTCAGGAATTCAACCAACGGATCTTCCGGCCCGTGGCGAAGCCTGAGTACCTGCCCGAGCCTTGGACCGCACCGTCGCATCGCACAACGTCGTGGCGCCGGCGCCCTATGAGGAGCAGCAGTCTTGCGCGAGTTCAGCCTTCCGGCTTTGTACGAGGTCCCCGCGGACGGAAATCTGACCGACATCGTCCGCAGAAACGCCGCGCAGCATCCGAACGTCGCCGTCATGGCCCGCAAGGTCGGCGGGGTCTGGCAGGACGTGACCGCCACCACCTTCCTCACCGAGGTGCACGCGGCCGCGAAGGGCCTCATCGCCTCCGGGATCCAGCCCGGCGACCGGGTCGGCCTGATGTCCCGCACCCGCTACGAGTGGACGCTCCTCGACTTCGCCATCTGGTGCGCCGGCGCGGTCACCGTGCCGGTGTACGAGACCAGTTCGCCGGAACAGGTGCAGTGGATCCTCAGCGACTCCGGCGCCACCGCCTGCGTCGTGGAACTCGACAGCCACGCGGCCGCCGTCGAGTCGGTGCGCGAGACGCTGCCCGCCCTCAAGCACGTCTGGGGGATCGAGGCCGGCGCCCTGGAGGAGCTGGGCAGGCTCGGCCAGGGTGTCACCGACGCCACCGTCGAGGAGCGCAGCTCGCAGGCGAAGGCGGACGACCCGGCGACCATCGTCTACACGAGCGGTACCACCGGGCGCCCCAAGGGCTGTGTCCTCACGCACCGCAGCTTCTTCGCCGAGTGCGGCAACATCGTGGAACGGCTGCGCCCGCTGTTCCGCACCGGCGAGTGTTCCGTCCTGCTCTTCCTCCCGCTCGCGCACGTCTTCGGCCGCCTGGTCCAGATCGCCCCGATGATGGCGCCGATCAAACTGGGCTGCGTCCCGGACATCAAGAACCTCACCGACGAACTGGCCGCCTTCCGGCCGACGCTGGTCCTCGGCGTCCCGCGGGTCTTCGAGAAGGTCTACAACTCGGCGCGCGCCAAGGCGCAGGCGGACGGCAAGGGCAAGATCTTCGACAAGGCCGCGGACACCGCGATCGCGTACAGCAAGGCGCTGGACACGCCGACGGGCCCGTCCCTCGGTCTGAAGATCAAGCACAGAACCTTCGACAAGCTGGTCTACAGCAAGCTGCGGGCGGTGCTCGGCGGCAAGGGCGAGTACGCCATCTCCGGCGGTGCCCCGCTGGGCGAGCGCCTCGGTCACTTCTTCCGCGGCATCGGCTTCACGGTCCTGGAGGGCTACGGCCTGACCGAGTCCTGCGCGGCGACCGCGTTCAACCCCTGGGACCGGCAGAAGATCGGCACGGTCGGTCAGCCGCTGCCCGGTTCGGTGGTGCGGATCGCCGACGACGGCGAGGTGCTGCTGCACGGCGAGCACCTGTTCAAGGGCTACTGGAACAACGAGGCCGCGACCGCCGAGGCGCTGGCCGACGGCTGGTTCCACACCGGGGACATCGGCACCCTGGACGAGGACGGCTACCTCAGGATCACCGGCCGCAAGAAGGAGATCATCGTCACCGCGGGCGGCAAGAACGTCGCCCCGGCCGTGATCGAGGACCGGATCCGCGCGCACGCGCTGGTCGCGGAGTGCATGGTGGTGGGTGACGGGCGGCCGTTCGTGGGCGCGCTGGTCACCATCGACGAGGAGTTCCTGGGCCGCTGGGCGCAGGACCACGGCAAGCCGGCGGGTGCCACCGCGGCGTCGCTGCGTGACGACCCGGATCTGAACGCTGCGATCCAGGCCGCTGTCGACGACGGCAACGCCGCGGTGTCGAAGGCGGAATCGGTGCGGAAGTTCCGCATTCTGTCCTCCCAGTTCTCGGAGGAGTCGGGCCACCTGACGCCGTCCCTGAAGCTCAAGCGCAATGTGGTGGCGAAGGACTACTCGGACGAGATCGAGGCCATCTACGCGAAGTAGGACGGCAGCCGGTTCACATGTCCGTGGCGAGGACCCGTTCCATCGTGCGCTCGGCGAGCGCGGTGATGGTCACGAACGGGTTCACGCCGATGTTCCCGGGGACCAGCGAACCGTCCGTCACGTACAGCTTCGAATACCCCTTCACCCGGCCGTAGTCGTCGGTCGCCTTTCCCAACACGCAGCCGCCCAGCGGGTGGTAGCAGAAGTCGTCCGCGAACACCTTGCTGCCCGACCCGAACAGGTCGTACCGGTAGATCGTCGCGTTGGCCGCGTTGATCCGGTCGAAGAGCTTCTTGGCCATGGCGACCGACACCGCGCTCTGGGCCGCGGTCCAGCCCAGCTTCACCGCGTCGCTCGCGGAGTCGTAGGTGAAGGACGCCCGTTGGGGGTTCTTGGTGATCGCCAAATACAGGCTCACCCAGGTCTCGAACCCGATGGGCAGCGGGGCGATCTCCGCGAAGACCGGGTTGTCGGTGTTGGCCCAGTCGTCGATGCCCATCACCGGCATGGTCGCCTGGTTGGCGCCGGTGGTGTCCCAGATGTGGTTGGCGCGGCCGAGCATGGTGTTGCCGTTGGTGCTCCAGCCGGCGCCCACACTGGAGTTGAGGGCGGGCAGCGCGCCGGTGTCCCGGGCCCGCACGAGCAGTTCGGTGGTCCCGAGGCTGCCGCCGCCCAGGAACAGGTAGGTGCAGCTGTACTGCTTGCTCTCGACCACGGCCCCGGTGGTGTCGATCCGGTCCACGCTCAGCAGGTACGACCCGTCGCCTGCCCGCGTGACCGACCTGACCTTCTCCAGGGTGTGGATGGTGAGGTTGCCGGTGCCGAGCGCGGCGGCGAGGTAGGTCTTGTCGAGGCTCTTCTTGCCGTAGTTGTTGCCGTAGATGACCTCCTGCGCGAGCGCGGACTTCGTGGCGGTGCCGGCGGCCTCCTGCTGCATGTACCCGAAGTCGTAGACGTTCGGTACGAAGGTGGTCCTGAGCCCGGTGTTGGCGGCGGCCTTCCGGGACGTCCGGGTGAACTGGTACCACTCGGTCGACTCGAACCAGGTGGGGTCGACGGTGTTGACGCCGAGCATGGCGCGGGCGCGCGGGTAGTACGTGTTGTACATCGCGCTCGCGTCCACGGTCGGGAACTGCTCGGCGAAGTACGACTGGAGGGGCGTGACCGCCATCCCTCCGTTGACCAGGGACCCGCCTCCGACACCCCGCCCGACGTACACGGACATGTTGTCGTAGTGCACCCGGTCGAGGACGCCGGGATAGGCGGCGATGTCCTTGTTGACGACGTCCAGCCAGAGGAAGGTGGCGAGCGGGGCCTCGGTGCGGGTCTTGAACCACATGGACCGCTTGTCCGGGGCGGCGGTGGAACAGAAGACCTTGCCGTCGGAGCCGGCCGTGTTCCACAGCTGCCCCATCTCGATCATGAGGGTGCGTACCCCGGCCTGTCCGAGCCGGAGCGCGGCGACGGCCCCGCCGTAGCCCGAACCGACCACGATGGCGGGTGCGTTGTCGACGGCGGCGGCCTCCTCGGCGGCCTGCGCCGACTGGAGTCCGATCCGGGTGAGGCCCGCCGCGGCGGCGGTCTGGAGGGCGATCATGCCCAGGATGTGACGTCTCGTCAGCTGACGCTGCATCAGTTTTGCTGTCATGCGCGCAGCATGTGCGGATTTTCCGCTTCCGCCTAGCCCCGCAACAGAGTTAATGACGAGCGCCCCGTCAGGGGCGCGGGGAACTGCGCGAACAACCCCCACGCACCCGCACCCGAAACGCGACCCACCCCTTCTAAAGCAACTCCTTCAGCCTCTCCGCGAGGAGATCCCACCGCCACCGCTCCTCGACCCAGGACCGCCCCCGCTCCCCCATCCGCTGACGCAGCTCGGCGTCCCCCAGCAGCACCACGATGCGCTCGGCGGCCTCCGCCACCGACCCGCCCCGGACGACCCACCCCGTTTCCCCGTCCAGCACCGCGTCCGGCGCACCCCCGGAGTCCCCCGCCACCACCGGCAACCCGGTCGCGGAGGCCTCCAGGTACACGATCCCCAGCCCCTCCACGTCCAGCCCGCCCCGCCGCGTCCGGCACGGCATCGCGAACACGTCCCCCGCGCCGAAGTGCGCGGGCAGCTCCGCCCACGGCACGGCCCCCGTGAACCGCACCGACGCCTCGACCCCGGTCTCCCGCGCCAGCCGCCGCAGATCGTCCTCGTACGGCCCGCCGCCCACGATGAGCAGCACCGCGTCCGGCTCGGCGGCCAGGATCAGCGGCATCGCGAGGATCAGCGTGTCCTGGCCCTTGCGCGGCACCAGCCGCGACACGCACACCACCACCGGCCGGTCGGCCAGCCCCAGCCGCGCCCGCACCTCGGCACCTCCCGACCCGGGATGGAAGGTCTTCTCGTCCACCCCCGGCGGCAGCTGCACCATCCGCCCCGCCGCCCGCGCGCTGAGCGCCCCGGCGATCCGGGAGCGGGTGTACTCGCCGAGGTAGGTGACCGTGTCGGTGGCGTCCCCGATCCGCCGGAGCAGCTGCCGCGCGGCCGGCAGCTGGGCCCAGCCCGCCTCGTGCCCGTGCGTGGTGGCGACCAGCCGCTCGGCGCCCGCCTTCCGCAGCGCCGGCGCCATCAGCCCCAGCGGAGCCGCCGCCCCGAACCACACGGACGTGCACCCGTGCTCCCGCAGCAGCCCGACCGCCGTCCGGGTCGCCCCGGGCGTGGGCAGCAGCATCGTCGTACGATCGCGTACGACGGTGAAGGGCTGCTCCGCGTCGAACGCGGCGGTGGCCAGGGCGCCCTCCCGGCTCCGCTTCCACGTGGACGCGTAGACGACGAGCCGCTCGGGGTCCAGCCGCAGGGCCATGTTGTGCAGGAAGGCCTGGATCCCGCCCGGCCGGGGCGGGAAGTCGTTCGTCACGATGAGGGTCTTGTGCATCGCCGCAGACCTTACCCGCACAGCGTGTTCGGCCGTGCTTCATGGCCCCCGCACAGGGCGGCGGGAGATCATGTGGCCCACTCGACACGGCACGCCGACGGACAGGGGCTCAGGTGGACAGGACGGGCGTGACGCGTGCGCCGGCGCCGCTGCTCGGGGTCTGGGGGGTCACCCGGCTGGTGCTGCTGCTGTTCGTGTTCAAGGTGTTCCTCTTCCCCGGCGCGGACGTCACCAGCGACGTGTCCGTCATCTACCAGGGCTGGTACGAGGTCCTGCGGCACGGAACGTTTCCGCTGGACGACGTCACCTGGCAGTACCCGCCGGCCGCCGCCCTGGCGATCCTCTCGCCCGGCCTCCTCCCCTTCCTGGACTACCCGACCGCCTTCTTCGTGCTGGCCTTCCTCGCCGATCTGGTGGTGCTGTCCCTGCTCCTGCACACGGGCCTGCGCCCCGGCCGCACGCTGCGCGGCGCCTGGGTCTGGGTGCTCGGCGTGCCGCTCCTCGGCCCGACCGTCTACTCCCGCTACGACCTGATGGTCACCGCCGTCGCCGTGGCCGCGCTGCTCGCCGGGGCCCGGCGCCCCCGGATCATGGGCGCGCTGGCCGGGTTCGGCGCGATGGTCAAGGTGTGGCCGGCGCTGCTCCTGGTGAGTGCCGTACGGCGGCGGGCCTGGGCGTGGGCGGCGCTCACGGCGGGCGCGGTCGGAGCCCTGTTCGCGGTGGCCATGCCGGGCGCGTTCGCGTTCCTGACCTTCCAGCGGGACCGGGGCACCGAGGTGGAGTCCCTGGGCGCGCTGGTCCTCCACATCGCCCGGCACTTCGGCTGGCACGGCGAGGTGCTGCTCAACTACGGCTCGATCGAGTTCCTCGGCCCGCACGTGAAGGCGGTGAGCACGGCGGCCCTGCTGCTCACCGCGCTCGCCTTCGGCTGGCTGCTGCTGTGGCGGCTGTCGGCGGCCCGCTTCCGCTCCCACACGCTCGCGGACGCGGCGTTCACCGCCGTCCTGATGTTCACGGTGACCAGCCGGGTGATCAGCCCCCAGTACCTGGTGTGGCTGGTCGGCCTGGCCGCCGTCTGCCTGTGCTTCCGGGCCGGCCGGATGACCGTGCCGGCGGTGCTGGTGCTGCTGGCGGCCTTCGTGACGGTCCTGGAGTTCCCGGTCGGTTTCGCGCACGTCGTGGTGAGCGACTGGTACGGCATCGCCCTGCTGCTCCTGCGCAACGGCCTGCTGGTCGCGGCGACGGTCACGGCGGCCCGCGCGCTGTGGCGCTCCACGGTGACCGGGGCCCCGACCGCACCCCTGCCGGCCCAGCCGGGCGCCGTGCCGGAGAGGCTCACTCAGTCGCCGAGCTGAGCCGTCAGGTAGTCGTGCCAGCGGGCGGTGAAGTCCGGCAGGGTCGTGCCGAGTTCCGTCTTCAGCGCGTCCTCGACCGCGCCCTTCCTCTCCTTGTGGGCGCCGACGGCCCGGTAGAAGGCGCCGAGCTTCGCCTCGCCCCAGTGGGCGGCGATCATGCGGCAGGCCAGCCAGCCGCCCTCGTAGGCCTCGGCCAGCTTGGTGGGGTCGTCGGTGAAGCCGAAGTCCTGGTCCGCCGGGAGGTCCGCCGGGGCGTTCCCTGCCCCGACGGCACGGGCCAGCTCCGGGGCGGCCTCGGTGGGGGTGCGGCCGGTGCCGAGGTAGCCGATCCAGTCGGCGTAGCCCTCGGAGAGCCAGAGCGGGGTGGCGGACGTGGTGTGGGCGCGGGTGGCCACGTGGGTGGTCTCGTGGGTGAGGACCACCTGCTTCCCGACCGGGGCGAGGACGGCGTAGGCCTCCGGATTGAGGATCACCCGGTCCGCCGGGGCCTGCCCCGAGCCTCCCGCCTCACCGGTGGTGACGGCTGCGATGCCCCGGTAGTTGGAGGCCGGGGCGCCGAGCAGGCCCGCCATGCCGGTCAGCGAGCCGGGGACGAGCAGGACCACCCGCCGGCTCCAGTCCGTGCCCCAGACCTCGGTGACCTCCGGGACGGCGGTGTCGGCGAGGCGGGCGTAGCCGCGCAGCGCGGCCTCGGACTGGCCCACGCCGAGGACCAGGCTGCGGGCGCCCCGGACGGCCCGTACCGTGCCCTGGTCCCAGAGCTGCTGGCCGGTCTTCCCGGCGGGTCTGTCCCGGGAGACGTACCACCGGCCGTCGGCGGTGCGGTCGAGGGTGAGCGTCCGGTCGGTCGTGACCGGCGCCTTGTCGTAGCCCTGGATCCGGTAACGGAGCTGGGCGTCGGCGGTGGCCCCGGCGCCGTCCCGGTGCACGGCGGTCACCCGGTAGCTCCACTGCGCGAACGGCACGGCCCGCAGGTTCGCGTACGGACCGCGGGTGCCCGTCTCGCCGTACGCCTGCTCGTCGTGGCCGAGGACGGCGGCCGCGCGCCGGTCCAGGACCTGCTGCACCTCGGTCGTCGCCGTCCCGGCCGACGGCTGTCCGCCGCCGCATCCGGTCAGCGGTACGAGCAGCAGACACAGCCCCACCGCCCCTGAGCGCCACGCCCGTCCACGACCAGCCACTTTCCGATGGTACGGGGCGGGACGCGGAATTCAGGGCCGGGTGACGGAGGAGACCGGCATCATCCCGACCGGGTCGTAGCGGACCGGGGCGCCCGGGTAGGGGGCGTGGATGACCTGGCCGTTGCCGACGTACATCCCCACATGGCTGGCGTCGGACCGGTAGACGACCAGGTCACCGGGTTGCGCCTGGGAGAGCGGGACCTGGTGGCCGGCGTACCGCTGCTCCTGCGAGGTGCGCGGGAGGTGGAGCCCGGCCTGGGCGTAGGACCACTGCATCAGACCCGAGCAGTCGAAGCCGGAGGGGCCGCTCGCACCCCAGACGTACGGCTTGCCGAGGGCGGACCGGGCGGCGGCGATCGCGGCGGCGGCGCGGCCGTCCGGGGGGACGGCGCCGGCGAGGTCGGGCAGGGAGGCGCGGGCGTCGCCGCGGGAGGCGTGCTCGAAGGCGGCGCGGTCGGCGGCGGGCATGGTGTTGAGCAGGTGCCGGGCCTTGGCGAGCTTCCGCTCCACGACGGCCTTGTGGGAGGCGACCGCGCGGCGGCTGCGCTCCAGTTCGGCGAGTTTCCCGACGGCCTCGGCGCGCTCCTGGGCGAGTTCGCGCAGCGCCGCCTGGAGTTCGTCGAGCTGGCCTGCCCGGCGGACGTCGATGCGGTCGAGGAGCGAGGCCCGGTCGAGGTACTGCTCGGGGTCGTCGGAGAAGAGCAGGGCCACGGTGGGGTCGATGCCGCCGGACCGGTACTGGGCGCCGGCCAGTGAACCGAGCGCCTCCCGCATGGTGTTGACGCGCTGCTGCTGGCGGGCGATCCGGTCCTGGGAGTCGTGCACCTCGCGGCGCAGCGCGCCGGCGCGTTCGTCGGCCTTGTCGTAGGCCTCGGTCGCCTTCTCGGCCTGCTGGTACAGCCGGTCGACCTCGGCCCGGGTGTCGGTGCCCGGGGCGGCGCTCGCCGGTACGGCTCCGAGGGCGGCGGCCGCGGCGGACAGCACACAGAGAGCGGCACCGGCGCCCCGGTTGAACCCGGACGGTGCGAGACGGCGATGAGACCCCACGGCGGTCCTTCTGCTGGCGGACAGGTACCGCTTCCCCCGGCGACGGGGACGGGGGTGCCCCGGCGCCGGAGGAAACGCGCCAGACAGTAGCCGCGCGACCACACCCCGGCCAAAGACCCCGGCGGCCACGCAACGTGAACGCCCCACCGCTGACGCAGGTCACCGGCGGGGCGTGGAGTCAGTGCGGGTCGCCAGGATTCGCCCGTTCGGGCGCCACAGCGAGTTGATCTTCGGCCGTACGGGTGTCGCCGTAACCGGATGGGGTCAGATCCGGACGCCGAACTCGAACGTCATGTCACTCATCGCCTCGTAGCGGACCACGGCACCGGTGTGCGGGGCGTGCAGCACCTGGCCGTTGCCGGCGTACAGGCCGACGTGGTGGTAGTCGCCGTAGAAGATGATCAGGTCGCCGACCTTGAGGTCGCTCTGGTTGTAGATCCGGGTGCCGGCGTTGGCCTGGGCCTCGGAGGTGCGCGGGATGGTGACGCCGGCCTGGGCGTAGGCCCAGGAGGTCAGGCCCGAGCAGTCGAACGACGACGGTCCGGAGGCGCCGTAGACGTACGGCGAGCCGATCACGGACTGGGCGGCGGCGAAGGCGGCGGCGGCCCGGCCGGAGGCGGAGCCGGTGTTGCCGAGGTCCACCCGGGAGGAGGCGCGGCTGGCGGCCTGGGCCTGCTCGGCGTCGAGGGCGGCCTTCTCCTTGGCCGTCAGGGTGTTGAGCAGCTTCTGCGCGTCGGCCAGCTTGGACTGGACGGCCTTCTTCTGCTTGGCCAGCTCGGTGCGGGTGGCGGAGAGGTCCTTGAGCTTGTCGGTGGCCTCGGCCCGCTCCTGGGCGAGTTCGCGCTGTTTGTCCTGGATCTTCTTCAGGGCCTCGACCTGCTGGCTGCTCAACTGGTCGAGCGTGGAGGCCTTGTCGAGGTAGTCGTCCGGGTCGGACGAGAGGAAGAGCTGGACCGACGGGTCGATGCCGCCGGAGCGGTACTGCGCGGTGGCCAGCGAACCGAGGCTGTCCCGCAGCTTGTTGAGGTCTTCCTGACCGCGGGCCACGTTGTCCTGGATCGTGGATATTTCCTTCTGCAGCTTCTGCTGCTTGTCCTTGGCCCCGTCGAGCTTCTCGGTGGCCTGCTCGGCCTCCTCGTAGAGCTTGTCGACCTTCGCCTTGACCTCGTCCTTGCTCAGCTTCTCGCTGGGCGCCGCGTTGGCGGCGTTGGCGCTGAGGACTACGGCTGCGGCGGCTGCGGTGGTGAGCACGGTCACGCGCGCACGGCTCGGCTGCTTGGGTCGACGATGGGACGCCACGGAGACGGGCTCCTTCGTTTGAGTGATCACCCGTGTGGAGGTTCGAGGCCAGACCCTAGTGACCTCATCGTGATCAGTTCAAACCCAGCAGCCAAAAAAGTAGTCACGCAACGCACTCTTTGCACATAACTCACGAGCAGTAATGCGCGATTGACGCTACGTTGCGTGACGGTTCGGTCAATTCGGGCATTGCATATGCGTGTTGCACGTTCAGGACAGTCTCTTCAGAAGCATCGCAGAAGCCACCGGCCGGGCACCCGCCTTCGCGACCCCGTCGGCGACCTCCCGGTCGGTCGAGGCGACGATCACCGGGCGGCCCGGCGGCTCGGCGCGCACCAGCTGACGGATCAGCTCGTCCGCCGTGACACCCGCTTTGGAGAAGAGGACCCGGACCCCGCGCGGCGGGGCGAGCAGCACCGGCGCGGCCAGCTCGGCGCCGTCGAAGACACAGGTGACCTCGGCGCCGGTCTGCGCGGCGAGCTGGGAGAGCTGGCCCAGCAGCCGCAGCCGCTGCTTCTCCAGCGGCATCTGCGGATAGCCGGTCTTGGTCACGTTGTAGCCGTCGACCACCAGGTGCGCCTGCGGCAGGGCGAGCAGCTGGTTGAGGATGGCCGGGTCGTTCTCGGACAGGGCGCGCGCCGCGATGTCCTTCGGGGTCATCCGGCCCGGTTCGACCGCGTCCACGGTCTCGGCCGGCCGGACCGACACCGGCGGCAGCGCCAGTTCACGGCGGAGCCCCTGGGCCGCGTCGAGCACGGTGTCCAGCAGCAGCCGCACCCGCATGTCCTCGACGCTGCGCCCCTCACGGGCGGCCCGGCGGCTGGCCTCCAGCGCGGCCTCGACCTCACCGAGCCGGGCCTTGAGCCGCCGGCTCTCGCTCTCCGCGGCGGACACCTGCGCCTGCCCCTCGGCCCGCCCCGCCTCCAGCTCGCCCTGGAGCTTGCGCAGGGCGGCCTCGCCGCGCCGGACGTCGCTGACGGCGGCACGCAGCTTGCGGTGGAGCGATTCGGCTTCCTTCTTCGCCGCGTCCAGTTCGGCGCGCAGCCGGTCCGTCTCGGCACGGGTCAGCTCGCGGGCCCGGTCCAGCTCCTCGCGCAGCCGCTCCAGCTCGGCCCGGCTCTCCTCGCCGGCCCGCTCGGCGTCGGCCCGCTGGGCCTCCTCGCCGGCGGCCGCCACGAGCTTCACCCAGCCCATGGGCCGCAGTACGTAGGCCGCGGCCGCCACATCGAGCGGGTCCGCGGCCGGGGGCGGGGAGCCGGAGTCCAGGGCGCCGGCCAGTTCCGGCTGGGCCTCTCTCAGCTTCTCGCCGATCCGCTGCCGGAAGAGGGTGTCCGTCTCCAGCGCGGCCGCCATGGCGTTCCCGGCGAACTTCGCCCGCCGATTGGCCGCGAACCGGGCGTACTGGCGCAACTGCGCGGGCAGTTCGGCGACGGTCAGTCCGCCGAACCCGTCCGAGACGATCTGCACGACCCGTCGCCGCACGCCGTCGGGCAACGGACGGTCAAGCACCTCGGCGGTGCCGTCGCCCGGCCCCCCGCCTGTGGTCTCCACCATCCGTCACACCCCATCACCTGTGCGGGGCCGCTCCCGGTCTCAGGAGTCGGCGCCCGGCCTGTCCACGAGTTCCACCTGGTCCACCGCGTTGCACCAGCGGCAGCGCACCGACTCGATGGTCTCACTGACCACCTCACGCTCCTCGACCTTGGGCTCACCGGCCAGGTCGAGGTGGACGTACTCGACGACCTTCGACGAGCGGGTCACGTCGAAGCGCGTGAGGTTGCCGCAGAGGGTGCAGCGCCACCGCGTCGTGGCGGTCGGCAGGGGAACCGTCATCGTGGCTTGTTCGCTTCCTTCTAGTGTCCGTGACGCGCCGTCCCGACGCGTGTGGCTCGTAACCCTACGGCCTGGCGGGGACTCGACGCCGCCCCGTCCACGGCGGCGAGGCGATCTGTACCGGTGCGTCCGCTTACGCCATGCTCTGTGTTCATGATCGGCAACCGGAACACCACGGCCGTCCCCCGTGCCCCGCGGAGCCCACGGGGCACGTCCGCGCCCATGACGTACGCCCTGATCGCCGTGTGCTGCCTGATCTTCGTCGTCGGGCCCGCCTCCGGTTTCAACCCGTCCTACGGCACCGGGGAGGCCCTGGCGGCGGCCCAGCGGGCGTACTTCCGGCGCTGGGGAGTGGTTCCCGCCGATCTGTTCGACGGTCCGGTGCGGGAGGTGCTCACCCCGGCCACGGCGCTGTTCATCCACGGCAGCTGGGTGCACCTGCTCGGCAACATGCTCTTCCTCTTCGTCTTCGGGGCGATGACCGAGGAACGGATGGGCCGCGTGCAGTTCACCCTCTTCTACCTGGGCTGCGGCTATCTCGCCCTGCTCGGCTACGCGGCCGCCAACGCCACCTCCCAGCAGTCGCTGGTCGGCGCGTCCGGGGCGATCTCGGCGGTTCTCGGAGCGTTCCTCTACCTGTTCCCCAGCGCCCGCGTGACCAGTCTCCTGCCCTTCCTCTTCTTCCTGCCGCTGCGGTTCCCGGCGTGGGTGGTGCTGCCGTTCTGGGTCGCGCTGCAGTGGGTGGCCCTGGACCAGGCGCCCTCGGGCCCCGGCGTGGCCTACCTCGCCCACCTGGTCGGCTTCGGACTCGGATTCGGCTACGCGTGGGTGAGATATGGCCGTACGACTAGAGTGAGGACCGCACCGGCTCCGGCACCCGAGGGAGAGAACCAGCCGTGATCACCGCGATCGTCCTCATCAAGACCAGCGTGGACCGGATCCCCGAGATCGCGGAACAGATCGCCGCGCTGGAGAGCGTCAGCGAGGTCTTCTCCGTCACCGGCACGTACGACCTGATCGCCATGGTCCGGGTGCAGCAGCACGAGGACCTGGCCGAGGTCATCCCCGGCCGGATCAGCAAGATCCAGGGCGTGGAGGCCACCGACACGCACGTCGCGTTCCGCACGTACTCGCAGCACGACCTGGAGGCGGCGTTCGCGATCGGCCTGGACAGCTAGCGACGCCTTCTTCCGGACGCCGGGTACGGAAGCGCCCCGTAGGGGCGCGGGGAACTGCGCGACAAGCCCCCACCGGCCGGCAGCTTGGTCCTCTGCGGGTGCGTCGTGGCTGGTCGCGCAGTTCCCCGCGCCCCCAACGGGTAGGTCAGCTCACCGCCGGAACGCAGCGGCCGTCCTCCGTGCGGTACGACCACTTGGCGCCGTTCGTGACCAGCTCCCGTACCGCCGTCACGAAGCGCTCCACGTGCTCGTCCGGGGTGCCCGCGCCGAAGCTCACCCGGATGGCGTTGAGGGACTTCTCGCCCGGTGCCGCCTCGGGCGCCCCGCACTCGCCCTGGCTCTGCGGGTCGGAGCCGAGCAGGGTCCTGACCAGCGGGTGGGCGCAGAAGAGGCCGTCGCGGACGCCGATGCCGTACTCGGCGGAGAGGGCCGCGGCGAAGTGGGAGCTGTTCCAGCCCTCGACCACGAAGGAGATCACGCCGACGCGCGGGGCGTCGTCGCCGAACAGGGAGAGGACCCTGACCTCGGGGACCTCGGCGAGGCCCGCGCGGACCTCGGCGATCAGGTGCTCCTCACGGGCGACCAGGGTGTCCCAGCCCGCCTCGGTCAGCGCCTTGCAGGCGGAGGCGATGGAGTAGGCGCCGATCACGTTGGGCGACCCGGCCTCGTGCCGTGCGGCGCTCTCGTGCCACTCCACGGCCACTCCCCCGTCCTCGCGCCGGGTGACCTTGCGGCTGGCGCCGCCGCCCGCGAGGTACGGCTCGGCGGCCACGAGCCAGTCGGCGCGGCCGGCGAGGACGCCGGAGCCGAAGGGGGCGTACAGCTTGTGGCCGGAGAAGGCGACCCAGTCGACGTCGAGGTCACGGACGGAGACCGGGTGGTGCGGAGCCAGCTGGGCGGCGTCCAGGACGATCCGGGCGCCGTGCGCGTGGGCGGCGGCGGCCAGCTCGCGCACCGGCCACAGCTCGCCCGTGACGTTCGAGGCGCCGGTGACGCAGACCAAGGCCGGGCCGTACGGGTCGCGGTCGGCGAGGGCCCGCTCCAGGGTGGCCACGGCCTGCTGCGGGGTGCGGGGGGCGTCGAGGTAGCTGACCCGGGCGTCCTGCCAGGGCAGCAGGGAGGCGTGGTGCTCGGTCTCGAAGACGAACACCTGGCAGTCGGCGGGGAGGGCGCGGGCCAGGAGGTTCAGGGAGTCCGTGGTCGAGCGGGTGAAGACCAGCTGGTCGTCGGGGCGGCAGTCGAGGAACTCGGCGACGGTCTTCCGGGCGCTCTCGAAGAGGTCCGTGGACAGCTGGGAGAGGTAGCCGGCGCCGCGGTGGACGCTGCCGTAGTACGGGGCGTACGCGGCCACGTCGTCCCAGACCCGCTGCAGGGCGGGGGCGCTGGCCGCGTAGTCGAGGGCCGCGTAGCCGACCTCGCCGCCGGTGACGAGCGGGACGGTGACATCCCGCCCCAGAACGGGCAGGGGGGCACAAACGGACTGGGCGGCGGCAACGGTGGAGACAGACATGGGTGAACTCCCGTGAACGCAGGTGAAATCCGCCGTGCGAGCGGACGCGCTCGGGCAACGGCAGGAAAAAAGGGGGATGCGGAGGCGGGGCTCTGCGGCCCTATCGCATTCGCTTGCTCACGGAAGACTCCTCGACGACCAGGACCCCTGGATCGCGAGGGGTCCGCGCTTGCCGTAGACCTCGCTGCCCACGGCCTGGTCTTCACCCGGGGCACCCCGCCACGGACGGAGGGTTGCCGGACAGTCGGCCGGGGCCTCATGACTGTCACTCATGACCTGGAAAGAAACGTAGGTGAACTGATCGCCGACGCGCAACTCCTGTCCGGATGACGGGACGGAGGCGAGGACAGTTCGGCACCGCCGGAAAGGCGGTGCCTGGTTGCGCGCCGTCGCGGCGGAGAGAAAGAGCGCTGACGCCCAGGATTGTCTCCGCCGCAACGGCGATCAGCCACGACGGCGCGGTCCGGCGGTGTCGTACCGCGCCTCAGCCCCCTGGCAACGCCGCCCCTACTTGTTCGTCGCCGCCGCCCAGCGCTCCAGCGCCCGCTTGGCCGCGCCCGAGTCGATCGACTCCGCGGCCCGGGCCATGCCCGCCCGGAGCTGCTCGGCCAGCGTGCCAGGGCCCGGGTCCAGGGCCACCAGGGCCGCCGCCGAGTTGAGCAGCACCGCGTCCCGTACCGGGCCCGTCTCGCCGTCCAGGAGCCGGCGGGCGACCTCCGCGTTGTACGACGGGTCGCCGCCCCGCAGGGCCTCCACCGGGACCAGGTCGATGCCGACGTCCCGCGGGTCGAAGGTGTCCTCGGTGACCTTGCCGTCGCGGACGGTCCAGACCCGGGACGTGGCGGTCGTCGTCAGCTCGTCGAGGCCGTCGTCACCGCGGAAGACCAGGGAGGAGTTCCCGCGCTCCGCGAAGACGCCCGCGACGACGGGGGCCATACGGGGGTCCGCGACGCCGACCGCCTGGGCGCGGACCCTGGCCGGGTTGGTGAGCGGGCCGAGGATGTTGAACACCGTGCGGATGCCCAGCTGACCGCGGGCGGCGCCCGCGTACCGCAGCGCCGGGTGGAACTTGACGGCGAAGCAGAAGGTGATGCCCGCCTCCTCGGCGACCTCGGCGACCCGCTGCGGGGTCAGGTCGAGGTTGACGCCGAGCTTCTCCAGGACGTCCGACGCCCCGGAGGCGGAGGAGGCCGCCCGGTTGCCGTGCTTGACGACCTTCGCGCCCGTGCCCGCCACCACCAGGGCGGACATCGTGGAGATGTTCACCGTCTTGGCGCCGTCACCGCCGGTCCCGACGATGTCGACCGTGCGGCCCGGCACCTCGATGACGTTGGCGTGCTCGTACATCGTGCGGACGAGCCCGTTGATCTCGTCGACCGTCTCACCCTTGGCCCGGAGCGCGACCACGAAGCCGGCGATCTGGGCGTCGGTGGCCTGGCCGCGCATGATCTGGTCCATCGCCCAGGCCGTGGCGTCGGCACTCTGGTCCTGTCCGTACAGCAGCGCGTTCAGTACCCCGGGCCAGGAACGGCCCGCCGCGGTGTCGCCTCCAGCGGGGGTCACAGCGCTCATAAGGCCGCTCCTGAGTGTCGTACCGGCGGAAAACCCGTTTCAGTGCTCACCCTATCCAGCCCAGCGCACCGCGAAGGGCCCCCGTCCGTACACCGGACGGGGGCCCTTCGACCCTGGCGTGGCGACGCCGTCGATCAGTGGTGGCCGTGGCCGCTCGTGATCTCCTTGTACTCCTCGACGGTCGGCTTCGGGATCTGGTTGTCCTCGCCGTAGTAGGCGTTGCTCAGCTTGGCGCGGAGCTTCTCGGACCCCTTGATCTTGCGCTCGACACCGTTCTCGTCGACCGCCGGGCCGACCTGGGCCGGCTCGTACTGGTGGTGGGCCGTGAGGGTGTGCAGCTGCTCCTGCGAGAGCGGCTCGTGGACCTCGATGAACTCACCGTGCGGGAGCCGCTTGATGATGCCGGTCTCGCGACCGTGCAGCACCTTCTCCTTGTCCCGGCGCTGGAGGCCGAGGCAGATCCGCTTGGTGACGATGAACGCGATCACGGGTCCGGCGAAGAAGAAGATCCGGACGAACCAGGTGACGTCGTTGATCGACAGGTGGAAGTGGGTGGCGATCAGGTCGTTGCCACCACCGATCAGGCCGACCATGTAGACGGTCACCCAGGCGACACCGAAACCGGTGCGGGTCGGGGCGTTGCGCGGGCGGTCCAGGATGTGGTGCTCGCTCTTGTCGCCGGTGACCCAGGACTCGATGAACGGGTAGACCGCGATCGCCGCGAGGACGACACCGAACAGGACCAGCGGGATGAAGACGCCCAGGACCAGGGTGTGGCCCCAGAAGTTGATCTCCCAGCCCGGCATGTAGCGGATCAGACCCTCGGCGAAGCCCATGTACCAGTCGGGCTGGGCGCCGGTGGACACCTGGTCCGGACGGTAGGGGCCCATGGCCCAGATCGGGTTGATCTGGGTGGTCGCCGCGATGGCCGCGATGACACCGAAGACCAGGAAGAAGAAGCCTCCGGCCTTGGCCATGTAGACCGGCAGCAGCGGCATGCCGACGACGTTGTTGTTGGTCTTTCCGGGACCCGCGAACTGCGTGTGCTTGTGGTAGAAGACCAGGATCAGGTGGCCCACCATCAGCCCGAGCATGATGCCCGGCAGCAGCAGGATGTGGATCGAGTAGAACCGGGCGACGAAGTCGTGGCCGGGGAACTCGCCGCCGAAGAGGAAGAACGAGATGTACGAGCCGACGATCGGCATCGACAGGATCGCGCCCTCGGTGAAGCGGACACCGGTGCCGGAGAGCAGGTCGTCCGGGAGCGAGTAACCGGTGAAGCCGGTGAACATGCCGAGGACGAACAGCAGGAAGCCGAACAGCCAGTTGATCTCACGCGGCTTGCGGAACGCGCCGGTGAAGAACACGCGCATCATGTGCACGAACATGCCGGCGAGGAAGATCAGCGCGGCCCAGTGGTGGATCTGCCGGATGAGCAGGCCACCGCGCACGTCGAAGGAGATGTGCAGGGTCGAGTTGAACGCCTCGGACATCAGCTGGCCCTGGAGCGGGACGTAGCTGCCGTGGTACGCCACCTCGTTCATCGACGGGTGGAAGAACAGCGTCAGGTACACACCCGTCAGGATGATGATGATGAAGCTGTACATGCACACTTCGCCCAACATGAACGACCAGTGGTCGGGGAAGATCTTGCGCATGTTGGACTTGGCGAGGGAGTAGATCCCGAGCCGTCCGTCGGCCCAGTCGGCGACACGCTCGCCGGCCGGTGCCTTCCCGCGCGCGCGGGACTCTGAGGTTTCTGAAGTGCTCATCCGCGCTCCCAGAATGCAGGACCGACGGGCTCCTCGAAGTCGCCGAGCGCCTGGAGGTAGCCCTCCTCGCTCACACCGATGCGCAGCTGCGGCAGGGCGTGACCGGCCGGGCCGAAGATCACTCGGGCACCGTCGGAGAGGTCGAAGGTGGACTGGTGGCACGGGCAGAGCACGTGGTGGGTCTGCTGCTCGTACAGCGAGATCGGGCAACCGACGTGGGTGCAGATCTTCGAGTAGGCGACGATGCCCTCGTGCGACCACTCGAGCTCGCGCTTGTCCTTGATGTTGTCCGGCTGCAGCCGGATGATCATCAGGGCCGCCTTCGCCATGACGTTCTGGAAGTCCTCCTGGTCTTCCTCGACGCCCTCGGGCTTGGCGAAGGTCAGCGAACCGACGGCGACGTCGGAGGGACGCAGCGGCTCGTTGGTGTTCATGTTGACGAGCAGCTTGCCCTTCGACCACGCCGTGTGCCGCAGCGAGGTGCCGGGCAGCGGGCCGAGGTCGCGCAGCAGCACGACGCCGGAGAGCGGGACCAGGGTCAGCGCGCCGAACATCGTGTTGCGGATCAGCTTGCGCCGGCCGATCGCCGACTCCTTGGCGCCCTGCTTGAAGTCGGCCAGGACCTTGGCCTTGACCTCGGGCTCGGCCGAGATGGCGTGCCGCTCGTCGGCGACCTCCACGTCGGACATCAGGGTGCGGGCCCAGTGGACCGCGCCCGCGCCGATGCAGAACAGCGCCGTACCGAGGGTCATGCCCAGCGCGAAGTTCAGCGCGCTGATGTGACCGAGCGGGAAGACGAAGATCGACTTGTCGTGCGGGATCGTCACGTACGACGCGATGAAGCCGACGGTGGCCAGCATCGAGATCGTGAACAGCAGGGCGACGACGCGCTCGGACCGCTTGGCGGCCCGCTCGTCGATGTCCTGGATCCGGTGCTCGTGGGGCGGCAGACCGGGGTCCGTGAACGGGTCCCTCTCGTCCGCGACGTCCACGGCGCCGTGCGCGTGGCCCTGCTCAGCGGGCAGGTTCTCTTCTGGAATGTCTTGGCTACTCATGACTTCTTGGCCTTTGCGGTCCGAGCGGCGACCCAGACGGCGACCGCGATCAGGGCACCGAGACCGAAGATCCACGCGAACAGACCCTCACTGACCGGCCCGAGGCCGCCCAGGTTGAGACCGCCGGGGTTCTCCGTGTTGGGGCTGTTGACCGCGTCGATGTACGCGATGATGTCCTTCTTGTTCTTCTCCGTCAGCGTGGTGTCGGGGAAGGACGGCATGTTCTGCGGGCCCGTCTGCATGGCCTCGTAGATGTGCTTCGGGGCTACGCCCTCGAGGTTCGGGGCGAACTTGCCCTTCGTCAGCGCGCCACCGGCGCCCACGAAGTTGTGGCACTGCGCGCAGTTGGTGCGGAAGAGCTCACCACCCTTGGCGATGTCGGCACCGTCCGCGCCGTACTGCTCCGAGGTGGGGACCTCGGGACCGGCGCCCAGCGAGGCGATGTACGCCGCGAGCTGGTCGATCTGTGCCTGGGTGTAGATGTTCTTCTTCTTGACGACCTGCGGGCCCTGCGAGGTGGCGGCCGGCATGCGGCCGGTTGCGACCTGGAAGTCGACGGCCGCGGCGCCCACGCCCACCAGGCTGGGGCCGTCGGACGAGCCCTGACCCTTGGTGCCGTGGCAGCTGGCGCAGCCGACCGAGTAGAGCTTCTGGCCCTCCTCGATCGTCAGGGACTGGGAGGTCTCATCGGCCTGAGCCTTGCCCGCGGGTGCGAGAAAGGCGTAGGCCCCCCCAGTGCCCACCAGCGCGAGGAGTAGGACGACGACCGCCGCCAGCGGATGGCGTCGTCGTGCGGAGAGCTTTTTCACGGATTACCCCGGTGTCAGGATCTTCTGCGTCGATGCTTCTGGAATGTGCGCTTCTACGGCGCGTGGAGCCGGCCCCGGCTACTTGATCAGGTAGATCGTGGCGAAGAGGCCGATCCAGACGACATCGACGAAGTGCCAGTAGTAGGACACGACGATGGCCGCGGTCGCCTGCTCGTGCGTGAACCTCTTCGCCGCGTAGGTGCGCCCCAGGACGAACAGGAAGGCGATGAGGCCGCCCGTCACGTGCATGCCGTGGAACCCGGTGGTCAGGTAGAACACCGAACCGTACGGGTCGGAGGAGAGCGAGATGCCGTCCTCCTTGACCAGGCTCGTGTACTCGTAGATCTGACCGCCGATGAAGATCGCACCCATGACGAAGGTGACGATGAACCAGCCCCGGAGCTTCTTCACGTCCCCGCGCTCGGCGGCGAACACGCCGAGCTGGCAGGTGAGGGAGGAGAGCACCAGGATCGTGGTGTTGGTCGCGGAGAACGGAATGTTGAGATGGCTCGCCATCTCCTTCCAGTGCGCCGGACCGGTCACCGATCGCAGGGTGAAGTACATCGCGAAGAGGGCCGCGAAGAACATCAGCTCGGAACTCAGCCAAATGATGGTTCCGACGCTGGTGAGGTTCGGCCGGTTGACCGACGGGTGCGCGTGCCCGGTATCTACTGTCGTTGCTGTCGCCACGACCGACATTATGTCGGTCGCTTATCTCGCGCTCACTCCGGGGGGTGCCGTTCGGGGTGTCCGCCCGGTGTGTACTGCCCGGATGGCCCATCGAAGCGGTGTTCCAACAGGTGTTGACGAGGTGTTCATGGGAGTAGCATCCGGCGCATCGGTCCTGTCCGTACGACGCTGACGTCTCGGAGGAACAATGCAGCCGACCGCCACGGTGCTGGTCTACAGCGACGACTCCAACACCCGCGAGCAGGTACGGCTGGCCGCCGGCCGGCGCCCGGCTCCCGATGTGCCCCTCGTCGAGTTCCTGGAGTGTGCGACACCCCAGGCGGTCATCGCCGAGCTGGACAAGGGCGGGATCGACGTGTGCGTCCTGGACGGCGAGGCCGTGCCCATGGGGGGCATGGGGGTGTGCCGGCAGATCAAGGACGAGATCTTCAACTGCCCGCCGGTGCTGCTGCTCATCGCGCGGCCGCAGGACGCGTGGCTCGCCACGTGGAGCCGTGCGGACGCCGCTGTGACGCTGCCGGTGGAGCCGGTGGAGTTCGCCTCGGCGCTGGCTTCGCTGTTGCGGCGGAAGAGGCTGCAGAGCGCCTAGGAGGGGGTGGGGCGCGGTGCGTGCGCGAGTGCAGGCCGGTGGGGGCCGTTCGCGCCCGCGCGGCGGTAGCCGCATATCGACTACCGCCCCGCGCCCCTGGGCCGGCTGCCCTGGAGGGCGGGTCACAGTGCGGCAGGCTGCACTCTCGCCGCGTCCGCCGGTTCCGGGGTGTCCGGGGTGCCGTTGACCAGGGCGCTGCCCTTGCGCCAGTCCTTCCAGGTGATGTTCCAGTCGCCGAAGCCGTTGCCGAAGTGCTCCATCTCCTCGCCGTTGGAGTTGACGACCCTCACCAGGTCCCCCGGGTGGAAGGTGTCGAAGAACCACTCCGCGTTCGAGGTGTTCATGCCGGTGCAGCCGTGGCTGACGTTCGCGTACCCCTGGGAACCCACCGACCAGGGCGCGGCGTGCACGTACTCACCCGACCAGGTGACCCTGGTGGCGTAGTAGACCGGGAGGTCGTACGAGTCGGAGGTGCCCTCGGCGATGCCGACCGTGGTGCCGCGCATGCGTACGAAGTACTGCTTCTCCAGGACGACCTTGACGCCGTTGCGGGTCTCGTAACCCGGCTTGCCGGTGGTGATGGGGATCCGGTCGATCACCTTGTCGTTCTTGTACACCGTCATCTCGTGGCTGCCGGCGTCCGTGAGGGCGAGGAGCTTGTCACCGGTGGTGAGTTTCAGCGGCGCGGCCGCGCCGCCCCAGAGGCGGTCGCTGATCCGGACGCCGTCCAGGTTGCTGTGCACCTGGATGGTGGCGTGGGTGGGCCAGTAGTCCTTGGGCCGGTAGTGGAGTTCCTTGTCGCTCACCCAGTACCAGGAGCCCTGCACGGCGGGCACGGAGTCGACCCGCAGGGCCCGCTCGACGACGGCACGCTGGGCCTTGTCCTTGACCGGGTGGTCGAGTTGGGCGGTGACGGGCTGTCCCACGCCGTACTCGCCGGACTTCGGGCCGAAGGTGACCTTCAGGCGCTGCTTGGTGGTGGGCAGGCTGGTGTCGAAGGTGAGGACCTCGCGGCCGGGTGCGCCGTCCTCGTCCTCGGTGCTGACCTGGACCGTGTAGTGGGCGTTGGCGGCCAGCGGGGAGGTGCTGTGCCAGCGGCTGCCGTCGGCGTCGAGTTCGCCCGCCACATGGCGACCGGTGGCGTCCACGGCGGTGACGTCCGTGATCCGGTCGTCGTCGCTCTTGGCGACGACCTCCAGGGGCTTGTCCGGGTCGGCCCGCTTCCCCTTGTCCGTGGGGGTGTTGAAGGAGACCTGGTCCGCCGCGTCGTAGGGCTTGGACGACAGCGGGTTGCCGTCCGAGCCGCAGGCGGCGACGCCCGCACCGAGGGCGGTCACCAGCAGGGTGCAGCTGACGACGGTACGGACGCACGGAGAGTGACTCATATTTTCACGCTATGAGATGTTCTCGGGACCGGCGCGGCAGGTAGTCCGGACGGGGGACGGGCACTGCGCCGAAGGCGGGAGCCCGTGACGCGCGGGAGCCCGGACCCTCCTGACGGAGGATCCGGGCTCCCGGTGCGCTGGGCGCGTGCCTACTGGGTGCGGTTCTCACCGCGGTAGTACTCGAACACCCAGCCGAAGAGACCGATCATGATGATGGGCGCCGAGAAGTACAGCAGCCACCAGCCGACGGCGACACCGAGGAAGGCCAGTGCGCCACCGACACCGAGGGCGAGGGGCTGCCAGCTGTGCGGGCTGAAGAAGCCCACCTCGCCGGCCTCGTCCGCGACGTCGGCCTCCTTGTTGTCCTGGGCACCGGCGTCCACCCGCGAGGCCGTGAAGCCGAGGTAGAAGCCGATCATGATGCACAGGCCGAAGGCCATGAAGAGCGCCGTGGTACCGGCCGCCTCCTTCGACCACACGCCATAGACGATCGCCATGGCGAGGACGAAGACGCTCAGCCACACGAACATGCGGCCCTGGATCTTCACTTGCCGGCCTCCTTGCTGCCCGTGACAGCGGCGGCGGCGTGGCCGTGCTCCAGCTGCTCCAGGGCGGCGATCTCAGGGTGGTGCAGGTCGAACGCCGGGGATTCGGAGCGGATCCGCGGCAGGGTGAGGAAGTTGTGCCGCGGCGGTGGGCAGGAGGTCGCCCACTCCAGCGAACGGCCGTAACCCCACGGGTCGTCGACCTCGACCTTCTTGCCGTACTTGGCCGTCTTCCACACGTTGTAGAGGAACGGCAGGATCGACAGGCCGAGCAGGAAGGAGCTGATCGACGAGATGGTGTTCAGCGTGGTGAAGCCGTCGGCCGCCAGGTAGTCGGCGTAACGACGGGGCATGCCCTCGGCGCCCAGCCAGTGCTGCACCAGGAAGGTGCCGTGGAAGCCGACGAACAGCGTCCAGAAAGTGATCTTGCCGAGCCGCTCGTCGAGCATCTTGCCCGTCATCTTCGGCCACCAGAAGTGGAAGCCGGAGAACATCGCGAAGACGACCGTACCGAACACCACGTAGTGGAAGTGGGCCACCACGAAGTACGAGTCGGAGACGTGGAAGTCCATCGGGGGCGAGGCCAGGATGACACCGGTCAGACCACCGAAGGTGAAGGTGATCAGGAAGCCGGTGGCCCAGAGCATCGGTGTCTCGAAGGACAGCGAGCCCTTCCACATGGTGCCGATCCAGTTGAAGAACTTCACACCGGTCGGTACCGCGATCAGGAAGGTCATGAAGGAGAAGAACGGCAGCAGCACACCGCCGGTGACGTACATGTGGTGGGCCCACACCGTCACGGACAGACCGGCGATCGAGATGGTGGCCGCGACCAGACCCATGTAGCCGAACATCGGCTTGCGGGAGAAGACCGGGATGACCTCGGAGATGATGCCGAAGAACGGCAGCGCGATGATGTACACCTCTGGGTGGCCGAAGAACCAGAAGAGGTGTTGCCAGAGCAGCGCTCCGCCGTTCGCCGCGTCGAAGACATGTGCCCCGAACTTCCGATCCGCCTCCAGCGCGAACAGCGCGGCGGCGAGGACGGGGAAGGCGAGCAGGACCAGGACGGCGGTCAGCAGCACGTTCCACACGAAGATCGGCATGCGGAACATGGTCATGCCCGGCGCACGCATGCAGATGATCGTGGTGATGAAGTTGACCGCACCGAGGATGGTGCCGAAGCCGGAGAAGGCCAGACCCATGATCCACATGTCGGCGCCCAGACCCGGCGAGCGGACCGCGTCCGACAGCGGGGAGTAGGCGAACCAGCCGAAGTCGGCCGCGCCCTGCGGCGTGAGGAAGCCGCCTACGGCGATGGTGGAGCCGAAC
>NZ_JAKQYH010000017.1:0-4747 GCF_022343545.1 Streptomyces arenae
CTCCAGCACGGCAGCACTCGCACACACCGTCGCCTCAGTCGGCCCATACGCATTCACCAACCGGAACCACTCACCCCACACCCCAGCCAACCCACCATCCAACCGCTCACCCGCCGTCACCAACGTCCGCAACCCCACCAGATCCGCCGGCTCCAACACCGACAACAACGACGGCGGCAACGTCGCCACCCGCACCCCACACCCCCGCACCAACCCCGCCAACAACCCCACATCCGCCCGCTCCTCAGCAGACGCCACCACCAACACCCCACCCGCCACCAACGCCACCACCAACTCCGACACCGCCGCGTCAAAACCAAACGACGCGAACTGCAACACACCCTCCCCCACACCCACACCGAACAACCCACCCTGCGCCACCGCCAGATTCACCACACCACCATGAGCAACCTGCACACCCTTCGGCCGCCCCGTCGAACCCGACGTATAAATCACATACGCCAACTGCTCCGGATGCACGACGACCTCGGGTGCGGTGACCGGCTGGCTGTCCAGGGCGCGCCGGACGTCGGGGGCGTCCAGCCACACGGCGGTGTCGGCCGGTAGGTCGCCGGCCAGGGACCGCTGTCCCACGAGCACCGAAGCGCCGCTGTCGGTGAGCATGAACCGCAGACGGTCGGCCGGGTATTCGGGGTCGAGGGGCAGATACGCGCCGCCGGCCTGCCACACCGCCAGCACGGCCACCACCATGTCGACACCACGCGGCAGGCACAGGCCGACGACCGACTCGGCTCCGACGCCGAGCGTGCGCAGGTGGTGGGCCAGTTGGTTGGCCCGCTCCATCAACTCGCCGTAGGTCAGCGATGCTTCACCGCACACAACGGCCGTCGCCTGCGGAGCCTCGGCCGCACGGGCGGCGATCAACTCGTGCACCCCGCCCACCGAGGGCAACACCCGGGACGTGTCGTTCCAGCCGTTGAGGGCGTCCTCGCGTTCGGGGGCGGTCAGCAGGGGCAGGTCACCGATGCGTCGGTCGGCGTCGGTGGCGACGGCGTCCAGCAGGACGATCAGGTGGCCGGCCAGCCGTTCGATCGTCTCGGGGTCGAACAGGGCGGTGCTGTACTGGAGTTCCCCCACGAGGGTGCCGTCGGCCTCCCCGAGGGTGACCACGAGGTCGAACCGGACCGGCAGTGCCGAGGCCTGCTGGTCGGGTCGGTCCGGTGTGTCGGCGCTGCGGGAGTGTCCGTTGTCGTAGTCGAAGAGGACCTGGAAGAGGGGGCTGCGGGAGCGGTCGCGCTCGACGGACAGCGCGTCGACGACCTGCTCGAAGGGCAGGTCCTGGTGGGCGTACGCGCCGAGGGCCGTCTCCCTCACGCGGCCCAGCAGTTCCCGGAACGACGGGTCGCCGGACAGGTCCGTCCGCATCACCAGGGTGTTCACGAAGAACCCGATCAGGTTCTCGGTCTCCGCCCGGTTGCGGTTGGCCACGGGGGTGCCCAGGACCACGTCGTCGGTGCCGGCGTACCGGCCGAGCAGGACGTTCACCGCGGCGAGCAGTGTCATCGACAGGGTGGTGCCGCTCTCGCGGGTCAGGTGGCGCAGCCGTTGTGCCGTACTGACGGGTATCCGGAAGTCCACCGTGCCGCCGTCGCTGGAGCGTACGGGCGGGCGGGGGCGGTCGGTGGGCAGTTCCAGGGTCGGGGCGCCCGCCAGCGTGGTGCGCCAGTAGGAGAGCTGTTCGTCCAGGACGTCGCCGGTGAGCCACTGGCGTTGCCAGAGGGCGAAGTCGGCGTACTGCACCGGAAGGGGCGGCAGCGGGTCGGGGTCGCCCGCGCGGAACGCGTCGTACAGCGTGGTGATCTCGTCCCGCAGGATGCGGCCGGACCAGTCGTCGGACACGACGTGGTGGAGTGCGAGCGCCAGCACGTGGTCGTCGTCGGCGACCTTGAGGAGGGTGCCGCGGATCAGGGGTCCGGCGGACAGGTCGAAGGGGCGGCGGGCGTCCGCCTCCAGGAACGCCCGCGCGGCTGCCCGTGGGTCGGGTTCGGCGGACAGGTCGACCAGGGGCAGGGGGAAGGGCGTCGGTTCGTCGATCACCTGGTGCGCCACCCCGTCCTGGCCTGCCACCAGCCTGGTCCGCAGCACCTCGTGCCGGGCCACCAGAGTGGTCAGGGCGTGGTGCAGGGCCGGGAGGTCGAGGGTGCCGGGCCGGCGCAGGGTGGTGGACAGGTTGTACTCGGTGGAGCCGGGTTCCAACTCGGCGAGGAACCAGAGGCGTTGCTGGGCGAAGGACAGGGGCAGTGGCTGGTCGCGGTCGACGGCGACGACCGGCGGGGCGGCCGTGCCGGTGGCCGAGCCGTCCACCGTGGAGGCGAGTTCGCGTACGGTCGGCCGGTCGAACAGCGCCGACAGGGGGACCTCGGCCCCGAACACCTCGCGGATACGGGAGATCACCTGGGTGGCGAGCAGCGAGTGGCCGCCCAGGTCGAAGAAGTTGTCCTCGGCGCCGACCCGTTCCACGCCGAGGACCTGTGCCCACACCTCGGCGAGGACCCGTTCGGTCTCGGTGCGCGCTGCCACCAGGCCGGCCGGGTCCCGTCGTACGCTGCCGGGCGCGGGGAGGGCGGCGTGGTCGGTCTTGCCGTTCGCCGTGAGGGGGAACTCGGCCAGTTCCACGACGACCGACGGCATCATGTACTCGGGCAGTCGCGCGGTGACGTAGGGGCGCAGTTCGGCAGCCGCGGGGGCGCCCTCGTCCCGGTCCGCCGGCACAAGGTAGGCCACCAGGCGGCGTTCGCTGCCCTCGCCGTCGGCGGTGACCACCGCGGACCTGATGCCCGGGTGGGTGGCGAGTACCGCCTCGACCTCGCCGGGTTCGATGCGGAAGCCGCGTACCTTGAGCTGCTGGTCGGTGCGGCCGAGGAACTCGAGGCGGCCGTCGGGCAGTCGGCGCACGCGGTCGCCGGTGCGGTACATCCGCGTCCCGGCCGGCCCGAACGGGTCGGGCAGGAACCGTTCGGCGGTGAGGGCCGGGCGGCCGCGGTAGCCGCGCGCGACCTGTGCGCCGGAGACGAACAACTCGCCCGGCACGCCCACGGGTACGGGCCGCAGCGCCGCGTCCAGGACGTGGACCCGGGTGTTGGCCAGTGGCCCGCCCAGTGGCACCACTCCCGTGTCGAGCACGTCGGCTGTCAGGGGGCCGGTGAGGACGCCGATCGTGGACTCGGTCGGTCCGTAGTGGTTGACGACGGCACGGTCCCCGGCAGCCTCGATCAGGGTGGCCAGCCAGTCCGGTGCGGCGCTTTCCCCGCCGAGCATGACTCCGCGGGCGGGGAGCACCCAGGCCAGGCCGGCGTCGGCGGCCAGCGCCGCGAGGTGCGAGGGCACGACCTTGATCCAGTCGACGGCCCAGGTGGTGAGGTGGGCGGCGACCGCGCGTCCGTCGACCGCAGCGGCGGCGTCCAGGACGTGCAGGGTTCCGCCGGAGGCCAGGCAGCCGAAGACGACGGTGTTGCCGAGGTCGGTGACCACGGGCTGGAGCAGGCCGAACCGGCCGCCGTCGGTCCACCCGGCGCGGTCCACGACGGAGGTGACGTAGTTGACGACGCCCGCGTGGGTGACCTGTACGCCCTTCGGCCGACCCGTCGAACCGGAGGTGTAGATCACGTACGCCAGTTGGTCCGGGAGCGCGGCGGCGCCGGGCGTGTCGGCCGGCATGGCGGTCACCGCGGCCCGTACGGCCGGGTCGTCCAGGACGACGGTCCGCAGCCGGCCGACGGGCAGTTCGTCGACCAGGTCCTCGGTGCCCACGAGCACGGTGGCGCCGCTGTCGGCGAGCATGAACGCCAGTCGTTCGACGGGGTATTCGGGGTCCAGTGGCAGGTAGGCGCCGCCGGCCTGCCAGACGGCGAGGACGGCCACGATGGTGTCGGCGCCGCGGGGCAGGCAGACGGCGACCACCGACTCGGTGCCCACGCCGATGCCGCGCAGGTAGTGCGCGAGCCGGTTGGCCCGGGCCATCAGACCGCCGTAGGTGAGGGTCTCGGCGCCCGCGACGACCGCCACGGTGTCCGGGGCGGCCGCGGCCCGCGCGGCGATCAGTTCGTGCGGTCCGGCCGCCGACGGCACGGGCGCGTCGGTGTCGTTCCAGTCCCGCAGCACCTGGCGCCGCTCGGCGGGGGTGAGGACCGGCAGCCGGGACAGCGTCTCCCCGGCGTCCCGGGCCACGGCGGTCAGCAGGGTGACGAGGTGGCCCGACATCCGCTCGATCGTCGCGGCGTCGAAGAGCGCGGTGCTGTACTCGAACTCCCCGGCCAGGCCGCTTCCGCCGTCACTGAGCACCAGCCGCAGGTCGAACTTCGCGACGACACCGCCGTCTGCCGCGTCGGCGGCGGTGAGGTCGGTGCCGCCGCCGTCCGGGGTCTCCGCGAAGTCGTAGTTGAGCAGGGCCTGGAACAACGGCGTGCGCGAACGGTCCCGGTCGGCCACCAACGCGTCCACGACCTGCTCGAACGGCACATCCTGATGCGCGTACGCACCCAGAGCCGTCTCCCGCACCCGCCCCAGCACCTCACGGAACGACGGATCACCCGACAGATCCGTCCGCATCACCAACGTGTTCACGAAGAACCCGATCAGATCCTCCGTCTCGGCACGGTTCCGGTTCGCCACCGGCGTGCCCACCACCACGTCCTCCGACCCCGCATACCGCCCCAACAACACCGCGTACGCGGCCAACAACGTCATGAACATCGACACACCGCACTCACGCGACACCGCACGCAGG
>NZ_JAKQYH010000061.1:0-4471 GCF_022343545.1 Streptomyces arenae
GATGTTGATGCGCACTGACCCGTTCCGTGAGCTGGACCGGCTGGCGCAGCAGCTGATGGTCCCCGGCACCTGGTCGCGGCCGTCCCCGATGCCGATGGACGCCTACCGCGAGGGTGACCAGTACGTGGTGGCCTTCGACATCCCCGGCGTCACCGCGGACGCGATCGACATCGACGTCGAACGGAACATGCTGACCGTCAAGGCCGAGCGCAGGCCCGTGGCGAAGGCCGACGACGTGCAGATGGACCTGTCGGAACGGCCGCTGGGCGTCTTCTCCCGCCAGATCGTGCTGGCCGACACGCTGGACACCGAGCACATCGAGGCCGACTACGACGCGGGCGTGCTCACCCTGCGCATCCCGATCGCCGAACGCGCCAAGCCCCGCAAGGTCTCCATCGGCGTCGGATCCGGCCGCAAGGAGATCTCCGGCTGAGCCGGACAGCCGAGGGCTCGACGGCGGAGGACGGGTGCCTGTTCGCCCCTGCTGCCCGTCCTCCGCACCCCGAGGGCAAGGAAGGGTGGTGACCGACGTGACCGTGCGACGAGAGGCGTTCCTCGACCACGTGAAGGAACGCGGCGAGTACCACACCCTCCAGGAAGCCGAGCGCGCGTCCCGCGTGGTGCTCGCCCTGCTGGGCGCGCACTTGCTCGGCGATGTACGCGCCCGGCTTGCGGCGCGTCTGCCGGAAGGCTTCGCCCTGATCCTTCTCAACCCGTTGCAAAGCGCCGAGCCGCTGTCCCCGGAGCGGTTCGTGCGGGCAACCGCGGCCTGGATCGAGGGCGCCACCGAGCAGACCGCGGCCTGGGACGTCAGCGCCGTCCTCTCCACGGTCGCCGACGCCGCCGGCGACGACCTGCTCGAAGAGATCCTGCTCCAGCTCCCCCGCGGCTACGACCTCCTCTTCGGCCGCCCTCAGCTCACCTGACCACCCACCCATCCGTTACGCCGACGGCCGCGGTGCGGCGGTGGGCCAAGCAGGCAGGGCCTACTCGGGCGGGCCGCGCGCCGAGCCGACCGGTCCCAGACTTGACGTGGGGGCCGAGACGGCGAGAAAGCGGGTGGGCAGATGGCGGACGAGATGGGGGCCGCGCTGGCCCTGTTTCTGGAGCGCTCGCACACCGCCTCCCCGCTCCAGGTCGCGCAGCTGGTCGACGAGGCGGCCCAGCGGCTGGGGATGGCGTCGGCAGTCGTCTACCTGGCGGACGTGCAGGAAGACCAGTTGGTACCCCTCCCCGGTACCGACGGCCAGGGCGATGCCGCCTTGGCGGTCGAGGGGACGGTGGCCGGCTGGGCCTACCGGACCATGTCGCTGCGGTTGTCACGCCGCCGGCCGCTGGCGGTGTGGCTGCCGCTGGTCGACGGCATCGCCCGCATCGGCGTGCTGCGCGTCACCACCGACGAGCTCACCCCCGCCCTGCTGGACGGTGCCACGCAGCTGGCCGCGGTGACCGCGCTGACCGTGGTCTCCAAGAGCGGCTTCAGCGACCTGTTCAGCCGCACCGCCCGCCGTCGTCCGATGACCACCGCGGCGGAGATGGTGTGGGCGTTCCTGCCCCCGCGCACCCTGGGCACCGACAAGGTCACCTCCACCGCCGCGCTGGAGCCCGCCTACGAGGTCGGAGGGGACGCCTTCGACCACGGCCTGGACGACGGACGCCTGCACCTGACCGTGGTGGACGCGATGGGCCACGACCTGGCCGCGGGACTGGCCTCCGCCGTCGCCCTGGCCGGCTGCCGGTCCACCCGCCGGGCGGGCGGCACCCTGGCCGACATCACCGAGCGGATCGACGAGGACCTGCACCACTGGCGGCCCGGCGGCCTGCTCACCGGCGTCTTCGCGCACCTCGACCTCGACACCGGGCGCCTGGCCTGGATCAACGCCGGCCACCCGCCACCGCTCCTGATCCGGGCCCAACACGTCGTCCCCGGAGCCCTGGAAGCCCACGGCGAGCTGCCGCTCGGCCTCGGTCCGGGCTACCAGCCCTCCCGGACCGTGCACCAGGCCCAGCTGGAACCCGGCGACCGCCTCCTGCTCCACACCGACGGCGTGACCGAGGCCCGCTCCACCGCCGGTCAACGCTTCGGCGAGCACCAGCTCGTCGACTTCGTCAGCCGCGCCCTCGCCGCAGGCGAACCCGCCCCCGAAGCCCTGCGCCGCCTCATCCACACCATCCTCGACCACCACAACGGGGAACTACAGGACGACGCCACCATCGTCCTGGCCGAATGGCACCCCGACACCGACGACACCAGCCCACCGCCCCACACCGGCACAGCACCGCGCAGCGTCCTCTGACGACAGCATCCAGCCGACCTTGCACCGCGCTCACGCCACGGGCGAGCCCGCTCTGCGCGCAGACGGCCGGACTCCCCGACCAAGGCCCAGACCCCTGACCGGGAACTCGCGGCCTAGGCGAAGCCCCGCCCGAGGCACCCCCGGTGACCCATCTGCCGACAAGGCCTTTTTGCAGAATCGTGTCGGCTCAGCTCATCGCCCATGCACCGCCCGCCTGAGAACTGCGCATCGCAAGGGAGGAGGGTCATTCGCGGCGGGGCGGGTGAGAGGCGGCCCGTCTGTCGCTGATGGTGAGGGGGAGCGCCCCCGGGCCGCGGGGCCGGGGGCGGGGGGCGGTCACAACTGGGTCTGGCCGCCGTTGACCTCGTAGACGGAGCCGGTGACGAAGGACGCCTCGTCCGACAGCAGGAAGGCCGCTACGGCGGCGACCTCTTCGACGGTGCCGGGGCGCTTCATCGCGGTCTTGTCGGCGATGACCTCGCGGACCTCGGGAGGCAGGGCCTGCGCCGAGGGGGCGTCGATCGGGCCGGGCGCGATCGCGTTGATGCGGATGCCACGCTGGGCGTACTCGACGGCGACACTGCGTGTCAGTCCGACAGCCGCAGGTCCTCCAGGCGCGCGCGCTGGTCTCGGCAGCCCTGAGCTGCCTCGACGTCGCGGCGACGGTGTGGACCGAAGTCGAGGGTGGGCCGCCGCTGACGAACCTCGTCGACGACGCCTTCGCCGCCGTACGCTCGTAGGCCCCGATACACGGGCGCCACGGGTTCGTTGGCCGGGCAGAGCAGCCGCGACCCGACAGGTCAGCAGGTGCCGAGGCCGGTGAGGGCGCCGACCGGGTCCAGGTCCGGGGTGCCTCTGGGCCACCAGTCGTCGTGGCCGGGTTCGGACTCGTAGGCGTACCACAGGCCGTCCTGGCCCAGGCGGAGCTGGACGTGGCCGCCCGGGTGGGTGAGGTGGTTGCGCCAGGGGCGGAACGCCGGCAGGTCGGCGGCGAGGAGCAGCGGCCGGGCCCGGTCGAAGCGGCCGGCCGGCGGATCCCAGGGTTCCTCCAGTACGGCCAGCCCCTCCAGGCCCCCCTGCCGCCAGGCGGCAACCGCGCGTGCCAGGTCGCCCGGGGTCCGGCCGACGGCGTCCGCCAGCGACGCGTAGAGGGCGCGCGTGGACGCGGTCAGACCGGAACCGGGGCGGGCGGCGGCCAGCCGTACCGCGTCCTGCCAGAGGGTCAGTTCGCCGACCGGGTCGTGTCCGGTGGTGAGCAGGGCGTGGGCGCGGGCCGCCGCGTCGGTGGCCAGCTGGTCCAGCGCGAAGGGGTCCGGGCCACCGGGCACGCCCGGATAGACCGGGGGCTGCTCGGGGTGTGCCGGGACCGGCAACGGCGTCGGCAGCGGCGGGAGCTGCCGGGGCACCAGGGCCTCGGTGGCCCGGACGCCCGGCAGCGCCACCGGCCGACGCTCCCGGGCCGCTCGGGCGGCGTTGCGCCGGGACAGCGCGTCCAGCAGGTCCCGCTCGCCACGGCCGCGCAGCAGAAGCAGTACGAACGGGTCGGCGTCCAGGAGCCGCGCGGTCTCGTAGCAGAGGGCGGCCGCGTGCTTGCAGGGGTGGCCGAAGTCGGGGCAGCTGCAACGGGGTTCGAGTTCTCCCGCGCCGGGCAGCAGCGGGACCCCGCTGTCGGCGAGGGCCTGCGGCAGCTCCTTGTCGAGCAGGGCCGCGATGTCCCCCGGCCGGTCGGCGGCGGCCTCCAGGAAACGCTCCCACTCCTCCTCGCCGAAGGTACGCAGCCGGAGCTGGACGCGGTACGGCCGGGGCCGGCTTCCCTGCACGTACGCGAGCACCGCCCCCGGGGTCACGGTGATGGCGTCCACCTGCCCCTGCTCGGCGTAACTCCGCCCCCGCGCCAGCCGCTTGACGTCCAACGCTCCCTGCTCCAGGGCCCGGATCCAGGCATTGCCCCACCAGGTCTCGGCGAACTCGTCGACGGAGCCGGTGGCGGCGGCCCGGGCCGGTAGGGAGGGGAAGGTGCGGCGGAGTTCGGTGTCGCGGTGCGGGGTGGCCATGGTGCGCGGGAGGTGGGGGCTGCCCGGCTCGGCGCCGTCGGCGGTCGAGGACGAGGTGAGGGCGGAAGCGGGTGCGGGGGCGGAAGCGGGTCCGGGGACGGGGGCGGAAGCGGGTGCGGG
>NZ_JAKQYH010000095.1:0-3891 GCF_022343545.1 Streptomyces arenae
CAGATCGACACCCCGCGACAGACACAGACCCACCACCGACTCCGCACCCACCCCCCACGCCCGCAACTCATGCGCCAGCCGACTCGCCCGCGCCACCAACCCCCCATACGTCAACACCCGCTCACCCGACACCACCGCCACCGCATCCGGCACAGCACCAGCCCACCCCGCGATCAACTCATGCACCCCACCCACCGACGGCAACGACACCGGCACACCAGCCCACCCCCGCACCAACCCCTCAACCTCGACCACCGACACCAACGACACATCCCCCACCCGCCGACCGGCGTCAGAGTCAGCGGTGATCAAGTCCTCGAGGACGTGTGCCAGGTGGCCGGCCATCCGGTCCACCGCGTCGGCGTCCATCCGGGCGCGGTCGTAGGACATCTTGATCGTGAGTTCGCGGCCGGAGCTGGCGGTCACGCTGAGGGGGTAGTTCGCCTGTTCGCGGCCGTAGTTGGCGCCGGCGCGCAGTCCGCTCGCCGCGGAGTTGCGCTGTTCCTGCTGCACTTCCTGGACCGGGAAGTTCTCGAAGACGAAGAGGCTCTGGAACAGCTCCTCGCCGGGCGGGAGTTCGCTGCAGGCGGCGATCTCGACCAGGGGTGTGTGCTCGAACTGCCGGGCCCGGACCTGCTCGTCCTGGAGGCGGGTCAGCCAGTCGGTCACCGGCTGGTCGCGGTCGAGGGTGATCCTGACGGGCGTGGTGTTGAGGAGCATGCCGACCATCGCGTCCATGCCGTCCAGGCGGCCGTCGCGGCCCGACGACGTCACGCCGAAGACCACGTCGTCGCTGCCGGAGTAGTGGGCCATGACCACCGCCCACGCGGCCTGGACCACCGTGTTGAGGGTCAGCCGGTGACGTCGGGCGAACTCCGCCACACCGGTCGTCGCGGCCTCCGGGGACAGCGGCACCCGGCACTCGCCGGGGCCCCGGTCGCCAGTCGGCCGTTCGATGCCGAGCGTCGTCGTCTCGCGGACTCCGGCGAGGCGTTCGCGCCAGTACGCGCGGGCCGCGTCCATGTCCTGCCCCGTCACCCACGCCACGAAGTCCCGGAAGGGCCTGCGGGTGGCGAGTCGCGGTTCGCCGCCCTCACGGAACGCGTGGTACGACTCCAGCAGTTCGCCCACCACGATGGGGTCGCTCCAGCCGTCCAGCAGCATGTGGTGGTAGCTCCAGACGAGCTGGTGCCGTTCGGGGGCCAGCCGGATGACGGCGACGCGCACCAGGGTGGGGGCGGTGAAGTCGGCCCCCGACTCCCAGTCGGAGGTCAGGTAGTCGTCGACGGCCCGCTGCCGTCCGGCCTCGTCCAGGTGCGACAGGTCCAGTACCCGCAGCGGCAGGGGGACGGAACGGGACACCACCGCCAGCGGCTCGGGGACTCCTTCGGAGACGACCGTGGTGCGCAGCACCTCGTGCCGGCTGAACATGAGCTCCCAGGCCCGCCGCAGGGCGGTGAGGTCGAGGTTCCCCTCCAGGAGCAGGCCGTTCTGCACCCAGTACATTCCGGGCTCGTCGGCCAGCTCCGTGTGGAAGAGCATGCCCTGCTGGAGCGCGGTGAGCGGGTAGATGTTCTCGATCGCGCGGGCCCGCCGACCGGCCGTCGTGTCGAACGCGGTCATGATGCTCCTCCGGATTCGGCGGCCTCACCGGGGACGGCAGGTGAGTCGAAACGCTGCTGGATGAGGTCGAGGACGTCCTGGTCGAGGCCGGCCAAGGGGAAGTCGGACGGGGTGTAACCGCCGACGTCGGGTCGGCAGCAGTACGCGATCAGGTCGTCGAGGACCTCGATGTAGCGGTGTGCCAGCCGGCGTACGGTCGACTCGTCGTGGATCTGGTCGCTGTACATCCACACCAGTTCCAGGCGGCCGAGCGCGATCTGGCTGTTGATCTCGAGCAGGTGGGTGCGGTCCCCGAGCACCGACTGCGGCCGGCCCAGTGCCCTGCCGGTCGGCCTGAACCGCCCGGCCGAGGCACCGGCCGCGTCGACCGCCTGGGTGGTCTGGCCCAGGTAGTTGAAGGCGACGTCGGCGCCGGGGCCCGGGTCCCAGTGCCCGAGGTGACGCAGCAGGCCGTAGCCGTGGCCCTTGCGGGGGATCTCCCTCAGCCGTTCCTTCGTGCGGCGCAGGATCGCGCCCGGGTCCTCGCCGCCGCTCGTTCCGGCGAGGACGACCGGGTAGACACTGGTGAACCAGCCCACCGTCCGTGACACGTCGATGTCGGCGCCCACGTCCTCGCGGCCGTGTCCTTCCAGGTCGACCACCACGTGCGGGGTCGCGCACCATTCGGTGAGCACGGTCCCGAGGACGCTGAGCAGTACGTCGTTGATCTGGGTGTGGAACGCGCCAGGGACGTCGCGCAGCAGCCGCTCGGTCTGTTCCGTCCCGAGGCCGACCGACAGTTCCCGCAGGGAGGCCAGGCTGTTGGATCCGTCGTGGTCGCGTGGCAGCGGGGCGGAGGTGGTCTCGGCCGTCCGCCAGTACGCGGCTTCGGCGGCCAGTTCCGGGGAGCGGGCGAGTTCGTTGAGGCGCTGGGCCCATCGCATGAAGGAGGTGGTCTTGGCCGGCAGCCTCACCGGCAGGCCTCGTTCGACCTGTCCGTAGGCGGCCGACAGGTCCTCCAGCAGCACCGGCCAGGACACCGCGTCCACGACCAGGTGGTGCACGACGACGAACAGCAGTTGTCCCGGTGTGCCCCGGTCGAACAGCACCACCCGCAGGAGCGGTCCGTCGGTCAGGTCCAGGCCGGCCTGTGCCTCGTCACCGCAGGCGTCCAGGAATGCCCATTCGTCCTCGTCGTCGCGGCCGGTCGTCTCGACGACGCGTACGACGTCGGCCGACTCGGCGGCCATCACTCGCGCGGCCCACCGCGAGCCCTCCCGGACGAACCGCGACCGCAGGGCGTCGTGCTGCTCCAGGACCGCCGCCACGGCCACCCGCAACGTCTCGGCCTCGACGCGTTCGGTGACCTCCAGCAGCATCGACTGGTTGAAGTGGCCGGGCTCCCGCATCTCCTGGTCGAAGAACCACCGCTGGATCGGGGTGAGCGGGAAGTCGCCCACGACCAGGCCCTGTTCCGCGTCGGCGGCGCTCTCGCCGGTGGCCACGGCGGCCAGTCCGGCGACGGTCTGATGGTCGAACAGCTGGGCCACGGTGAAGTGCAGGCCGGCCTCCCTGGCGCGGGCCACGACCTGGATGCTGATGATCGAGTCGCCGCCGAGTTCGAAGAAGTTGTCCTCGACGCCGACGCGGTCCACACCGAGCACCTGGGCCCAGATCCCGGCGAGGCGTTCTTCGGTCGGGGTAGCCGGTGCGACGAACCCGTCCAGCCGTGGCCGCAGGCCGTCCGGTGCCGGCAGGCGGCCGCGGTCGACCTTGCCGTTCGGGGTCAACGGCAACGCGGACAGTTCGGTGAAGTACGACGGGATCATGAAGTCCGGCAGTCCGTGTCGCAGATGCTCGCGCAGTTCACCCACGGTCGGGATGCCGTCGGCCGGGTCGGCGGGGACCGCGTAGGCGGCCAGGCGCTGGTCGGTGCCCTCACCGACCACGCCGACGACGGCGGTGCGGATGCGGGGGTGGGTGGCCAGGACCGCCTCCACCTCACCCGGCTCGACACGAAAACCCCGCACCTTCACCTGCTCATCCACCCGCCCCAAGAACTCCACCTCCCCGAACGGCGACCACCGCACCCGATCCCCCGTCCGATACATCCGCGACCCGTCCCCCACAAACGGATCCGCGACAAACCGCTCCGCCGTCAACCCCGCACGCCCCCCATAACCCCGCGCCACCTGCGGACCACCCACAAACAACTCACCCACCACACCCACCGGAACCGGCGACAACCCCCCGTCCAACACATACAAACGCGTATTCGGCAACGCACCA
>NZ_JAKQYH010000007.1:0-2159 GCF_022343545.1 Streptomyces arenae
CGCCGCCGACGACTACCATGCCGATCTCGACTTGCGGGCCGTCCGTCCCGCCGTCGCCGGCCATGAGCAGGAGTGAGCACGTCGTATCCAGGCTCTCAAGCTGCTGCCGGCTCCACTCGGTCATCGCCGTGGCCCTGTCTTGGTCGACTCCGCGGCAGGCCCGGTCCAGGAGGACAGGATGCGCAGCGCATCGTCGGAGGGGCTGCCGGGTTCTGCGGTGAGAACCATGAGGCGTTGGCCGGAGCCGTCGGGGGCGGTCCAGGTGTCGCAGTCGAGGGTGAGGTCGCCTACGAGGGCGTGCCGGTACTGCTTGGTGCCGTAGCTGGCGCTGTTGACCCGGCGCTCGGCCCACCAGGTACGGAAGTTCTCGTCCTGCAGGGAGAGTTCACCGACGAGGCGCACGAGTTCCGGGTCGTCGGGATCGGCGGCGGCTGCCATGCGGAGCGCGGCGACCGCGTCTCGGGCGTCGTGCTCCCATTCCGCGTGCAGCCCGCGCAGCACAGGGTGGGTGAAGACGAGGCGCACGTAGTTGCGCTCCGTCGCCGGCACGGTGTCGAAGTCGAGGTAGAGCGCTGCCGCGGAGGGATTCCAGGCCAGCACGTCCATGCGCTTGCCGAGCACGATGGCCGGAGTGCTGGTGAGGTGGGCGAGCAGGCGCCGCATCGCGGGGCGCGGCTGCTGCGGGCGGCGACGCCGCCGGGGCCGGCTGTCGCTTTTGCCCGCGACGGCGTAGAGGTAGCTCTGCTGGTCGTCGTCCAGGCGCAGCGCGCGGGCGAGGGTGGCCAGGACAGCGGCGGATGCCTGGACCCGGCCTTGTTCGAGGCGGGTGTAGTAGTCGACGCTGATCGCGGCGAGCTGCGCCACCTCCTCMCGGCGCAGCCCGGCTACCTTGCGCCGGRAGCCGTCGTCGAAGCCGAACTGCCGCGGGTCGAGGTCCGCTCGCCGGGCCTTGAGGAAGGCGCCGAGCTCGTTCGGATCTGCGGATGTGGTCATGKCGGCCATTCTTCGCGTGCCGGCTCGCGTGCGGGAGGGCAGTTTTCTTCCCAGGCAGAAACCTGCCGCTGTTGCCGCAGYCCCYGACGCCGCAACCTGAGCGCCATGAACRCCATCAACGTCACCTTCGACAGCGCCGGGGTCGAGATCGCCGGCATCCTCCACCTTCCCGAGACCGTGAGCGACGCGGACGCCGCGGCGGGACTCCCYGCSATCGTCGTCGGYCACCCGGCCAGTGGCGTCAAGGAGCAGGCCGCCGGCCTGTACGCGAGCCTGCTTGCCGAGCGGGGCTTCGCCGCCCTCACCTTCGACGCCGCTTTCCAGGGCGAGAGCGGCGGGCTGCCGCGCGGACTGGAAGACCCGGCGCACCGCGTGGAGGACTTCAAGGCCGCCGTGTCCTTCCTCACCACGCGCGCCGAGGTCGACGCGGCCCGCATCGGGATGCTCGGCATCTGCGCCTCCGGCGGCTACGTGATCCCGGCCGTCGCCGGTGACCACCGCGTCCGCGCCGTCGCGACCGTGAGCGGGGCCGACATCGGCCGCCAGTTCCGCGAGGGCGCCGACGGCACCCAGGACCCGGCCGTGATCCAGGGGATGCTGGACGCCGCGGCCGCCGCGCGTACCGCCGAGGCGGCCGGGGAGGGCGTCGGCACCTTCCCGATCTTCCCCGGTACCGCGGAGGAGGCCCGGGCGATGGGCGGCCGGCACGGTTTCGAGGGCTTCGAGTACTACTGCACCGACCGCGCCCAGCACCCGCGCTCGGCGCAGGAGTTCACCTGGAACAGCCTCGACCGCATCGCGGCCTTCGACCCGTTCCGCTTCATCCACCTCATCGCCCCGCGCCCGCTGCTGATCATCCTCGGCACCGAGGCCGTCACCAGGCACATGGGCGTCGAGGCCTTCACCAGCGCGCAGGAACCCAAACACCTGCACTGGATCGAGGGCGCCAGCCACGTCGACATGTACGACAAGCGCGAGTACGTCGACCCGGCCGTCGCCGAGCTCACGGCCTTCTTCGAGCAGGAGCTCGCGCCGGTCACCGTCGCCGCCTGACACGGCAGCCGCCGCGCCCGACCGGGCCCGGCGGCTCGTCCCGCGACCAGCAGGCGATCCGCTCAACCGTCGCCGACACTGATTCAAGCGGCTGGAGGGCACATAGCAGCGCA
>NZ_JAKQYH010000085.1:0-941 GCF_022343545.1 Streptomyces arenae
TTTCAGCTACGGGGGTCTTACCCTCTACGCCGGACCTTTCGCATGTCCTTCGCCTACATCAACGGTTTCTGACTCGTCTCACGGCCGGCAGACCGTAAAAGAGAGATCCCACAACCCCGTATACGCAACCCCTGCCGGGTCTCACACGCATACGGTTTGGCCTCATCCGGTTTCGCTCGCCACTACTCCCGGAATCACGGTTGTTTTCTCTTCCTGAGGGTACTGAGATGTTTCACTTCCCCTCGTTCCCTCCACACTGCCTATGTGTTCAGCAGCGGGTGACAGCCCATGACGACTGCCGGGTTTCCCCATTCGGAAACCCCCGGATCAAAGCCTGGTTGACGACTCCCCGGGGACTATCGTGGCCTCCCACGTCCTTCATCGGTTCCTGGTGCCAAGGCATCCACCGTGCGCCCTTAAAAACTTGGCCACAGATGCTCGCGTCCACTGTGCAGTTCTCAAACAACGACCAGCCACCCATCACCCCCAACCAAAGCTGGAGTTCACTGGGGCCGACATCGAGGGGTTTCATTCCCTCAGACACCCAACAGCGTGCCCGACACTCTCTCTCCGTCATCTCTGTGTTCCACGCCGAAGCAGTACTGACAGAAGACTTTGAGAAGGTGCCGAGTAGTCAACGTTCCACCCATGAGCAACCGTGCAAGACATTTGCTTGCAGTCGGCTATGTGCTCCTTAGAAAGGAGGTGATCCAGCCGCACCTTCCGGTACGGCTACCTTGTTACGACTTCGTCCCAATCGCCAGTCCCACCTTCGACAGCTCCCTCCCACAAGGGGTTGGGCCACCGGCTTCGGGTGTTACCGACTTTCGTGACGTGACGGGCGGTGTGTACAAGGCCCGGGAACGTATTCACCGCAGCAATGCTGATCTGCGATTACTAGCGACTCCGACTTCATGGGGTCGAGTTGCAGACCCCAATCC